>JAVVVP010000025.1:0-30293 GCA_036652575.1 Bacteroidaceae bacterium
ACGTATCTTTGCACTGAATTCTAAAAAACAAAATCATGAAAGTAAAACATTTATTCTTTGTTTTGTTCGCTGCGGTCTCTTTGGGCTCTTGCTCAAATGATGATAGCCTTACAGAAGGCAATACCCCTCCTATAGGTGGTGGGCTTGCAACATCGAAAGCTTTATCGTATGCATCGATTTATGCGGATGCAAACTGTAAAACTCCTATTATTGAAAATACACCGTTGACCAGTGCTACAACACAAGTTGATTTTGCTCTTTCTTATGGATTGAATGACGTTTACGTTAAGTATCCTACCGCAAAAGGTTATAAAGTAATGCAAGTTGCGGTAACATCTGAGAATGCTGCTAAAAAAATGAAAGGTACTGAAATTGAGAACTCAGAAGTCTATGAAGCTACCCATGCGGTTTCTGCTACTATAGTACTTCCTGAAGATGCTGTTAAGGAATACGTTACAAATAGTGACGGATATACGAATTATCATTCAAGTGGTGTTGTGATGTTTGATGATTCGTGGCCTTATAACGTAGCAGGTATAGATAATGATTTTAATGATCTTGTTGTAGATTACGATCTTGAAGCTACAACGATCGATAAAGCTGATACCTTGAATACTTGGAGAGAGGACCTGAAAGTAGTAATGCACGTACGTGCGAAAGGTGGTGGCTTTGCTGCTGGATTTGGACTGTTACTGGAGGACTTTGAAGATACCTTTATTGACAAAGACGATATAGATATTCGGGTATCTCAAGGTAATTGGGGAGCCGTGACAAAGGATGGCATTACGGCAAAAGTTGAATGGAATGAAAATAGTAATGGAGGTCGTAGTCCAATAATTTACATCAATGACCTTTATAAATTAATCAATCCAAAGAGTGCAAAAGAAAATGGTTTGACACTCGGTACAAAGCACCATTTCTACAATGTAGAAAATGATGAAAGTCTAAACGTAACAAAGGGCTTGTTCACGGTTACGGTTACATTCCGTGCTAAGGATCGTAAGAACCTTTCTCTAGAAGAGGGTAAAAAACAGTTAGCCGCTTATCAGAAGGTAGTGATGGACACACAGAAGCAAAACTTTTTCCTTGTAACAAAACAGAAAGAAAAGAATCCTACCAACAATAAAGAAGAAATGATGACCTATGAAGTTCACATGAAGAATTATGCACCTACTGCATCTTATGAAGCAAAATACGAAGCGGATCGTTCTAAAGGCGTTGCAAAAGATCCAACGAATTCTTATTGTGCAATAGATGGCTTTGTGTGGGGATTTAAAGTTCCTGTTCTTACTCGTCATGCGGTAGAGAAAGCAAATTTCCATACAGCTTATCCTCAATACGCAGAGTGGGTAACGAGTAACGGTAGTAAAAATGCAGATTGGTACAAGTCTCCTAATCAAGAACTAACGGAGAAGCCGATCCTGTTTAACGGAAAAATGAGAAAGGTACTTAAGTATATTTCAGAAGAATGGTAATTTTGTTTTTAGCTTAATAACGAAAAAGGAACGCTTTATATAAAGCGTTCCTTTTTCGTTATTAGGACGTGTCCGTTTTGTCGTTGTAATAGTCTTGCGATCGAATGACTCCAGATACGAAAATAGAGATACGATGTTTTTTGAATTGTATACAATAAAACTCATCTGAATTATGGATGATTTTATCCACTCTAGTAGTCTGTGACTTTGAGTAGTAACGCTGAAAAAATGAATTTTCTTTCAGCGCGCTTTTTATTGATTTTTAGGAGGCTGTTTTGTTGCTCGTTCTATAAAATAGCGTATCTTCGCTTTCATATTATGAACACAAGAAGTATAAAAAGATGAAGTATGTAATTATAGGTGGAGTGGCAGGAGGAGCGACGGTTGCTGCTCGTTTACGTAGGCTGGACGAAAAGGCTGAAATAACATTATTAGAGCGTGGACAATATGTTTCGTATGCAAACTGTGGTTTACCTTATTATATAGGTGGTACGATAGATGAGCGCGAAAAGCTCTTTGTTCAGACAAAAGAAGGATTTGAAGTTCGCTTTCGTATAGATATTCGTGTGAATAGTGAAGCGATCGCGATACACTTAGATACCAAAACAGTAGACGTGAAAAACAACGATACCAACGACACGTATTCACTTCCTTATGATAAGTTGGTGCTTTCGCCTGGCGCGGAGGCGTTGCGTCCACCGATAGCGGGTATCAACGATGAACGCATCTTTACATTGCGAAATGTCCCAGATACAGATGTCATAAAAGCGCGTGTAGAGACCTTAAAAAGCGCTTGTCAAGAAATAAAGAGACGACCTTCCGCTGTCATTGTGGGTGGTGGATTTATTGGGCTAGAGATGGCTGAAAACTTGTATGAGGCAGGTCTTCATGTTTCTGTTGTCGAAATGAGTAATCAGGTGATGGCACCTCTTGATTTTTCGATGGCACAGATTGTGCACCAACATCTTGTGCAAAAAGGGGTATCGCTTGTAATGGAAGATGGCGTAGAGAAGTTTGAACCCAAGACGGATGTCGTTCGCGTTTGTCTAAAAAGTGGTAAAACGATAGATGCCGATATGGTGATACTGAGTATTGGTGTTCGTCCAGAAACAAAACTCGCCGTAGCGGCAGGGCTTGAAATTGGGAAAAGTAGGGGTATTAAAGTAAATGATTATATGCAGACTTCAAACCCTGATGTGTATGCAGTAGGTGATGCGGTAGAGATTTTGAATCCTGTAACGAATCGTGTGGCTTTAGTTCCACTTGCAGGACCTGCCAACAAGCAAGCACGTATTGCTGCTGATAATATGGTGGAAGGTAACAAGTACAAATATAAGGGTACGATAGGGACTAGCATTGCTAAAGTTTTCGATCTTACGGTGGCTGCTACGGGTACGAATGCGAAGCGTTTGCAAATAGAAAAAATTGATTATACTTCGTCGTTTACTCACCCATCAAGTCATGCAGGCTATTATCCTGAGGCTTTACCGATGGATCTTAAAATTATTTTTTCGCCTACAAATGGGCGATTACTTGGGGCACAAATTGTAGGATATGATGGCGTTGATAAACGCATAGAGATGTTCGCACAAGTGATTAAGCAAGGTGGTACCGTGTACGATTTAGCAGAGATAGAACAAGCTTATGCCCCGCCTTATTCTTCGGCAAAAGATCCCGTGAATATGGCGGGATATGTAGCGATGAATATCTTAGAGAATAAGGTGCGTACGATTCATTGGCGTAGTGTTGATAAGGCGATGGCGAGTGGTGCTGTCGGTATAGATGTTCGCACGGTCGATGAATTTGCGTTGGGTTCAATTCCTGGATTTGTGAATATCCCACTTGATGAATTACGTGAGCACTTAGAGGAGATACCCAAAGATAGAGAGGTTCTATTAAGTTGTGCCGTTGGTTTACGTGGTTATTTGGCTTATCGTATACTCTGCCAATTGGGTTTTAGTCGCATAAGCAATTTGTCGGGAGGCATTAAAACGTGGCAAATGGCTACGGCATCTATCGCAAAACCTGTTTTAATAAAAAATACGGCTCCAAAAGAAGAGAAAAACATCAAAATGATAGAAGTCGATGCTTGTGGACTGATGTGTCCAGGTCCTATTCTTAAATTAAAGAATACGTATACAGAAATGGCTGTTGGCGAAATGTTATGTATAAAAGCTACGGATCAAGCTTTTGGAAATGATGTTAGTTCGTGGTGCCGAGTGGTAGGGGCTGAATTGGTGAGCAATGAAAGTAAAGCTGGTGTGATAAAGGCGGTAGTGCGAAAAACCGCAACAATATCTACGTCTTCTGAAGAAGATGTAGCAACGTGCTGTTCTTGTTCTACAAGTCCCGCACCAAAAGTCGTAAAGGAAATCCCTGGAGCCTCTCTCATCGTTTTTAGTGATGACCTTGACAAAGCCCTCGCTTCGTTTGTTCTTGCCAACGGCGCGGCGGCAATGGGAAAGAAAGTGACAATGTTTTTTACCTTTTGGGGACTGAATGTTATCAAGAAGCAACAAAAACCTATCGTAAACAAGGATGTTTTTGGACGTATGTTTTCGATGATGTTGCCTAGTGACAGTAAAAAATTAGGACTTTCAAAAATGAATATGTTCGGTATGGGTCGTCGTATGATGCGTCATATAATGAAGAACAAGCGAGTGGATTCACTCGAACAAATGATAGAACAAGCAAAAGCGGCAGGTGTTGAAATGGTTGCTTGTACGATGAGTATGGATGTGATGGGCGTGAATGCCGAAGAATTGATAGATGGTGTGATTCTTGGCGGTGTGGCTACCTATATGGAGCGCGCAGATAAAGCGAACGTTAATCTATTTGTTTAGGTTTACTTGATGTTGTCCACAATCCCATAAAGGTGAGCAGACCATTGAGCATAAGCAATTCGTAACCAAAGGCATAACCCGTGATCTGGAGCACGACAATGTTGAGCAAATAACAGAAGAGTGGAGAACAGACCGCGATGTAAGGGACAAAGCGATCGCGCGGCTGTCTGCGGGTGAAAATGCCAAATGCAAACAAGCCCAAGAGCGGACCATAGGTATAGGAAGCCATAATATAAATGGCATTGATCACGCTTGTACTGTTGAGCGCTTTGAAGAGTAGTGTAAAGACTACAAACATAAGAATCATTCCAAGATGGACACGATTGCGCATTTTTATTGCGCTTTTTGTGTCCTTCTTTTTTTGTTCCACGCCAAGAATATCTATACAGAAACTCGTGGTAAGTGCGGTTAGCGCTGAGTCGGCACTTGAAAAGGCAGCCGCTAAAACGCCGAGGGTAAACAAGATAACGCCACCGTTACCAAGCCAACCGCTTGAAATGAGTGTGGGGAGTAGGGCATCCCCTTCTACGCCTGCGATGCTTCCTATTTGTGGGGCGAAGGCAATAAGTAATACACCGAGTGCTAAGAAGAGCAAGTTGACAGGTATAAAACAAAAGCCATAACTGCACATATCCTTTTGCGCCTCGCGAAGGGTGCGGCAAGTCAGGTTTTTCTGCATCATATCTTGGTCAAGTCCTGTCATCACAATTACAATAAAGATACCGCTAAAGAATTGTTTCCAGAAGTTCTGTTTGCTGATCCAATCGTCCATCACGAAGACACGGCTCATCGGACTATCGCTAATGGTTTGCACTACATCCGAGAAATTGAGGTTGAGCTTTGTGGCGACACTGACGATGATGGTGATTAAAGCTGCAATCAAGCAAAAGGTTTGCAATGTATCCGTCCATACGAGAGTCTTGATTCCTCCACGACGAGTGTATAACCAAATCAGTAGTAGCGTGATAAGAACGGTGAGGACGTAGGGTATACCCATTGCATCAAATACAAATTGCTGTAAAATAAGGCATACCAAATAGAAACGAGCTGCAGCCCCCGTTATTTTGCTTAAAAGGAAAAATAAGGCTCCCGTGTGGTAAGAACTGCGTCCGAGTCGTTTATCTAAGTATTGGTAAATGCTCGTTAAATGCAACTTATAATAAATAGGTAAGAGCACGAAGGCGACAATAAAGTATCCAAAGAAGAAGCCAAAACACATTTGTAAGTACGTCATTTGTGATGTGGAGACCATTCCTGGAACGGATACAAACGATACGCCCGAGATGGAAGCCCCAATCATTCCAAAGGCGACAAGATACCAAGGTGACTTACGTGACCCTCGAAAAAAAGTGTCGTTATCACGAGCCTTTCGGCTTGTGATATACGACACGGTAAGTAGGAGTAGAAAATAAGCTACGAGGGTTATTACAACGAGTGTCATTCTGCGATTATGCCAAATTCATTTGTTGTAATGGTCGCAACCTTATCATCGGCGGTCTTCGCTTCTATTTTAAGGTAACGTGCCTTTACACTGGTTGTAAAAGTCACCGTTTGCGGTATAGGATTGTTCATGATGTTGCTAAATTCACCCGTAGTTTTAACTTCTTTCCAAACGTTGCCATCTTGACTAACGCTGAAAATATAATGATAAGCGATGCTCGGACTAACTTCTCCATTGGTTGGAGCATAGATGAAACCGTTTAGGCTTACACTCTTCTTTAAATCAATGGTGAAAGGTGCGTTGGCAATCACGTTCCATTCAGAGCGAGGTATGTCGTTCCGAATGGGTTCTGGCTTGGGTGCTTCCAAACTAGGTGCATAATAGGCACCTACTGCTATTAGGTTTGCAACGCCGCGACTATTGGTGATTTTTATACGTATCGCTTCGGCTTGTATTGCCGTAATGCGGAGTAAACGTTTGTAGCCTACGGTGGTACCTTTGCTCAGTGCAATCCATTGACCTTTGACGAGTGCTTCTACCGTGAAGGCTTCGATACGTTGTCCGCGAGCGATGTCTTCGCACAACATTAAGGTGTTGATAATAGCGTTTTTCCTCAATTTGTATTCTTTTGTGTCGCCAATTCTTGCCGTCCATGCTTTTGTGCCTTTTTGTATATTGTTTTTGCTGAATACGGAGTTGCGGTAATTTGCAAATTCTATCAGGCGTGTAGAGTCGGCAGCATTGATCTGTCCCGTGCAGTCGGGCGGAATATTCAGTAATAACACGGAGTTATAGCCAACACTTTTGAAATAGATGTCGGTAAGATGCTTTAAACTTTTTACTTGTGTATCTTGATCCGCATGATAGAACCATCCTGGACGGATTGACACATCTACTTCTGATGGATACCAATACATGTTTGTGGCACGCGCTATCATATGACGACTACCGAGGTCGTCCGATGTGCAGCGAATGTTGAGCTCGTCGTTTTGAAGGTCTGTCTTGGAGTAACTATCTGGTGTTAAAACAGTGGAACTCCATTCTGTTTCTCTACCCAGTCCACGTTCGTTTCCAACCCATCGAACATCATCGCCCATAATAGCGGTAACGGCTTGAGGTTGTAATCGGTGGATGGTTTCGAGTATGCGTGCCCAGTCGTACTCTTGTTTTTTGCCGTTAGGACCTTCGCCATTCGCTCCATCGAACCAAACTTCGTGTACTTCTCCATAGTTGGTTAGAAGTTCGGTTAGCTGTTTTATAAAGAAATCGTTGTAGGCTTCTCCTTCCCCATAGCATTCTGCGTTTCTATCCCAAGGAGATAAGTAGACTCCGAATTTTAGTCCATATTTTTGACACGCATCGCGAAGTTCTTTTACTACGTCGCCTTTCCCCTCTTTCCAAGCTGACGAAGCCACACTATGTTTTGTGGTTTTCGTTTGCCAAAGGCAGAAACCGTCGTGATGTTTCGCTGTGATTAAAGCCATTTTAAATCCCGCAGCTTTAAGCGTACGCACCCATTGATCGCAATCTTGCCCCGATGGCTTAAATAACTTTGGATCTTCTTTCCCGTCTCCCCATTCACGACCTGTAAAAGTGTTGATACCGTAGTGCAGAAAGGCGGTAAGTTCCATTTGTTGCCATGCTAATTGTTGCTTTGTTGGCACAAGTCGTGCTGCCATTTCCACTTTTTGCTCTGTTGTGGCAGCAGTGGGGAATGTAACAGTCTTTTCATAATAGGTTTGTGCTTGTGCCGTAATTGCAGCAAGACTTAGGACTAATGTTTGTAAGCGTTTCATTCGTTTGTGTTTTATCTTTTTTCGTAGTCTACGAAATCATAGTTGTAATGGTTCTTTTCGTCCGGTTCGTGATGTTCGCGAGCCACTTCTTTCCATTCGTGTGGGTTAATAGCAGGAAAGTAGGCATCTGCGTATTCGGCAGTGGCGGCTATCTGTGTAATACAAAGGCGAGATGCAAGTGAAAGAGCCTCTTTATATACCGTAGCGCCTCCTATTATGTAGATTTCTTCATCGGCAGAGCACTGCGTTAAAGCTTCTTCTATCGAAGGGAACGTTTCGGCTTCGGCAAAGGTTGCTCCGTTTCGGCTTAACACGATGTTGCGACGGTTGGGCAGAGCTCCTTTGGGTAAGGATTCAAAGGTTTTTCGCCCCATCATAATGGTATGTCCCGTCGTTAAATTCTTAAAGTGCTTTAAGTCAGCAGGCACGTAGAATAGTAATTTGTTTTCGAAGCCGATTGCGTTGTCTTGCGCAATGGCAACAATGATTGTGATGTTCATCTTCTTGTCAATTGAATCGGTAAATAAGGTTTGCACTTGTTGTGTGTAGACGCTTATACGGCTACGGCTCCTGGTATATGTGGAAACGGATGGTAGTCCTCGAGTTGGAAATCTTCATATTTAAAGTCGAAGATACTTTTTACTTCGGGATTGAGACGCATGGTAGGCAGAGCACGGGGCTCTCTGGTTAATTGGAGCTTTACTTGTTCCAAATGGTTGAGGTATAAGTGCGTGTCTCCTGTGGTGTGGATGAAGTCTCCCGCTTTTAGATTTGTCACTTGTGCCATCATCATCAGTAAGAGGGCGTAAGAAGCGATATTGAAGGGAATACCGAGAAAGGTGTCGGCACTGCGTTGATAGAGTTGTAAACTAAGTTTTCCATTCGCCACATAGAATTGGAAAAAAGCGTGACAAGGTGGCAAATTCATATTTTTCAAATCAGCTACGTTCCACGAACTTACAATGATACGGCGAGAGTCGGGGTTGTTCTTGATGTCGTTGACGGCCTCTTGAATTTGGTCTATAAAACCACCGTCATAGCTTGGCCAAGATCTCCATTGGTATCCGTAGATGTGTCCTAGATTACCATCTGCATCCGCCCATTCATTCCATATCCGAACGCCGTTTTCTTGCAAGTATTTGGCGTTGGTGTCGCCTTGTAAAAACCAGAGTAATTCGTGGATAATCGATTTTAGATGGAGTTTCTTTGTGGTGAGTAAAGGAAAGCCTTCTTCTAGGTTAAAGCGCATTTGGTATCCAAAGACACTTTTTGTGCCCGTACCTGTGCGATCGCTTTTTTCTACACCTTCGTCGAGAATATGTTGTAACAAGTTTAAGTATTGTTTCATCTTGAATCCGTTGTCTTTGTTTTGAGAAGCAAAGATAACACTAACTAACGAAAGTAGCTCCTTTTGTTTTCTATAAAAAGAAGAATGCTACAAATTAAACGGCTCTTTTTAAAGTCATTTTCGAAAAAAATAGTAATATTGCAGGCTTAAAAAGAAATGAAGATGAAAAGATTTTTTTTAGCAAGTTTTTTGTTCTCTATAAGTATAGGACTGTTTGCTCAGCAACAAGCTACGATAGAACTTTGGCCTAGCCTTGTTCCTGGAGAAACAAAAGCGAAGCAACCTCTTGCGATGGATGCAAAGAATGACGAAGGTATACTTCGTGTGACGGAAGTAACGAACCCTACGCTGAAGGTGTACCATCCGATTGGAAAAAAGAAGGGAATCGGAGTTGTTGTTTGTCCTGGTGGTGGATATTCTATTTTGGCTTACGATTTAGAGGGTTCAGAAGTGGCACGATGGTTGGCAAAGCAGGGATTTACCGCTTTTGTACTTGCTTATCGTGTGCCC
Source organism: Bacteroidaceae bacterium (assembly GCA_036652575.1). Taxonomy (GTDB): domain Bacteria; phylum Bacteroidota; class Bacteroidia; order Bacteroidales; family Bacteroidaceae; genus Alloprevotella. The sequence continues at coordinate 9,414 of JAVVVP010000025.1, forward strand.
AATAAAATGGCGGGGGCTTTGCAAGATGTGCAGCGTGCCATTCGTGTCGTTCGCCAGCAGTATACAACCTTAGAAAAGGTGGGCGTGATTGGATTCTCTGCGGGAGCAAGTCTTTCGGCAAGAGTTTCCACTCGTTTTAAAGATTCGCTCTATTCGGCGGTGGATGCAGCCGATAAACAAAGTGGTCGTCCTGATTTCGCGTTATTGATTTATCCTGCTTATTTGGATCAAGGGAAAGACAACCAACTCACACCTGAACTTACTCTGTCGCCGCAAACCCCTCCGATGTTTATCTTTAGTACTGCGGATGACGACTTTGGCAACAGTGCTTTAGTGATGGCGCAAGCTTTGAGAAAAAACAAAACAAGGGTGGAACTCCATTTTATGCCCGAAGGAGGACATGGCTATGGTCTGCGCAAGGGTGCAGGGTTACAATGGCCTCCGTTGGCAGAGAAATGGTTGAAATGGATTTTGAAAAAATAAGGAGCTTTGGCGTTACGCTCGATAAAATCCTTGTTATCAAAGGAGCGCGCTCCTTTGATAACTTGAGCGCGCTCCTTTTCAAATTCGAGCGCGCTTCTTTTTTAACGAACAAGAGCACTCACTCAAAAAAGCGAATGATCCGTTTAAGAAGGCATACCTCAGGCTGTTCTTTCAAGGGAAAAGAATAACGAAGATGCCTCTTTGAATTCACAGTGTGAAGCGAACGAAAATGCGGTAGAAAACAAAAACAGGAACTAATCGATCACCTCTAGCTTTGCGCAGTAAAGCGTATCTGAAAATATAGGTGTTAGCGAGATAGATCCACTGATGAGCAATCCGTTTTCATCCTGTTTTCGCTCTGAATAAGTAGACGAATGTATGCCATCCGCTGCATAGTCAATGCAGAAGCGAGCCTCAACTCCTGGTGCCAGCCATCGTGTTAGACGCATGGCTACGTAGCCCATGGTTTGGCGAAGGTTGATTTCTACGCAAGGGTGAATAAAAATGGTGTCATCTTCTGGCTGACGACAGATCATACAGTCGATACCCAATATGCCCGTATAAGACGTTCCAATATATTCTGATAGCCAATCTTCTAATTCGGAACGAAGCGTATTGAATTTTTCTGGATCTAAATAAGGTTCTAGTTTGTGACGTAAGACCTCTTGCGGTGCTACAATACTGCTGCTATAGGATCCTTGCGTAGTGCAATCGAAGTAAGATAAGCCAATATACTGAACCACGCCTTTTCCATTGCTTTCAAATTCGAGCGCAAAATCTAAGACCTTATTATAGAAAGGTTCTACGACTAACCCTCCTTGTAGTTTCAAGGTGTTGAGACACCAACCGACAAGAGGGGGCGCAAAGCGTCCTTGTCCAAACCTTAATCCTCGTCCACTTCCAGACCATGGGGCTTTGATAATAGAACTTTTGGAGGCTGTAATCGCATCTTTAATCTCTTCTTCGCTGGTGCAAAAGGTGGATTCACCACACATCCAATCATATCCTTTACTTCGTATGTGGAGTAAACATTTTGTAGCCCATTCGCGGTTCGACAAACGACGAACCTCGTTGAGCTGTTCCGTGCTGGGGAGTATTGCTGTGGAAATTTCGGCTTTATTCAGCTTTTCATAAATTTGAGGATTCCAGCCCCAAGGATGAACAGACGTAATGTCTGGCTTTTCTGATAACGCTTTGCAAAGACGATGCTCTGCATTGAGAACAAAAAAACCCTCATCCGTCATTGCTATGTCGCCTTCGTCGGCATAGCACAGAGGTAATAAACCAAGATCGTTCTCCATCTGCCGAACGGTACGTGGTGGCAGGAAGTGAGAATCGTTGTTAGCAAGGGCTAAATCATGCGATGGATTGAATATAAATAGCTTCATAGGGTACAAAGGTATAAAAAAAACGTGAAAATAGCAGATTTTGCGAAGTAGACTTTGCAAAGTTCACATTTTTATCTACCTTTGTAAGTCCCAATCTTACATTGATTATATGGAAGCATTCTTTAAATCACATGCCTTTTTGATAGAGCACACGAACATTGCGATGCATCGTGCGCTAATGGACGAAATAGACTGGAAGCACAGAATGATTGGTATTAAGGGGCCGAGAGGCGTTGGAAAGACCACATTTTTGCTACAATATGCCAAAGACTATTTCGATGTCAATATGCGGCAGTGTCTCTATATTAATATGAATAGTTTTTATTTTCAGGGTAGAGGTTTGGTGGACTTCGCGGAGGACTTTATAAAGCATGGAGGCAGAGTGTTGCTGATAGACCAAGTGTTTAAGCAACCTGAATGGTCGAAAGAATTGTGTGAATGTTATCGCCGTTTCTCTTTATTGCGCATCGTGTATGCGACCTCTTCCGTAGAAGGTACCGATGATTCTGGAGACGAATTGAATAAGATCAGTAAATGTTATATATTGCATGGATTCTCTTTTCGGGAATTTATCAATCTTCAAACGGGAAATAGAATTGCTCCCGTATCACTCAACGACATCTTGAATCATAGTGAGCAACTTCAGAAATCCATCCTCCCCAAGGTGCGTCCGTGGAACTATTTTCAGGATTATTTGCACCATGGCTATTATCCTTTCTTTTTAGAAAGTAGAAACTTTACCGAGAATTTGTTGAAAGCGATCAATATGATGATAGAGGTAGACATCCTCTTTATCAAACAAATAGACCTTAAGTATTTGGCAAGATTAAAGAAATTGCTTTATCTGCTTGCCATCAACGGTTCCGATTCTCCGAACGTAAGTCGTTTGGCTGCTGAAATCGGAACGTCAAGGGCTACGGTGATGAACTATATGAAGAATTTAGAAGAGGCTCGACTGATTCATCAAATCTATAAGTGTGGAGATGAAAATTCCAAGAAGCCCTCTAAAATCATGTTGCACAATACCAATTTGATGTATGCTATTCAATCCTCTTTGCCCACAGAGCAAGAAGTGATGGAAACCTTCTTTACGAATAGTATGTGGCGGCATCATAAAGTGGAAAAAGGAAAGAAGAATGCTTCTTATATTATAGATGGAAATACGGAATACCACGTTTGCGAAAAGGCCAAAAAGGTTCGTCAAGACAATGAGATTATTTGTGCTCGCTATAACACAGAAATAGGGAGAGGTTCCAAGGATATTCCGCTTTGGCTCTTTGGGTTCCTTTATTAACAAGAAAAATAAACATACATAATACTTTAAGAAAATGGCAAAAGAAAAGAAATTTATTACTTGCGATGGTAACCAAGCCGCTGCGCATATAGCTTATATGTTTTCAGAGGTTGCTGCCATCTACCCCATCACTCCTAGCTCGCCTATGGCTGAGCACGTAGATGAATGGGCAGCAAAGGGTCGTAAGAACCTCTTTGGTGACACTGTTTTTGTACAGGAAATGCAGTCGGAAGGCGGAGCTGCTGGTGCTCTTCATGGTTCGCTTCAGGCAGGTGCGCTGACCACAACGTTTACGGCTTCGCAGGGTTTGTTGTTGATGATTCCGAATATGTACAAAATTGCGGGTGAGCTTCTGCCTTGCGTGTTCCACGTATCGGCTCGTACACTAGCCTCTCATTCTCTTTGTATTTTTGGTGACCATGGTGACGTGATGGCTTGTCGTCAAACGGGTTTCGCTATGCTTTGTGAAGGTTCTGTTCAAGAAGTGATGGACCTTTCGGCCGTAGCTCACCTTGCCTCTATTGAGAGTCGTGTGCCTTTCATCAACTTCTTTGATGGTTTCCGCACTTCTCACGAGTATCAAAAAATAGAGGAAATCGATCAAGAAGATATTCGTCCTCTTGTAGACCAAAAAGCGGTTACAGAGTTCCGCAATCGTGCTCTTAGTCCAGAGCGCCCCGTGGCTCGTGGTATGGCAGAAAATCCTGAGACCTTCTTTGCTCACCGTGAAAGTTGCAATCCTTTCTATGATAACGTTCCTGCTATCGTTGAAAAGTATATGGGTGAGATGTCCAAAATTACAGGACGTGAATATAAACTATTCTCTTATTATGGTGCTGACGACGCAGAGCGTGTGATCATCGTAATGGGTTCTGTTTCGGAAGCCGCTCGTGAAGCGATTGATCACCTTAATAAGAAAGGCGAAAAAGTGGGTATGGTTTCTGTACACTTGTATCGTCCTTTCTCTATCAAACATTTGCTCGGTGCTGTTCCTGCTACGTGTAAAAAGATTGCAGTGCTCGACCGCACAAAAGAGCCAGGAGCGAATGGCGAACCTCTTTACTTAGATGTAAAGGATGCTTATTATAATGTAGAAAATCATCCTCTTATTGTGGGTGGACGTTACGGACTAGGTTCTTGCGACACCACACCAACGATGATTATATCGGTGTATGAGAATCTTGCTTTACCAGAACCAAAGAACCAATTTACATTGGGTATTCTGGATGATGTTACGTATACATCATTGCCTCTGGAAGAAGAAATGGCATTAGGTGGCGAGGGCATTTATGAAGCTAAATTCTTTGGACTTGGTGCTGACGGAACGGTTGGTGCAAATAAGAACTCTGTGAAGATTATTGGTGATAACACAAATAAATACTGCCAAGCTTATTTCTCTTACGACTCGAAGAAATCGGGAGGTTTCACTTGTTCTCACTTGCGTTTTGGCGATAGCCCGATTCGTTCTACGTATCAAATTAAGACTCCTAACTTTGTGGCTTGCCATGTTCAGGCTTATTTGCGTATGTACGATGTTACTCGCGGTTTACAGAAAAACGGAACGTTCTTATTGAATACCATTTGGGAAGGCGATGAGTTAGTAAACAATATGCCAAACGAGGTAAAGCGCTATTTGGCAAAGAACAACATCCACGTTTATTATATCAATGCAACAAAAATAGCACAAGAGATTGGATTGGGCAATCGTACCAATACCATTCTTCAGTCGGCCTTCTTCCGTATAACGGAGGTAATTCCAGTAGACTTAGCTGTTGAGCAGATGAAGAAATTCATTGTGAAGAGTTATGGTAATAAAGGGCAGGATATTGTGGACAAAAACTATGCAGCGGTAGATCGTGGTGGCGAGTACAAAGCTCTTGCTGTAGATGCTGCTTGGGAAAATCTTGCTGACGAAGCTCCTATTGAGCGCAACGAACCCGCTTATATCACGGATTTAGTACGCCCTATCAATGCTCAGAATGGCGATTTACTACCTGTTTCTGCTTACAAAGATTATATTGATGGCACGTGGGAACAAGGTACTGCTGCATTCGAGAAACGCGGTGTTTCGGCATTCGTTCCAGAATGGAAGCCTGAGAATTGTACACAGTGTAACAAATGTGCTTTTGTTTGCCCTCACGCTTGTATCCGTCCGTTTGTGATGGATGAGTCCGAAGCAAAGGCTCTTGATGCCGTTAAAGTGGAAATGAAAGCTCCAGCTGCGCTAAAGGGAATGCAGATGCGTATGCAGATAAGTGTGATGGACTGTTTAGGTTGTGGCAACTGTGTTGACGTCTGTCCAGGTTTGAAGGGCGAAAAAGCTCTTGTTATGAAACCTCTTGAAAGTCAGTATGCTGAAAAAGCAAATTGGGAATATTGCATAAAGAACGTGAAGAGCAAACAATCGCTTGTTGACGTGAAGAGCAATCCTCGTTTGTCTCAGTTTGCAACTCCATTATTTGAATTCTCTGGCGCTTGCTCTGGTTGTGGAGAGACACCTTATGTGAAACTCATCTCTCAACTTTTTGGAGATCGTCAGTTGGTTGCAAATGCTACGGGTTGCTCCTCTATCTACTCTGGTTCTATACCTTCTACTCCATATACTACCAACGACAAGGGGCAAGGTCCAGCTTGGGCAAACTCTTTGTTTGAGGATTTCTGTGAGTTTGGACTTGGTATGCTTCTAGCGAACAAGAAGATGAAAGTGCGCATCACCTCTTTATTAGAGCAGATGATTGCTTCCGACAAACCATCAGAGGCTTATAAAGAAGCTGCGAAAGAATGGATTGCAGGACAAGATAATGCCGATGCAAGTAAAGTTGCAGCAGAGAAACTAATTCCAGAGATAAAGAAGAGTGCAGCCTCTGGTTGCCCTGTTTGTGCACAGCTCGATGAGTTGAGCCACTTCCTCGTGAAGCGTAGTCAATGGATTATTGGTGGAGACGGTGCTTCTTATGACATTGGCTATGGTGGCTTGGATCACGTATTGGCAACAGGCGAGGATATCAATATCTTTGTTCTTGATACCGAGGTTTATTCTAACACGGGTGGTCAGGCTTCAAAAGCAACTCCTATTGGTGCTATTGCTCAATTCGCAGCCAGCGGAAAGCGTATCACGAAGAAGGACTTAGGTTTGATGCAGACTACTTATGGCTACGTTTATGTAGCTCAAATTGCGATGGGTGCAGATCCTTCACAATGCTTAAAGGCGTTGCGTGAAGCAGAAGCATACAAGGGACCATCTCTCGTTATTGGTTATGCACCTTGTATCAACCACGGTTTGAAAATAAAGGGTGGTATGGGACGCGCACAAGAAGAAGAAGCACGTGCGGTAGCTTGTGGTTACTGGCAGCTATGGCGTTTCAATCCAGAGTTGGCAAACGAAGGCAAAAACCCCTTCACCCTCGATTCAAAAGAACCTGATTGGACTAAATTCCAAGATTTCCTATTAGGCGAGGTTCGCTATCTCTCTTTGAAGAAAGCTCAGCCAGAGAAAGCACAAGAACTCTTTGATGCCGCAGAGGCAGCCGCAAAACGTCGTTATGCTTCATATGTTCGTAAGAGCAAAGAAGATTGGTCTATCTAAGATCTGCAAAGTTTACTACTTAAATAAATCGGGGCAAGAGTTGTTATTACTCTTGCCCCGATTGCTATTCTTCTGCTTTTTGCTTTACTTCTCTTCACCTAATTCGATAACCTCTAAATCTTTAAATTCTTTTCCTTCAACGGTAAAGCGAATCAGTGTACGTTGCTTATGCCAACCTTGAATACCAGCAGCACCAGGGTTGATGTGTAAGCAGTTGAGCGTGCGGTCGTAGAGCACTTTAAGAATATGAGAATGTCCCGATATAAAAAGTTGTGGTGGATGCACAAAGAGCGTCCCTTTGATGCTCTGATCATAATTTCCAGGATAACCACCAATATGCTTCATCATAATTTCTGCCTCCTCGCATTTCCAGCGCAAGCGTTCGGTGTAAAACTTACGAAGATCTCCTCCGTCACAATTTCCTGCCACCGCACGAAACGTGCGAAATTCAGCGAAGCGTTTCGCCACTTCTAACGAGCCTATGTCGCCAGCGTGCCATATTTCATCACATTGCTCAAAATGTTTTAGATAACGATCATCCCAATAGGAATGCGTATCGGAGAGAAGTCCTATGCGTTTCATGAATTACGACTTCTTAAAGGTGAAATCTTTTTTTTATCACGTCCTTAACGAGTTCTGTTGTGTCGTCTAATCCAAGCATACTGGAGTTGATACAACAGTCGTAGGTTGTGGCAGCACCCCATGCTCCAGAACTGTAGAAATCGTGAAACGCAGCACGTCGCTTATCGCTTGCATGGATGAGTTTGATCGCCATTTCGCGAGTCACATCGTTGTATTCGCAAATCCGCTTAATGCGATCCTCATCGTTGGCACTAATAAAAAGACTAATGCAGTCTTTCTTCTCGCGCAGGATATATTCAGAGCATCTACCAATAAACACGCAGTTATCCTGTTCGGCAGCAGTTTTAATGGTGTCGCTCAGTATGCGAAAAAGAGATTCTTCGCTCACTTGATTGTCATAGATGTCACCACTTCCAACGAACGGAATAAGGTTGCTAAAGAAAGAACGAAGCATACTTTTTTGTTCATCGTTTTGTTCAAAGAGTTCTTCGCTGAAACCGCTCTCTTTGGCAGCCAAATAGATAAGCTCTTTGTCATAGAAACGTATACCGAGATCTTCTGCGATACGTTTACCGATAATACGTCCACCACTTCCGAGTTGCCGTCCGATGTTAATTACAAACGTGTTGTCTTTCATCTTCTAAAATTTTTGTTTTGAAATTTCTTATTTGTTTTATCAAAAGTATAATCGCTACAATACATGCCGCTCCATCCGAGATTGGCATTGAAATCCATACACCATTTGTTTCAAAGAACGATGGCAGAACGAGCAATAGCGGAATAAGAAAAAGTAATTGACGCGTGAGCGATAAAAAAATACTTTTTCTTACTTGTCCAATGCTCTGAAAAAAACTGGTCGTCACGATTTGTATACCGATCAAGGGGAATACAATAAATACAATGTGCATACCTTCCGTTGCGCGTCTTATCAATTCTGTATCGGAAGTAAAAGCGCGTGCACACTCTTCGGCAAAGAAGGTACCAACAATAAAACCAAGGGTCGTTATGCCCGTTGCTAAAATGCAAGCATGCCGAAGCACTAAAATTAAGCGGTCGTAGCGACGTGCCCCAAAGTTGTAGCCCGCAATGGGTTGCATACCCTGATTGATGCCTATCACGATCATTATAAAGAGGAATGCAATACGGTTGACGATGCCATATGCCCCCACCGCCATATCACCGCCATACTTTACCATGGCTTGGTTTACAATGATCACCACAATGCAAGCGCATAGATTGATAAGAAAAGGAGCCATACCAATGGCCAACGACTCTTTTACGATTCTGCTATGAAGCTTGTAGATACCGCTTTTCAGGTGGATCAGTTCTTTCTTGTTGTTAAATAAGCGCAATTGCCATACGAGTACGATGGTCTGTGCCAAAATGGTAGCAAGAGCAGCTCCTTCGATGCCCCAATGGAACCCATATATAAAAAGGGGTGCAAGAATCAGGTTGATGAGAACCGTACCAATGGTTGCAAACATCGCTTGTTTCGGTTTACTCGATGAGCGAAGCATTGCGTTGAGCCCAAGATAGAGATGTGTCACAACATTGCCAATCAGAATCACTCGCATAAAGTCGCGAGCGTAGGGTATCGTTTCTTTGCTCGCGCCAAAGAAATAAAGGATAGGGTCGAGCAACAAAAACATAATAAGCCCTAACAAGATGCCCATTACCACGTTGAGTGTGACTACATTTCCAAGGATTAATTGGGCTGAGGTGTAGTCTTTCTCTCCAAGTTTTACAGAAAGAAGTGTCGAGGCTCCCACTCCAACCATTGCCCCAAATGCCGCCGTAAGAGCCATTAGTGGGGAGGTCAACGTTAACCCTGCAATCGCGATAGCTCCTACTCCTTGCCCAATAAAAATGCTATCGATGATGTTGTAGAGAGAGGAGGCCGCCATGGCAATGATCGCGGGAATCGCATATTTCATGAGGAGCTTTCCAACAGGCTCCGTACCTAGTTCTGTGAAATTTTGATGTTGTGTCATAATCGTGTGCAAAGGTACGATTAAGCCAGCACAGAAACAAACAAAAGGAGGGCTTTCTATGGAGCTTCTCGACGGCTTATTTTACGCTCAAAATAGGCTAATTTGCAAAGGTGCAAAAGGCTTTCTCCTTTTCAAGCAAGAGGTCCTATCTATGAAAATAAAAGTTCGGAACTCTTAAAATAGAGGTCCATCGCTCTGTTTTTTAGGAGGAAAATGCTGTTTTCTTATGGCGTAAAGTCTATAAATGAATATTTTTATCTAAGTTTGCACGTACTAAAGTGAATAAAACAACTCAAAGCAAAACGATAATCATAAAAGGATGAAGAAAAAAGCATTAATCATTACAGCTGTAGCCGTAGTTGTGCTACTCTTATGTGGTGGACTCGCATACTTATACGTTAGTTTGCAAGACCAAAAAAAGAATAACGCGAACTTAGAAGAACTTGCGGCCATGGATAAAAAGGAAATGGAGAACGAATATACTCAGTTTGCCTTACAATATGATGAACTTAAAAAGAGCATAAAGGATGATTCGCTGATGACACGTCTTTCGGAAGAGCAAAATCATACGCAACAGCTTCTTGCAGAACTCAAACGAACCAAAAGTACTGATGCTGTAACTATTAGTAGATTGAAAAAAGAACTAGAAACGGTTCGGGCTGTACTTCGTAGTTATATTATGCAAGTAGACTCTTTGCAACGTCTAAATCAAACACTTGTCAATGAAAATCAGCAAGTGAAACAACGCTATACAGAGGCAACAAGCCAAATCAGTAACCTTACGTCGGAGAAGCAAAACTTGAGCGAAAAGGTCGCGATAGCAGCTCAATTAGATGCGACGGGCGTAAGCGTATCACCGCAGAATAAAAGAGGTAAAAAAGCAAAGAAGACAAAAGACGTAACGCGCTTTGTTGTTTCTTTTACGGTTACTAAAAACATTACTGCAAAAACAGGACCTCGCACAATTTATGTTCGTCTAACCAAACCAAATAGTGATGTCGTAGGACAGAGCGGTAGTTTTTCGTATGAAAACAAACAACTAGAATATAGTGCCGTAAAAACTATAGAATACACGGGCGATGAACAATTGGTAACGCTTTACATTCCTGTGAGTGAGTTCTTAAGTCCTGGCACTTTCAATGTCTATCTCTTTGCGGATGGCACCATGATTGGTTCTCGCAATTTCTCAATAGAAAAATAGGAAACAAGATTAGAGTAAAAACAAAGACGCGTAACAGACCTTTTGCAGGTGATGTTACGCGTCTTCGTTTTTTTTAGAATTCCCGCATGGCAACTAGAGGGATATTCAAAACTTGACAACGGTGCATATTGTCGTGTTGTTTATTTGTGCATTTCTACGATGCTCGTAGGAGCTTGTTCTTTGTTTCGTTTTTCTGTTTGGGCTACTACGGCAAAAGCGAGGTCTTTAAAGGCTTTACCTATCGTTGTCTCTGCATTTAAAGCAACGGGCTCACCGCTGTCTCCACTTTCACAAATACTTTGTACTATGGGTATTTGACCAAGCATCGGTACGTTCATTTCTTTCGCAAGTTTTTGAACTCCATCACGTCCAAAAATGTAGTACTTGTTTTCGGGAAGTTCGGCGGGAGTAAACCACGCCATGTTTTCTACAAGTCCAAGAATCGGCACATTCACTTTGTCGTTCATATACATATCAATTCCTTTGCGTGCATCGGCTAGGGCTACGTTTTGAGGCGTGCTAACGATCACTGCGCCCGTGATAGCAAGTGTCTGAAGTAGGGTGAGGTGGATGTCGCTTGTTCCAGGAGGCGTATCGAGTATAAAGTAATCGAGTTCGCCCCATGAAGCATCGGCTACGAGTTGCTTTAAGGCATTCGATGCCATCGCTCCTCGCCATAAGGTGGCGGTTTGTGCATTAACAAAGAATCCTATTGAAAGCATTTTTACGCCGTACTTTTCTGCGGGAATGATGAGTTGCCGTCCGTCAATCATTTCACCGTAAGGTTGGAAATCTTCAAGTTGAAACATTTTAGGCATTGAAGGACCAAAAATGTCAGCATCCAGAAGCCCTACCTTGTAGCCTGCTTTTGCTAAAGCAACAGCTAGATTGGCCGCGATGGTACTTTTACCTACACCACCTTTGCCCGAAGACACCGCAATCACATTCTTTACCTGTGGCAGTAGTTTACCTATTTCTGGGCGTGCTTGTTGTATGCTTTTGATGTGAATGTCTACTTTCACGTTTTTATCTACGAAGGTGTGGATGGCTGCTTCCGCCGATTTGAGAACGGACTTCATAAAGGGATCCGTAGGCTTTTCAAAAAGAATGGAGAACGATACGTTCATTCCATCGATGCGCAAGTCATCTTCTATCATTTCTGCCTCTACTAAGTTCTTGCCTGTACCAGGATAACGTACGGTAGCGAGGGCTTCTGTTATAAGTTTTGGATATAGTGTCATTTTTTTATTTGTTGTTGTTCTTATTTGGAGGTAGCCAAGCCCGAACGTTTACTTCGGTTATAGCTACGGTATTCGTCGAGTTCTATCTCTATATCGGGTTCTCGAAGTGAACCTTCACGAGGTAATGTAAATTTGATGTATTTAATATTGAGTCCACGGTCTATCCATTGTTGCTCGTAGTAAGTATGAATGCCTAACACTTTGTGCAAGTCTTCGGAAGCCTCTGGCGTTAGCGTTTCGTGGTATAGATCGGAGGTACAAAAGTGAATGGGTAGCTGGTTCTCTTTTATCATATAATTCGTATAAGTGAACAGAAAGTTGCTGTCTGTTTTCACGTGTAGTATACCATTCTCTGTAAGAAAGCGTCTGTAGCGCGCCATAAAATAGGTGGAGGTCAGCCGTTTGGTCGCTTTTTTCATTTGTGGGTCGCTAAAGGTGAGCCAGATTTCGCTCACTTCGTTTTTTGCAAAGAATCGGTCGATAAATTCAATGTTGGTACGTAGGAAAGCCACATTTTTCATTCCTTCGTGAAGGGAGTCTGAGGCTCCGCTCCACATACGTGCTCCTTTGATGTCTACCCCAATAAAGTTTTTGTCAGGAAATAGGCGAGCGAGCCCAACGGTATATTCACCTCTTCCGCAGCCAAGTTCAAGTACGATTGGATTCTTATTTCCGAAAAAGCGTTCGTGCCAATGTCCACGCATCTCAAACTCCGTTTTGTCGTTGATTGTGGTGAACGGTGCTTCGAATACGTGTGGATAGCTTGCCATATCGGCAAATTTTGATAGTTTGTTCTTTCCCATAGTGATAGGTTCGATAATTTGAGAAGCAAATGTAAATATGTTTTTGAGAGAGGTTGAGATCGTTTCCTTTCTTGTGCAACAATCGAGCGCGCTCCATTTGCGAATCGAGCGCGCTCAATTTGAAAATGGAGCGCGCTCGATTTTTATAGGAAACTCTTTTCGATTATTCTTTAGCCGTAGCTTGAATACGCACTTCGTAATCCTTTTTTACGTCTTCGTAGAACGTTGCATAAGAGGTGCTTATATAGGGGATGAGCCAAAGTAAGCCGATGCCTAAAGAGAGAACGCAGAGGAGGAACCAACCAAGGAAACTCAAACTGAGCAGAAAGAGCTTCATTTTGTATCCATCCATCAAAACCATACTTCTTTCGATGGCGGCATTGTTCTTGAGCATGGGCTCGTCCTTTAGTATATAAGGAATCATAGCGTAAGAATAATTTTTAATGATGCCTGGTACAATGAGAAGGCAGGACCACAACAACGTGTAGATGCTCGCCAATAAGCTGGTGCAGAAAATACGCGAAAAATCTTTATATCCACAAAACAGATCAGCCCAAGTACCTCCGTTTCCACGTGTGAGGGATAGGAATAACACGCTGTAACTCCAGACCAAAGGCAGCATTAGGAGTACCCAAATACATTGAATGTAAGCTGATCCTAAAAGTTTGTCGGTGATATTTCCCACAGAATTCAGTAGAATATAAACCAGTGTAACCACGGCTAATGCACCCCAGTTTCCTCTAAGGGTGACGCGTGCTTCTGTACGTATTTGTGAATTAACTTTCATTTTTCCTCTTTTTTTGATTTGTTAATCGAGCACCGAAACCCAGTTGTGGGTATCAGACTCTATGCCATATTGAATGTTGCGAAGCTTTTTGTACAACTTTGTACACATCGGACCAGGTTGTCCGTTCTTGCTAATCACGTAACTCTTGTTCTTTTCTAAATCGTCGATGTGGGCAATAGGACTAATCACGGCGGCGGTGCCACAAGCCCCAGCTTCCTCGAATGTGTCGAGCTCTTCTTCGGGAATTTGACGACTTTCTACGCTCATCCCGAGGTCTTTGGCTAATTGTTGTAAGCTCTTATTCGTGATGGATGGCAGAATGGATGAAGATTTAGGTGTGATGTATGTATTGTTCTTGATACCAAAGAAATTGGCAGCCCCACATTCATCTATATATTTCTTTTCTTTCGCATCTAAATAGAATTCACAAGAATATCCAGCATCGTGTGCCATCTTGTTTGCGCGTAAAGAGGCCGCATAGTTTCCGCCTACCTTATAAATGCCTGTACCAAGAGGAGCTGAACGGTCGAACTCGCGAATGATTACATAATTTGTGCAAGCAAATCCACCCTTAAAGTAAGGTCCTACAGGAGTGACAAACACAACGAACGCGTATTCTTCCGCAGGGTGTACTCCAACTTGAGCTCCCGTTCCAATAAGTAATGGGCGAATGTATAAAGCGGCATCACTCTCGTAAGGAGGGATAAACTTTTCGTTTAGTTTTACAACTTTTTTAATCATCTCTTCAAAGCGATCGGTAGGAAGTTCTGGCATAAGAATGCCGCGACAAGTGCTTTGAAGTCGTGCCGCATTTTCGTCCATGCGAAAAATGCGTATTTTGCCATCAGGACAACGAAACGCTTTAAGTCCCTCAAAAGCTTCCTGTCCATAGTGCAAACATGTAGCAGCCATGTGCATGGAAATGTTCTCGGATGACGAAACTTCCATTTCGCCCCATTCACCGTTGCGATAGTAGCAACGTACGTTGTAATCCGTCTTAATGTAACCAAAAGGCAAATTTGCCCAATCAATTTCTTTCATATCTGTTTTTACTTAATTGTCAAGAGTCTGCTCTGAAAACAAACAGCAAAAGTACTCATTTTAATTAAAGTAAGCCGATAAAGAGTCGAAAAAACTCTTTTTTCTAATTTTGTTGCCCAACTATTTGGACGCTGCTCGTTTTTTTTATACGTTTGTACCTGCGTAGAACAAGGACGAAAAGGGGGAATAAAAATAAAATAAGTTAATAGGCAACGGTAGCCCGTTTGTTTATCAATAATTTTTTACCTTTGCCACCGCATTTCTCCTTAGTTTACTAAGTGAATTCGCAAAAAAGATATTAGAAACCTATAAACGAAACAATTAACAAAACATCTAACAACTAATTTATCTACAAATGGGAACAAAAGTAAATGAACCTAAAGTAAAGAAACAAAGTACAAGTTTCAAAGGAATCAAGTCGGCAGGACTTGTAATGTTTGGCTGCTTCATCATCGCAGCATGTGTCTATCTATTCATATTTGGAGCTCCATCGCACTTCCAAGGCGGCGATAATGCAAATGAGCCTCTTGATTTGCTCGGCACAGTCTATAAAGGTGGCTTCGTTGTGCCTTTGATTCAGGGCTTGTTCCTGATCGTTTTTGCATTGAGTATCGAACGTTATTTCGCAATCAAGACTGCTTATGGCAAGTATAGCCTTGTGAAATTTGTGGAAGGTATCAAAGAAGCTTTACGTGCCGATGATATGGCAAAAGCACAAGCAATTTGCGATAAGCAATGTGGCTCTGTAGCAAGCGTCGTATCCGCTACCATCAAAAAGTACAAAGAAGTAGAATTAGACACCTCTCTAATGAAAGAGCAAAAAATTCTTGCTATTCAGAAAGAATTGGAAGAAGCAACCGCTCTCGAAATGCCTACGCTACAACAGAACCTTTCTATTATTGGAACGATCACAACGCTTGGTACGTTGTTTGGTCTTCTCGGTACGGTACTCGGTATGATTCGCTCCTTTGCTGCTTTGGCATCAGGTGGTGGCGCAGACTCTGCAGCCTTGTCTACTGGTATTTCAGAGGCACTTGTAAATACAGCTTCTGGTATTGCAACAGGTGCTTTAGCTGTAATTTCTTACAACTACTACACCAACAAAATTGACAAATTAACGTATAGCCTCGATGAGGTAGGTTTCTCAATTGTACAGACATTCTCTGCATCACACTAATTAAAAAAGAGGTATAATAAGATATGGGACGTTTTAAAGTAAAAAAGCAATCCACGGTCATCGACATGACGGCGATGAGTGATGTGACTGTCCTGCTTCTTACCTTTTTTATGCTTACTTCAACGATCGTAAAGCCAACGCCTATAAAGGTGAACACGCCAGGCTCTGTGTCTGAAATTAAAATTCCTGAGACGAATATTCTCACAATCCTTGTAGAACCAACAGGTAAAATCTTTATGTCAATGGACAAGAAAGGTGATATGATGGCTACACTTGATATGATGAGTGAAAAATATGGAGTTAAATTCAATGCGAAAGAGGCAAACACCTTCGGTCTTCTTACTGTTTTCGGAGTCCCTGTGAGCCAGCTGAAAAGCGTTTTAGCTATGGACAAAGATATGCAGGACGAATATTTGAAAAGCAAACAGAATAAGGGAATTCCTTGTCCAAACGATAGCGCAACATCTAGTGAATTTAAAGACTGGGTGCAATGTGCAGGAGAAGTGAATCCAGATATGTCCATCGCTATCAAAGCGGATGCAACAACACCTTATGCTGTAATAAAAAATGTAATGAATTCCTTGCGGGACATTAACAAGAATAGATACAATTTAATAACATCTCTAAAAGGGGAGGAGGAGTAAAATGGCAAAAAGTAATAGCAAACAGAAAAAAATGGACATTCACGTAGACTTTACGCCTATGGTGGATATGAATATGCTGCTTATTTGCTTCTTTATGTTGTGCTCTTCTATGATCACTCCTCAGTCGATGGAAATCAATATGCCATCCAATAAAGATGATATCAAAGAAGACCAACAGAATAAGGTGAAAGCTTCTGAGGCTGTAACCTTGATTCTTGATGGAGAAAGTAAGTTGTACTACTTTGAGGGAATACCCGAAATAGACGGTTTGAAAGAAACCAACTATACCCAAACGGGACTTCGTTCAATGCTACTAAAGCGTAATGCCGTAGCCGTGCAAAAAATCAAAAAACTAAAAGCAGACAAGGCTAGCAGTCAAACGTCAAACGTAAATGACGAAGCAAAAGTGGAAGCACAATACAAGAAAGACTTGTTGAAGATTAAAACGGAAAAAGGAGTGCCAAATGTCATCATTAAGGCGACAGATGCAGCCTCTTATAAGAATTTAATCGATGCGCTCGACGAAATGCAGATTTGCGGCATTGGTAAGTATGTGATCGACAAAATAACAGATTTCGACAAGCAAATGATTGCACATCTTAAAGGTAAAGGAGCTTCGGCCCCAGCACCTGCACCTGCGCAATAACCCTACTTAAAAGTGAAATAATATGGCTAAGATAGATTTATTATCAGAAGAATGGTGTAATCTTATCTTTTTAGATAAGAACAAGAACTATGGAGCTTTTAAGTTGCGTGCAGAGTCTGGCAAACGACACACTACGTCGCTCATTATCGTATTTGCGTTATGCTGTGCGATTATCATAGTGCCCTATTTAGTGAAGTTGGCAACCCCTGCTCAAGACGAAGAAAGTATGACCGAGGTTACTACTTTGTCGAAGCTCGCAGAAGCAAAAGTGAAAGATGAACACATTATCAAACGTGTGGAACCCAAAAAACAAGAAGTTCAGTTAATCAAGAGCTCTATCAAGTTTACGGCTCCCGTCATCAAAAAAGATGAGGAAGTAACGGCCGAAGACGAGATGAAGAGTCAAGAAGAATTGGGCGAGTCTAAAGTCAATATCTCGACGGCCGACGTTGTGGGTAATAACGAGAAAGAAGGAAAACTTATTGAGGACATCAAAGAGGTTATTACTTCTGAAGTTCAAAAGGTATACGACGT
Source organism: Bacteroidaceae bacterium (assembly GCA_036652575.1). Lineage (GTDB taxonomy): Bacteria > Bacteroidota > Bacteroidia > Bacteroidales > Bacteroidaceae > Alloprevotella. The sequence goes on from JAVVVP010000025.1 coordinate 26,812, forward strand.
GGTAGAGCAACCCCCTACTTTCCCAGGCGGTGAGGCTGCTTTGCTGAAGTTTGTAAATTCTCACCTAAAGTACCCATCTATTGCTCTTGAGCAAGGTACCGAAGGACGCGTTATGTTACGTTTCGTAGTGACAGGAAGTGGCGAAGTGGGTGAAGTAAAAGTCATCAAATCGTTAGATTCTTATTGCGACCGTGAAGCTATTCGCGTTGTGAAATCGCTTCCTCGTTTCATTCCTGGAAAACAGCAAGGTAGAGCCGTATCCGTATGGTTCATGCTTCCTGTGGTCTTCCAAATAGATTAATGTAAAAAATAATTTTATGAAAACACTTGGGCTAATAGTAGCTACAGTGTATATCATCTCGCTCACCTCGTGTGGCAATAAACAGAAGTCAACGAATTCGTTGGCTTCTGATGATATACATATAGCTATTGATGAAACGTTTCGACCGATTATGGAGGAAGAACTCAACGTATTCGAGAATAAATATCCCGAAGCAGAGCTTAAACCTCGTTATATGAGTGAGACCGATGCACTCAATCTGTTACTAAAGGATAGTATTCGCTTAGTTGTTGCAACTCGTGAACTGAGTAAGCAAGAAGTAAAAGCCATTGAGGACAACTATCAACTTCGGGTGCGCACGAAAAGGATCGCAACAGATGGCATTGCTCTTATTGTGAATGAGCAGAACACCGATACGCTCATCACGATGAAGCAATTAAAGGAAATTGTAACGGGTAGCCTTACGAAATGGGAACAAATGGAAAGTGCCAAGACAAAGGGGGAACTTGAGTTGGTCTTTGACAACCCTAATTCGAGTACGGTGCGCTATATCAAAGACTCTGTTTGCTGCGGAAAGGAATTAAAAGGTAATTTGAAAGCCCAGAAAACCAATCAAGAGGTGATAGATTATGTATCAAAAACGCGCAATGCCATTGGCGTAATAGGTGTGGATTGGCTTCGTAACGCGAGCGATTCAACTCACCTAACTTTTTTGAAAAATATTCGGGTGATGAGCGTCAGTCGTTCTTCTATCGCGGAGAAGGGGAATAGTTTTCAGCCTTTGCAATACTATCTTGCGACGGGAGACTATCCTTTAACTCGTTCTGTTTATATGATTACTACCGATCCTCAGTCGCGGTCTATGACGCTTAATTTGTTCTTTTTTGTGTCGGACACTCCAGGGCAGCTCATCATTACCAAGTCATCGCAGTTACTGCCTTATATGCCCGTACAAATAAAAAATATAGAAGTCACGGAATAAGCTTTCGGGGGGTAGCTCCATTTTCTTGCAAAAGAACGAAAGAACCGTTATAAAGAAGTTAAAAGAGGAACGGAACGAAAAAGAGGAACGAAAAAACAAGGTTGAGTTGCTATGGGTTCTTATCTATTTTGTTACTTTTGTAACGTAAGAAGGTAATTCAGCAAGTTATATAACAAGTAAAAAATACAACATGAAGAAAAAATGGATATTTGCATTAGCTCTTTCAGCGACACTCTTTGGAAGTGCGAGTTTTGTTTCGGTTTATGCAACTACCGAAATCAATTTACCCGATGATTTAAAGCAACAAGTGGAGAAGACTTCACAGTTGATACAATCGAATTCCGAAGATGCCGAAGATGCCTTAACTTCTTTATTAAAGAAGTGCAAAGATAAAGAGCTCGTAATGGGGATTGGAAACTATTTTTTAGATAAAGGTCAGATGAAAGCGGCTATCGCTTGTGCTGAACGCGTCTATAAATTAGATAATAAATTTGTGCCAGGCTTGCTTTTTGAGGGAAAAGTGTATGAAGCCGCAGGCGATAAAGGCTTAGCGGGACAGAAATACGAAGAAGCCATTTATACCGATGTTGATTGTATTGATGCTTACGTTGCAAAGGCTCATCTTTATAAGAGTATCAATGCAACGATTGCGAAAGAAACGTTGCTAGAACTGAAAGCAAAGGGCGTAACAAGTCCCGAAATAAATAGGGAGTTGGCTTCTGTGTATTATCAATTGAACGATGTGCCCAATGCTATTTCTGCTTATAAAGAATACTTTGCAAACAATCCAAACATTGGTTTAGATGCCAAAAAGGAATATGCGATACTTCAGTATCTGAGCAAAGATTTTGCAGGTTCGCTTCAAACAATAAACGAGGTCATAGGTAAAGAACCAAAGGATTTGAGTTTGAATCGTATGAAATTCTACAATCTAGTAGAGGAGGATAAGTTAGACGAAGCGAAAGCTGCCGCCGCAAATCTTTTTGGACAGTATGCCGATACGCTTTACAATTTCAATGATTATGCACAGCGTGCCTATTTGAATGTAAAACTGAAAAATTATACGGCTGCTATTCCAGACTTTGAAAAGGCTTTATCTTTAAATTCAGAAAAGCTCGATTTCTATAAAGATATTTCGGATGCTTATGAGCGTTCGAAAGACTATGATAAAGCCATTGCTGCGTTTAATGCATTTATGGATAAAAAAGGAGATAATTCTTCGCTTAACGATCGTCGTGACTTAGGAAAGGTCTATTATAATGCAGCGATAGATGCACAACTAAAAGGTTTGTCGGAGAAATTCAAAACTTATGTAGCATTGGGTGATACAGCTTTTGCTGAAGTTTGCGAAAAATCGGATAGTTATGTAGGTCCGTTTTATCGTGCTAAAATCAATCTTTTGCTAGATCTTCAAAATCCATTAGAGGAGCCAAAGAATTACTTTGCAGAAGCGCTCAAACGTATGGAGGGAAAGGGTGCTGCGTATGATTCTTATCGCAAGGATTGCTATGCCTATCTTATGTTTTATGCGTTTAAGCATGACAATCTAGCTTTGACGAAAGAATATTATCAAAAGGTGATAGCAATAGATCCGAATAATGAAAATGCAAAAACGATAGCACCTGCATTGAAATAAGTAGCGATCGACAAGATTCCCTTTTGGAAATGCTTTACGAACTCAGTAATGGAATGATTTTTCATAAATCATTCCATTACTTTCTGGTACGCCCAGCATGGTCGTAATCTTTAAGGGTGCAAGTCCCGAACGAGCCCTGATAGTGGGAATCGTGTAGCCACAACGTATCCATCCGAAAAAAGTCGACTTTTTTCGGATGGATACGTTGTGGCTGCCATGTCAGAGCTTGTTTGTGAATTAATGTGGAAAAGAACGTTTTTTTATCATATCAGTGAACGGATATGCTCCGTTTTATACAAGTTGTTTTAAATCTACTTAGATACTTTTCGAACTACTTTGTAATACCATATTGAAATGAATATATAATAGGTATTTACGCAATGGGAACAAGAACTTCCAGATATAGCTCCAGATTATCCAAGTTGCCGAATTACAAATTACAACCCTTCCTGACTGACGGGTGACGGAATGAAGCACCCCTATAACTTCGCTGAGAGTGGCAGTCTCATAATATTTGTAAATTCCATCTCCACGAAGAGTTATTTCATCGTTTTTAATGGTGACAATGCGATGTAAGCAGTAAG
>JAVVVP010000026.1:0-27355 GCA_036652575.1 Bacteroidaceae bacterium
TCCCAAACTCTATCGTACAGCAGCAAATTACAAAACAAATTTGCTGCTGTACGATTTTGAAAGAACCTGTTTTGTATCCATCCGAAAAGAGCCGACTTTTATACAGTCGTCTGAGGTATACTAGCTTGAGGTAACTCCTATCAGACACACTAGATGAAACACTACCACTATATGAAACAGCATCGATTTTTCAAATGGAGACCATTGAGGAATACTTATAAATGTAAAAGAGACCGAGTCGAACTTGATATTCGACTCGGTCTCTTTGGGGTTAGAGAAAGTTGGTTCTCCGTTTATTTCGTATTACTGAATTTTCACAGTAGCACGACGGTTATAATTGAAAGGAGATAGTTCTGCAGTACCACCTACTACATCAATAACAATGTTATCACGATTTACACCCATCTTAACAAGTTCATTCGCTACAGCATTTGCACGCTTTTCGCTCAATTTTTTGTTGTAAGAGGCACTACCCGTTTTGCTATCAGCGTAACCCTTAACGACAATCTTTAGATTGTTTGCCTTAGCATATTCTGCGACTTCCTTTACATTTACAAGATCTTTCTTTGATGCAATCTTAGAAGAACCAATATTAAAGAATACAGATTGATTTGTGGAAACAACAGTCGTTGTATTTACAGTTGTAGTTTTCTGATTTTTCTGCTTAGCAAGCATATCTTTCAAACTAGCGCTCTCGTTTTGTTGCTCTTTCAAAGAAGCATTAAGAGCATCCATTTGTTCCTTATTCATTGCCATAAGAGCATTTACATCTGGAGTTTTCTTCCAATTGCTCTTACCGATGTTATAAGTTAAACCAACAGATACATCAACATACTTGTCGTAGCTGTTTTTTATCTTTTCGAAACTACCATCTCTGTCTGCAAGAATCAAAGATGCCTCTGCAAAGATATTAAAGTGCTTAGATACTTTCCAACTTGATTGAAGTCCTACATCAAAACCATTTTTACCTTCATTCAAGAATGCCATACCAACAAATGGAGTAACATTCCATACACGATTCTCGTTGTAACCACAAAGCATATTGCTTAGGTTAAACATAGCCTCTGTGCGAAAAGCACGGAAGCGAGAATGATGAGAATCATATAGTCCAACAATACCATTAAACTTCAAGCGAAGTCCTAAACCAGGCGTAAACCATTTACCGACAGCAGCATTCCAACCAAAGTTGCTGTTCTCTTTTTTAAAGAGGCTCCAAGAAGCCTTCTTTGGAGAGGTTGACATATAATCACCTCCCGCAGAGATAAACCAATTGCTCCAAAATGAATTTGTCGCAACGCTGTACTTCATTTGAGGTACTTCGACTGTGTCCTGTGCCATAGCGACAGTAGACATGCCCGCGAAAGCGAGCGCAAACATTAACTTTTTCATACTTTTAATTATTAAGTTCTCTCATTAAATCAAGTCTATTAAAATCACATACTTGTTTTTCCAATGCAAAGATAGGAAAAAAAAGATTACTCGTATACCATTTGTAAAAAAAAAGATGAAATCGAATAATAAATAGTGTGTGTTTTCACTTAAAAAGGAAATCCAGTCTCTCTTGAGCAACAATGGTGAGCACCAAATTTCCATCAGGCGTATAGTTCGGACTTTTACAAGAAAATAAATTATCTATTAAATGTTCCATTTCCTCTTTCCCTAACACTTGCCCTGGCACTATCGCTGCTTTCTTTGCCATTGTTAATGCAATATGTTTGAAGACATCTTCTTTTATTTTATAGACCCCATCTATGGCATCATCTACTATATTCATAAGTAAAGTAGGAAGGTTTAATCCTTCTGTCCCTACAGGCTGTGCATTTATAGCATATCCACCACCACCTAAATCGGAGAAATCGAATCCGATGGATTGTAAATCAGATATTAAACTATTCATTATAGCGGTTCGAGATGGAGGTATTTGTACTATTTCAGGAAACAACAAACGTTGAGAGACACCATTATGATGAATTAATTGGGACATAAAAGTATCATAAAGCACTCGAATATGAGCCCGATGTTGATGGATGATCAAGAGTCCTGATTTGATAGCCGTTAAGATATAGCACCCTTTATACTGATACGCATTCAAGGATGTTGCATCTGCGTGTACCGTCACCCCGTTCTCCTCTTCTGTATAAATAGGGCTTTGCACATCGCGTTGAACTTCAACACTTGAACGCTGTTGCTGATTAAAAATCGTTGCTACATCCCCGTTTTGATGCCAATCTGTGGGCAAAACATCCTTGGATACGTGCGAAGCGTAATCAGTTGCAGCATTAAATGGATTATAATTTGAGCTGATAGCTGTAGGGGGAGTATCAATATGGACGTTTCTTGTTTGTGAAAAAACAGGAATATCAATGCGTTCTTCGTCATTAAAATCAATAGTAGGAACGGCATTATATTTTCCTAATGTTTCCTTTGCTGCAGCTGATAAAATTTGCCAAATAGCATTTTCATCTTCAAACTTTATTTCAGTCTTTGTAGGGTGTATATTTACATCAATCTTTGCTGGGTCTACATTAAAACAAACGAAATAAGAGACTTGTTCACCCACTGGAATTAATTGATCATAAGCAGTCATTAATGCACGATGGAAATAAGGGTGCCGCATAAAGCGACCATTTACAAAGAAGAATTGATGATTTCCTTTTTTCTTTGAACTATTAGGCATACTAATATAACCAGAAATCTTGACTATCGAAGTCTCCACTTGTATGGGTAATAGTATTTGATTATATTTTTTTCCGAATGTATCCATAATACGTTTCTTGAAATTTCCAGCAGGAAGCGTCAGCACATCGGTATTATTATGGAAAATGGCAAAAGAAATGGTAGCATTGGCAAGAGCAACTCTTTCAAATTCCATCATTATATTATTTAATTCGGTCGTATTTGATTTGAGGAATCGTCTTCGAGCTGGAATATTAAAAAATAAATTATTCACAACAAATTTAGATCCTACTGGTGAAGCGACAAGTTCTTGTTCTGTTATTTTAGACCCAGATAAAGAAAGATGAACACCTAATTCATCTTGTTCCGTTCGCGATGTCAATTCAACTTGAGCTACCGCAGCTATAGACGCTAACGCTTCGCCTCTAAATCCCATTGTATTTAAGGCATAAAGATCTGCCGTTTTTTTGATTTTAGAAGTGGCATGCCGTTCAAATGCTAATCGAGCGTCAGTTTCAGACATCCCCAGACCATCATCAAGCACTTGTATACTTGTTTTTCCAGCGTCTATGATAAAAATCTTTATACTTTTAGCTTTTGCATCTATCGCATTTTCTATCAATTCTTTCAGAACAGACGAAGGACGTTGTATCACTTCGCCTGCTGCAATCTGATTGGCAACAACATCTGGTAGTAAATGAATAATATCTCCCATTCTAATTTTATTTTTTCACCGTATTCAAATTCTGTAATGGAACTTCTCTTCTGATACTTTGCTTTAATTCCGTACCTTTCTTCTTTCCTCTCCATTCAAAAAGATCCTCTTTACTAAGAGGACGAATATAATCGAACCAAGCAAAATTAGCCAAATAAAGTTTGTCTTTAGGTATAAGAAGAAGGGGGTAAAGCGTTCCAACAACCTCTGGTGTCCAAATCCTTTTCATCTTCTTATTTTGCATATACATTTTTAGCTTACTTGTTTCTGCATAGTTAAGAAAGTTCATCGTACTATCACTATCTAATGGATAATAGACAATTAAAACATTCCCATTCACATGATTTTCTTTCAGTTCTCCTTTCTCAAAATAAGATCTCATTTCTCGTCCAGCTATTTGGTTATAGTGAATGCTATCCATCCTTTCAACGAGTAATGCTTGCCGATCTATTTGTATACTATCCAACGTGGAATCATTTAAAAACACATTTATTTCTTCCCCTAAAACTTGCTGATTTCCTGTCCAAACAATCGGATTTTCATACATTGTTATTTTGGAGAATTTTGTATTATAGATCAAGGAATCACACACACTTTGCATATCTGTTCTAAAAGAACGAACATGACGATAAGCATGCATCACTCGATAAACAGAATCTGTTTTAATATTGAACGTAAAAGATTTTAGTGTATCCGCATGCATATATAAGGTATCTTTCCCAGAAAAATCTTTAATAAGGGCACGGTCTGTAACGAGCGAAAATCCTTTTACTTCATCATTATAGCAATAATTCCCCGTTAGCGCATTCTTTCCCACTTTATCCTCGTAAATCACATTTTTAAACGCCTCCATAATCCCCTTCTCTTTGTCATAGAAAAGGCTATCTCCGATCATCCTTTTACCTTTGTTCGCTACAATGGAACGGTTCAGCAAATTGACTTTACCCGTTGATGTATTATAATATCCTGATTCGGAGTAAATGTTATTATCTCCGCTAACTATATTGGAAGGACCTACGATATGGGCTAACTTGGTCTGTGTGTTATAATGTAATGTATCAGAAGTCAATATAAACTTGGGGCTCTCTAACTTTACATTATAATTAAACACCGCTAATTTAGTAGCGGGACTATATTCGCCCCATTCAGAAGTCAACACACTACCATTATCATAAAGTTTACCCCCTTCAAAAAAATATCCCAAGTCAAAGACTCGGTCATAGTTTAAACTATCTGTAAGTAAAATCGTTTTATGATGTTTCATAACCACGTTCTTACGTACTTGAGCTATCTGAGAATTTCCATCATAGTATAAATAATCACCCTTTAAAGACAATGTATCTCCTTGTAATAATTTTACATGTCCAAAAGCTTCAAAAGAGTTGCTTCCTTGATAAAAGTGAGCACTATCACAAAACATCTTTACATTGTCATGGCGAAACGCAACATGCCCCGTCAGTATTTGTGCTTCTGGATTTTCAGCCTGATTATATTTTAATTCATCTGAATGTAGAAGATAAACCTTCGTTATATCCTCCTTTTTCTGCTTTGCTCTATTTCCGTTATCGTATCTACTTGCAATAGACCAAACAGCAAAAAGTCCAAAGAGGCATAAACTACAGACGACTCGTAATTTATGCCTTTTCGTTAGTTGTTTATAGAATAAATTCATTCGTATTTACTTAATCCAACCCGAATATTTAAAGTTGCAATTTTTCCAACCATCTTTGATTTTAACGTAAGTGGTTTTTAGCTTTTCCTTTATCCAATGATTGAGTATTATATCTTGACTCTGTTGAAGTACTACATTTTTCAACAATTGATAATCCTCTGAAATGATAGCCTTATGACCTTCTATCCTATTTTTCAACTTGACGATAGCACACACCTTCTGACCTTTCTCATTGGTCATTGTAAACGCCTTTGAAACATCTCCAATCTGCATTTTTTCTACCATAACACCAACTTCCTGCGGAAGGTCCTTCATCTGAAACTTAGAGGCCCTTTGACTTCCAGTATTATTTATCATCAGTCCATAGTTATTCTTTGTTTCAGCATCATCAGACAAATGTGAGGTGGCTTCATCAAAGGTGAATTTATTATTCTTTATATCGTCAACGATAGAATCCATACGCAAAAGACTTTCCGTGTATTCATGCTGTGAAATATAAGGTTTTCTTAAGATGTGTCGAACTTTCACTTTATCCCCTTTTTTCTCTATCAGCTGAATAATATGATAACCATATTCGGTCTTTACTATTTTTGAAACTTTCTTTGGATCTGTAAGATTGAAAGCTACTGCTGAAAATGCTGGCGCAAATTCAGTCCTACCCGCATAATCAAGTTCGCCTCCCTTTCTTGCACTATTTACATCTTCAGAATAAAGTAATGCCAAAGTAGAGAAATCAGAGGTTCCCGCATTAATACGTTCTGTATAATCACGCAATTCTGACTCAACACGTTCTTTTTCACGTCTTGAAATTTGTGGTGTCTGAGTTATTATTTGAACTTCCACTTGCATCGGTATAAAAGGAATGCTATCAGTTGATAAATCCTTGAAATATCTACGTACTTCTGCAGGAGTTACTTTTACATCTTTGACAATTTTCTTTTGTACATTCTCGATCGTAACCTTCTCTCGAAATAACTTGAATAGTTGTTCCCGGATTTTCTTAAAAGACATATTTTTGTATTCTTCCAATTTTTCCTTTGAACTCGCTAATTGTATCCATCGGTCTAATTGATCCTCCACATTTTGCGAAACTTCAGAGTCACTCACTTCTATACTATCCAATTGAGCTTGATGTAAATACAATTTCTGTATGGCTAGTTGTTCTGGTATTACGCAATAAGGATCGCCATCAATTTGCACACCATTCATCTCGGCATCTATACGTTGAGCCTCTACATCCGACTTTAGAATAGGTTCATCACCTACGACCCAAATAACTTCGTCAACAACATTTTTCTGAGCAGATAATGTTGACACGAATAGAAATAGGAGAAGAACAGAGCTCCAATACTTATTGCACTTTATTGTCATTTTGAATTTTATTAGTTATGATGATTTACTGTATTAAGAACATCTTCATTGATATGAATATTTTGTTTGTTTTGAAGTTTAAGCGAATGTATCCAACGATCTTCTATATGGTCTTGGTAATCATATAGAAGTTGTTGATGCACATCTTCATAGGTCTTCGGTTTCCGAATCAATTTTCCTACTACATCGTAATAGGGAAATTCGCTATAAAGAGTTTCTTTTTCTACGTCAAATACGAGTTTGTCCAGAATTTCATTGTCTCCTTTTTTAGACAACAAGTATTGAACCTCCACGACCGTTGTTGAATTCTTATTAAATTCCTTGTCTACCATCGTTTTAAAATTCTTGCAGTCCGTTTTTTTAAGATTCTTCTTTACTTTTGATATAATATTTTTATCCTTCGCTTGTATTAGGTATCCTTTAAAACGAGGTTCCGCCCATTTATATTTAGACTTATTTGATTTAAAGTATTTCTTCAAAGCTTCCTCATTCAAAATTCCAGTTTCCCGAACCATCTGTTCTCTGATATTCAACGCCAAAATGCCTTCATAATACTCTTTTATTAGATACTTTAAATTAAGATTTTTCTCAACGACCCGTTCCTCTGTTTTCTCAAATATCTCTTCACGAGTCAAGGATCGACCTGCATTATTTATTAGCTGTTTCACCTTTCTCTCAAACGCATCTTCTAGGATGCCTTGTGCTTCAAGATCGTTTATTATTTCTTCCTTTTGTTCTTCATACGACCCAAAAGGTTTTCTATTTAACATTTTAACAATATGATAGCCTGCTGTTGAGAGGAAAGGCTTTGAGATTTCACCTGGTTTAAGTGAATAAGCAACATCTTCAAATTCTTTCAATGTCGAATTCGGTGCAATCCAAGGAAGAATACCTCCTTCTCTGGCACTACTCTTATCCTCTGAGTATTGTTTTGCTAAATCACTAAAAGCAGCAGGATTATCTTGGACAATATGATACAATGAATCTATTTTTATAAGAAGCGCCTTCTTCTCGTATAGATTCGCCTTCTGTGGTAATTTCAAAAAGAGATGAGCTACTTGAATTCTATCTGAAGATCCAATGTTCTTTTTTATTTTAGAATATAAATCGTACGCAACAGAATCAATATATGCAGAATCTACTAAATACGGCATAAGTTGAAAATTCCGATATGTTTGAAATTCATCTTTAAAAGAAAGCAGCGTGTCCATTTGCGCCTTTTTTGCGGCTTGGACCTTTAGTTTATAATTAATATACAGATTTACAAAATCAGTGAGTCCTTCATTTCGTTGAATCGCGTCATTCGTCTTATTTTTATTGAATGAAAACTCAAATTCTGAGCGTGTTATATTTTCATCCCCTATCTTTAGGATGATAGGGTCTACCGTCTGTGCAAAACACAACGTAGAAAGAAATAGCCCAGAAGCTAAAAGAGAAATGATTTTCTTCATCGATATATGATTCAAACTTATATTGAATTTACTGCGGACGACTATAGTTTGGGGCTTCGCTTGTTATGGTAATATCATGTGGGTGACTTTCGAGTACACCAGCATTTGTTATACGTGTGAATTTAGCATCGTGCAAGTTTGCGATGGTTTCAGCTCCACAATAGCCCATTCCAGAGCGAAGTCCTCCTACAAGCTGAAAAACCACCTCTTGAACAGAGCCCTTGTAAGGGACACGTCCTGCGATACCCTCTGGTACGAGTTTTTTCACATCCTCCACATTTGATTGAAAATAACGATCCTTCGAACCGTTCTCCATTGCTTCTAAGGAACCCATACCTCTATAAGTCTTAAATTTACGTCCATTAAAAATAATGGTTTCTCCTGGAGATTCTTCTGTTCCCGCAACCAAAGAGCCGATCATTACACAGTCACCACCTGCAGCAAGAGCTTTTACAACATCTCCCGAATATCGAAGACCACCATCTGCAATCATTGGGACCCCAGTTCCTTTCAGTGCACAAGCCACATCATAAATAGCGGATAATTGAGGGACACCAACACCTGCAACAACACGAGTTGTGCAAATAGAGCCAGGTCCTATACCCACTTTTATACCATCTGCGCCCGCTTCAACAAGCATTTTCGCAGCAGCGCCTGTTGCAATATTACCAACAATAATATCGACATCTTTAAAACGAAGTTTTGCCTCTTTTAATTTCTCTATCACATATTTAGAATGACCATGAGCCGTATCTATAATAATAGCATCTGCGCCCGCTTTTACAAGTGCTTCCATACGTTCCATGGTGTCACTTGTAACTCCAACACCCGCCGCCACACGTAATCGACCTTTGACATCCTTGCAAGCCATCGGTTTATCTTTTGCCTTCGTTATATCCTTGTAGGTGATCAAACCTATCAAATGATTATCTTTATCTATGACAGGAAGCTTTTCTATTTTATATTCTTGAAGAACTTTTGAGGCTGCGACAAGATCTGTCTTTTGTCCGATAGTAACAAGATTTTCGCTTGTCATGATATGTTCCACCAATTTATTCAGATCTTTTTCAAAACGTAAATCACGATTGGTGATAATGCCTACTAGTTTTTTGTTTTCATCAACTACGGGTATACCACCGATATGATATTCTTTCATTAAATTAAGAGCATCGTTTACGGTTGAACCTAATTGAATTGTAATGGGGTCATAAATCATACCATTTTCCGCACGCTTGACAATTGCCACTTGACGTGCTTGTTCTTCTATGGGCATGTTTTTATGAATTACGCCAATACCTCCTTCACGCGCTATCGCTATCGCCATAGCCGATTCTGTAACCGTATCCATTGCGGCGGTAACGAATGGGGTTTTCAACTCAATATTACGTGAGAACTTAGTAGACAAGTCCACGGTTCGAGGCAATACCTCTGAATATGCTGGGATCAACAATACATCGTCGTATGTTAATCCATCCATAACGATTTTATCTGCAATAAATGATGACATAAGTATAGAATTTATTGCACGCAAAATTACTCATTTTATTTTAGACCAGGACACTTCATTCGTTTTTTTTAGGAAAATAACAGCTTTTCCCAAGGATGAGCATTTAGTTTGCCATTTCTGAAATAAATTTTATACGCACTAATCGGATTTCCTCTTCTGAATAGTCTACCCCTAATTCATATAACGCATCATCAATACTATCCGTTTCTGATTCTTTAAAGTACAAATAAATATCGTTCATATGATCTTCGTCTATCACATCATTAAGGAAGTAGTCTATATTCAATTTTGTCCCCGAGAAGACGATAGCTTCTATTTCGTCTAACAATTCTTCAAACTCAATACCTTTAGCCACGGCGATATCATCAAGAGCCACTTTCCGATCGACACTATGAATAATACTTACCTTCAATTTACTCTTGTTGGCAACGGTTCTTATTCTTAAATCTTCTGGACGTTCTATCTCATTTTCCTCACAATGCTTTTTTATCAGCTCACAGAAATCTTTCCCATAACGTTTTGCCTTTCCTGCACCTACTCCAGGTATATTTTGAAGTTCTTCAATTGTTTGAGGATATATTGTCGCCATTGCCTCTAAAGACGGATCTTGGAATATCACATAAGGGGGAACGTCTAAACTTTTTGCCATTCGTTTCCTATAATCCTTAAGCATCTGGAATAAGGTAAGGTCTGCTGCACACGCTGCTCCGCTTCGAATATTATTATCCTCTTCTACTTCATCAAAATCATGGTCTTCTGTTATTTTAAACGAAACTGGCTTTTTCAAAAAAGCCTTTCCCTCTTTTGTAACTTTAAGCACACCATAATTCTCAACTTCTTTTATTATAAATCCCGATAATAAGGCTTGTCTAATGACAGCATTTAGTACTTTCTCATTTTCTTTCTCACAAGTTCCAAATAGCTCTATTTCATTATGGTTATGAGCAATAACTTCATCTGTTTCTTTTCCTATTAATACCTCTTTGATATAATCTTCTTTTGAAATTTCTTTGGTTGCAAGTATCACTTCTAACACATTGCATAATATATCTTTCGCTTCCACTTTCTTCTTCGGATTTAAACAATTATCACAATTTCCACAATTCTCTTCAGAATAGGTCTCACCAAAGTAATGAAGAATCAATTTTCGTCTACAAATAGAAGATTCCGCATAGGCCGCTGTTTCTTTCAGTAATTGCCTACCTATTTCTTGCTCTGATAAAGGCTTTCCTTCCATAAACTTTTCAAGCTTTTGTAAGTCTTTATAGGCATAAAAAGTAACGCATTGTCCTTCTCCGCCATCTCGTCCTGCTCGTCCTGTCTCTTGATAATAGCCCTCTATACTTTTAGGTATATCATAGTGTATAACGAACCTTACATCTGGCTTGTCTATCCCCATACCGAAAGCTATCGTAGCAACAATTACGTCTATTTTCTCCATGATGAAATCATCTTGGGTTTTAGATCTTGCCAACGACTCCATACCTGCATGATAAGCTTCTGCTTTTATTTCGTTAGCCCGAAGCACCTCTGCGAGCTCTTCTACTTTTTTTCTACTAAGACAATAAATAATTCCACTTTTACCCTGATTCTGTTTTATAAATTTAATGATGTCTTTATCTACGTCTTTCGTTTTTGGTCTTACTTCATAATATAAATTGGGACGATTAAAAGAGCTTTTAAACTCTTTCGCATCAACGATCCCTAAGCTTTTCTTTATATCGGTTAATACCTTTTCTGTTGCTGTCGCAGTCAAGGCGATAACAGGAGCTTTGCATATCTCATTTATGATGGGACGAATACGTCTATATTCTGGTCTAAAATCATGTCCCCATTCCGAAATGCAATGAGCCTCATCAATAGCATAAAAAGAAATCTTGATAGAACGTAGAAACTCTACATTTTCATATTTAGTCAACGACTCTGGTGCTACATAAAGTAATTTAGTCTTACCATTTATAATATCCTGCTTCACTTGCTCTATCGCGAACTTATTTAGAGAAGAGTTTATAAAATGCGCTAAACCATCGTCTTCACTAAGTATTCTTATAGCATCTACTTGATTCTTCATCAATGCGATCAAGGGAGAAATAATAATAGCGGTTCCCTCCATCATCAACGCTGGCAATTGATAACATAATGATTTCCCCCCTCCCGTAGGCATTAACACAAAGGTGTCCTTGCCTGCAAGTAGGTTCTTTATAATTTCTTTCTGGTCGCCTTTGAATTTATCAAATCCAAAATACTGTTTCAGATATTTGTTGAGGTCGTTTTTCTCATTCATAACTTCGTTTGTTGCACAAGTTTACTAACAAAGTTATAAACATCTTTCGATTCTACGCTATTTTTGTCGACAAAAAACTCTCTACGCACTCTTTTTTCTCTTTATTCTGCAATTATAGCCTTCTCTAGCTGCTTTTGTGCATATATTTTCTCTACTTTATACTGCTTTTCACTTGTCGAAGGCATCTCAAACATCGTGTCCATCATTATACTTTCAACAATAGAACGAAGTCCTCGAGCTCCCAACTTATACTCTACCGCTTTATCTACAATATATTCTAAGGTATCTTCTGCGAAAGACAACTCAATTCCATCCATAGAAAATAACTTTATGTATTGCTTAATGATTGAATTTTTAGGCTCCGTGAGTATTTTACGAAGCGCATCTCTATCCAAAGGATTAAGATAAGTAAGAACTGGAAGTCGACCTATAATTTCGGGGATTAGTCCAAAAGACTTGAGGTCTTGTGGCACAATATACTTCATCAAATCATTTTTGTCGATTTTCATTGTATTCTGTACGGAATTATATCCTACCACGTGAGTATTCATACGCTGCGCTATTTTCTTTTCTATACCATCAAAAGCACCACCACATATAAATAAAATATTTTTCGTGTCTATGTGTACATAATCCTGATCTGGATGTTTTCGACCTCCCTTTGGGGGTACATTTACAATACTACCTTCTAATAACTTTAAAAGTCCTTGCTGTACTCCCTCGCCACTTACATCACGAGTTATAGACGGGTTATCTGATTTTCTTGCAATTTTATCTATCTCATCAATAAAAACAATTCCACGTTCCGCACGTTCCACGTCAAAATCAGAAACTTGCAACAATCGAGACAAGATGCTTTCTACATCTTCTCCCACATAACCAGCTTCCGTAAATACCGTTGCATCAACGATGGAAAAAGGAACATCTAAAAATTTTGCGATCGTACGAGCTAGTAGCGTTTTTCCAGTACCCGTGCTACCGACCATTATAATGTTACTCTTTTCTATTTCAACCAAATCATCTTCTTTATTTTGCAATAGACGTTTGTAATGATTATAAACAGATACAGATAAGTAACGTTTTGCATCATCTTGACCTATAATATATTGGTCTAAATAATCTTTTATATTTACTGGTTTTGGTAGTTTCTTGAAATCAAGCTTATGCTTTTTCGGGCTTTTTCTAGCAGATTCTTTATCTTCTTCCGTAGCATGGAATGTGGTGTCTATTATATCATGTGCTTGTTCTATACAATCACTACAGATAAAACCATTTATGCCACTAATCATCATTGGCACTTCGCTTTCTAACCTACCACAAAATGAGCATTTCTTTTTCATTCGTTTTTATTTTCTTAAAAGGACTTGATCTATCATTCCATACTCTTTTGCCTCCGCTGCCGTCATCCAATAATCACGGTCTGAATCTTTCCAAACCTTATCAAAATCCGTATGAGAATGATTTGCAATGATGGTGTAAAGTTCTTTTTTTAGTTTTTGTATTTCGCGAGCTGTAATTTCAATATCAGAAGCTTGTCCTTGCGCTCCACCCATCGGCTGATGTATCATAACTCGACTATGAGTAAGTGCAGAACGTTTCTTTTCTGCTCCTGCCACGAGCAATACCGCTGCCATAGATGCCGCCATACCCGTACAAATTGTTGCAATATCGCTACTGATAAACTGCATCGTGTCATAAATGCCCAAGCCTGCATGTACGGAGCCACCAGGCGAATTTATATAAATAGAGATATCCTTTCCTGGATCAACCGAATCCAAATAGAGTAACTGAGCTTGCAACGTGTTTGCCGTATAATCATCTATTTGAGTACCAAGAAATATAATACGATCCATCATCAAACGAGAGAACACATCCATTTGTGTCACATTCAGTTGACGTTCTTCTAATATGTACGGATTTAGGTATTGGTTCTGACTTTTAATAACATCATCTAGAACCATACTATTAACACCAAGATTCTGTGTCGAGAATTTCTTAAAGTCGTTCATTTTTATATGTAATTAAAGGTATAAAAGAGAGGCTCTTGCTTGTACGCTTACTTTTTATGAGCGGAGAAACGAGCAAGGGCCTCTCTTTTGCTTGACATTTATATGCTAAGCTGTTTTTATTTTAGGTCTTACGCAAACATCTTATTGAAATCTTCTATCGAAATAGTTTTGCTATTAAGCGTAACAATCGTCTTCAATTGTGCCGAAAGTTTTGAATCGATGCAACGCTCTACTAAAGCATCTACTTGTTCTTTTTTCTTCAGCATTTCTGTTGCATAATTTTCGAGCATCTCTTCTGGAATGTTCATCATCCCATATTGAGAGAATTGGAAGCGAGTCGCATCTTTGGCTGTTTCTTTCAAATCCTTATCGTCTATCTTGATATCATTTTCCTTTATCAGTTGCTCCTTTATCAAATGCCACGTCAATTCTTCGATACTCTTTGCGTAATTTTCTTCCACAAATTGTTCGCCTTTGTCCTTATGATTTGCAAGCATTATTTTTTTAAGCAACGCATCTGGGTATTCTAAGCTACCCACTTTACCCGTTAAGTAAGCACGAACATCAAGAAGGAACTTATAATCACTATCTGCAACATATTGCTGTGCTAAACCCGCTTTTACCTTTGCGCGGAATTCTTCTTCTGTTTTAATCGTTCCTTCTCCGAATACTTGATCAAAAATCGTTTGATTTAGTTCTGCTGCTTCAAAACGTGTGATTTCCGTTATTTGAAAACTAAAGTTTCCAGTGTAATTTGCCACGTTCTCTTTTTCTATCTTAAGAAGCGATGCTATTTCTGTATCACGACCTTCGTATGCTGTAGTTGGACTAAATGTCAGAACATCGTTAACCTTACAATTATTGAAAATCGCTTTCTGATCGTCATTCTTAAAGTAATCAGGCATCAAGATGGCACCTTCAACTTGAATACCATCTGTTTTTGTATTACCATTTTCATCCAGTTCAGCCAGCAGACCCTTAAGCATATCTTTTGCTTCATAAGCATCTACTTTCTTGTAACTACCAGCACGCTGAGTATATTGTGCCACTTGATTATCTATCATTTTTTCAGAAACCTCTATTGAATAGAAGTCTATCGCATCACTCGTTGTAAGTTCTGCCTTAAATTCTGGAGCAAGAGCGATGTCGAAAACAAATTCAAATTCATCCTCTTTCACCAAATCAAAATCCTTTTGTTTATCACTTGGCAGAGGTTCGCCAAGCATATTCACCTTATTATCACTAAGATATTTATATATAGTTTCAGAAAGAAGTTTGTTTACCTCTTCTGCCTTTGCCTCCGTACCATATAGTTTTACAACCATACCCATAGGCACCTTACCTGGGCGAAAGCCTGGTACATTTGCCTTCTGACGAAAGGTTTTCAATGTTTTCTCTACCTTTTCCTGATAGTCGGCTTTTTCCATTTTAATGGACAGTAGCGCGCTTACTTTGTCTACGTTCTCTAAAGAAATATTCATTTAGGGTTCTATTTTTATAAAGTTGTTATTTTCTTTTGTTCTTACAATTGGTTTGCAAAAGTAGCATTTTTCTTTTAAAAACTCAACCCTGCGCATAACTTTTTGTCTTCCCATGCCTCTTTTCTTCCTTTTTCCACCTTATAAGATAAAAGTGTTACGCCCAGATTACTTGCCCATCGGATCCAAAAGTTACATCGGGAGGCAAAAATCGGGAAGCTTCTGCATGAAGCCCAGCCTGATGACCAAGATGCGTTAAAAAGGTTTGTTTTGCTCCTATTTTATGAGCAAACGCGACAGCCTCCTCTATCGTTTGATGCGAAGTATGAGGTTTATGACGCAAACCATTTACAATAAGAATTTCGACCCCTTCTAAATAAGTTAGTTCTTCCTCTTCTATCGTTTTCATATCTATGATATACGCCATATTTTCTATTCTAAACCCAACGATCGGTAACGGGCCATGCATAACTCTAATCGGTAGAATTTTTGTAGTATTCACGACAATAGGTAGATGAGGTTTTATGCGAATCAAGTTTATATTCGGTATCCCTGGGTATTTATGTTCGGCAAAACAATAAGGTAAACGTTCCTCTAGATGAGTTGCACAAAAATCTTCTGCATAAACATCTATATCTCCAAACTCACAAAAAGGACGAAGATCATCTATACCGCCTACATGATCATAATGCTCGTGAGTAATAAGCACTGCATCAAGCCTATCAAAATGAGCGCGAAGCATCTGCGCTCTAAAATCTGGACCGCAATCGATTAAGATACGAGCATCCATCGTTTCTAGTAAAGCAGAGCAACGAAGCCGTTTGTCACGAGAATCCATAGAACTACATACCTCACATTTACAACCTATTAAAGGGACACCTGTACTTGTACCTGTGCCCAATAACGTTATTTTCATATCCAATTCACCTCGGGTTTAATTTCAATATTAAACTTATGAAGAACTTCCGTGCAAATCGTATTACTAAGTAAAACGACATCCTGACCAGTAGCGCCTCCACAATTAATCAAGACCAAAGCTTGTTTTGCATGAACACCTGCACGACCTAACGTTTTTCCTTTCCAACCACATTGTTCAATAAGCCAGCCTGCGGGAATCTTGATACCTCCGCTGACCACATAATGTGGTGCTTCTGGATAGAGCTTTGCGAAAGTTCGATAAGCATCTTCGGAGATCACAGGGTTCATAAAAAAAGAACCTGCATTACCCACTTTCTTCGGGTCGGGAAGTTTTTCATTACGAATAGCTATAATGATTTCCCGAAGCTCTGAAGCTGTTACCTCTACTAGATTTCGGCGCTTCATTTCTTGGCGAATTGTACCATATTCCAAATCGGGGTCAAAGTGCATAGAAAGTTTAAATAAAACACTTATGATGGCAAACTTACCTCGCCATTCGGTTTTAAACCGACTTTGGCGATAGGCATATTGACACGCTGCATTGCCGACCTCCATTGTTTCTCCCGTTGTTAGATCAATCACTTCTACGCTTTCTATCAAATTTTTTACTTCCGCGCCATAAGCTCCAATATTCTGCACGGCACTTGCCCCTACTTCGCCAGGTATTAACGACAAATTTTCGATTCCATAATAGTCGTTTTTCACACAGTATTCCACAAAATCATCCCACACTTCACCCGCTCCTACTCGAACATAGACATTCGTCCCCGAAGTTTGAACAACACGGATGCCTTTTATGGCAGAATGAAGTATGACGCCATCAAAATCTTTGGTAAACAAAAGGTTGCTTCCGCCCCCTATATGCAAAACTGGTTGTGCTTTAAGGATCGGAAGGATCTGCTGCAATTCCGATTTCTGAGTATATTCTATAAAACGAGCAGCACTCACATCTATACCAAATGTATTATTTTCAAGCAATGAATAATTCTTATCGTCTTTCATACCCTATCTATCATTAATTCTCAAATTTAGTTAGTTTCCAATTCCCCTTATCCTGATGAAACGTAAGGATACTTTGCATACTATTTGCCACACCCCGTATCACAACAACACATGTGTTTTTTTTCACAAACGTCTGCCCATAATCAATATTGGTGATCACATTCTTTGGTAATTCAGGTCGGAAAGCGAACCATTGATCTGTATCTACAGACCCTTCTATAATTTGATATTCATTCTCCTCATCGTAAGTTACAAATGTAAGCGGATTACGGATACTTCTACGCTGAAATAAGGAGTCCGTTGTAAATTGTTTATAGAAATTCAGAAAATGATGATGAGCGTGTTTCGATAGCGAAGCATAACTTATCGCGGTTAGATGCCATTGCCCTTTTACTTTTTCAAATAAATATTGCTTCGTACGCTGTTTATATAAGTAGAGCCACTCCACCTTAACCCGCTTCAACGAGGTATCTTTTTCTAATCGCATATCTTTCTCGCGATTAAACAAAACAGTATAGGATTCTTCACCCTGATATAATCGATCAAAGCTCCACTCTTTAGCATGGAGCATCGATTTTTTGCCATCAACACTCACCTTGAGCGGAAAAACGACACGTTTTTTCTGAAACTTACGACTCGATGTAAAACTATATAAGAAATCATCGAAAAGTTCATCTGCACTCTTTGGCGGATTCGCATCTTCTGGCAGCTCCGCAATCGTATCCTGCGCAGACACGACAGTATCGGAGTCAACAGAAACGGTATTCTTAGTAACTTGTACTTTTTTCTCTCCGCAAGCAACAAAACTAGCTGCAAATAACAGTCCAAATAGTAACCTTCTCATCTTTCTACTTCAAAATTAACGCAAAAATACTGCTTTATTAAATATGAAAGCCCCTAATTGCCCTTTTTTATTTAACTTTGCTGCAATTTTATTAGAGAACACATATTTAGAAAACTATGATAGCTAAGATTCAACAACTACTTGATGAGATTAAAGAGCTTACGGCGAGCGACGAAAAGGAACTCGAAGTACTAAGAATTAAGTATTTAAGTAAAAAAGGAGTGATAAACGACTTGATAACAGACTTCCGAAATGTAACTGCAGAGCAGAAACGAGAAGTTGGTATGAAACTAAACGAGCTAAAAACACAAGCACAAGAAAAAATAAATTTCTTGCGCGATGCGATCAAAACACACGACACCGCGACTTCTGATTTTGACCTTACTCGTACGGCTCACCCCATAGAACTCGGTTCTCGACATCCGCTCACGATTGTAAAAAATGAAATCATAGATATTTTTTCTCGCTTAGGTTTCTCTCTCGCTGAAGGGCCTGAAATAGAAGATGATTGGCACGTTTTTTCTTCCATGAATTTCCCTGCCGATCATCCTGCACGAGATATGCAAGATACGTTCTTCATCGAAGCGAATCCCGACATCATTCTTCGCACTCACACCTCTTCCGTACAGAGCCGTATCATGGAACATAGTCAACCGCCTATTCGCATCATTTGCCCTGGACGTGTTTATCGAAACGAAGCTATTTCTGCACGTGCCCACTGCTTTTTTCATCAAGTAGAAGGCTTGTATATAGATAAAAATGTATCCTTCACCGACTTGAAACAGGTCCTTTTGCTGTTTGCCCGTGAAATGTTTGGCATAGATACAAAAATCCGTCTTCGTCCGTCTTATTTCCCTTTCACCGAACCATCCGCAGAAATGGACATCAGTTGCAATATTTGCGGGGGAAAAGGATGCTCTTTCTGTAAAGGAACAGGTTGGGTTGAAATTCTAGGTTGCGGGATGGTCGATCCCGCCGTGTTAGACAGCAACGGAATTGATAGTAGCATTTACTCAGGCTACGCATTCGGTATGGGGGTCGAACGCATCACAAATTTAAAATATCAAGTAAAAGATCTTCGTATGTTCTCAGAAAACGATGTTCGTTTCCTTGACGAATTTACGGCAGCCAACTAAAAATGAAGCCCACAAAAGCCTCTCACAAAGAGGAAAAGACAACCTACTTTCCCAATACGAGTCCCCCTCTGACCCCTACTCAAAAGGAGTCTGAGGGGGCTCTCTTATTCACACGTAGCTACACATGCATTCTTGCAGCCAACTTTCTACTCAACTTTGGATTTTGGCTACTTATTCCCATTTTACCTTTCTACCTAAAAGATACGTTCGGTTGCACTGAAAGTATTATAGGGCTTGTTCTATGCTGCTACACTGTATCAGCTTTGCTCATGCGTCCTTTTTCGGGTTTTTTACTTGATTCTTTTGCGCGTAAACCTCTTTATATCCTTTCTTATTTTTTATTTACAACCGTCTTTGTAGGTTATGTATTTGCTGCCACACTCACCATTTTTATAATGATGCGCGTTTTCCATGGTCTTGCCTTTGGCACCGTATCGGTAGGTGGAAATACGGTAGTCGTAGACATTATGCCATCTAAACGACGTGGCGAGGGACTTGGTTATTATGGACTGGCAAACAACGTTGCCATGAGTACGGGACCTATGGTGGGCTTATTCTTATACGAAGTTGTTTCGTTCAATGTCATCTTTATCACGGCTTTTATATCGTGTATCATTGGTTTCATTTGCGCTTGGGCGGTCAGTGCGCCTCGTAAGGAAAAAGCCGTGCGTTCTGTTCTTTCTCTCGATCGCTTCATTCTTTTAAAAGGCGTTCCCGCCAGCATCTCCCTTTTACTGTTATCCATACCCTATGGAGCAACCACAAATTTTGTAGCCATGTATTCCAAAAGTATAGGGCTTGATGTTCCAACTGGTTTCTTTTTCACGTTTATGGCGATAGGAATTGGTGTTAGTCGCATCTTTGCAGGTAAATTAGTAGATAAAGGACGTATCACCCAAACAATCAGTCAAGGTTTTTATCTCCTTATTGCCGCCTTTTTCCTTCTGTCATGCTGTGAATACATGATCTGTTGGAATAAAACGCTTTGTATTGTTGTTTTTTTTCTCGTTCCTTTTATGCAGGGGCTAGGCTTTGGCACCATGTTTCCAGCCTACAATTCACTTTACATCAATCTAGCACCTCACAATCGACGCGCCACTGCCACAAGTACCTATCTTACAGCTTGGGATGTTGGCATGGGTATTGGAATTCTTATGGGAGGACTTATTGCACAATTATTTTCATTTGGCAGAATTTATCTGGTAGGGGGCTTTCTCTGTATTGTTTCCATGCTTTACTTTCGACAAATCGTTACACCTCATTACCACAAAAACAAATTACGATAACACGGCTCTATGGAAAAGAGCACAAATAAAAACACAGAGCACCAACAAAAGCGATCGGTCTCTATTTCTGACGAATTATCAAATCCTAAAAAAAGAAGCACATCCTTTTTTTGAAAAGATTCTTTTCGGTGTAACACCGCTCAATTCTCTCAAATAAAAAAGAGTTAGAAGGGCGTTCTTTGGAATGGTATAAAAAAAGACCCACCAGATATTGCAACCCTCCCAACAAAAGTATCAATAGAAGGAAACTAAATCCGTATGTGTCGATCTTATAAACAAGACAAAAGTGATGATTAAAGAACAAACAAGAACTTTTACACCTAAAAGATGCTCCATAGAGAAAATAACAATAAAACTATTTGACGAATAACAAAAAAAATCGTATTTTTGGCGCGTAATTAAATTATCCCCATGAAGAAACTACTATTTAGTTTAGCTTTATTCGCTATCACAATTGCCTCAAAGGCAACCTTGACATTCGATGCCGAAAAAACATACCGCATTTCATGTCCAAACAAAGATGCAGGAGGTATTTGCATTGGTGCTGACCATGAACAAAATACCCCCCTTTATTATTTAACTTCCTCCATCAGTGAAGCTGACCAATTTTGGATCATCACCGATATGGGTTCTGGTAGATATACCTTTAAGAGCGCAACGACAAAACAGTATATGACGTTCGGTTTAGAAAAGACAGACGCGGGCACGGGTGGCGCAACCGTAACCAAACGAAACCTAGAGCTAACGAATCAAATGGACGGCAATAAATCGTTATGGCTCATCGAAGCGACCAACGAAGGTTACGTAATAAGAAGCGTAGCAAACAATGAATATCGTTTTAATGTGCGAAACAACTTCGTCCTAGGCACCTATCTAAATAGAGGAAGCGTAACGGGTAACGAAGTTTTTATGTTCTACGACAACACGGGGAAACTACTCACAGACTCTGGTTCTGGCGGCGAAAGCATAGGGGAAACGTATGGCACAACAACGGACGGATTTTATTGGGAAAACAATGGCGTAAAATCCCCTATTGTTTATACAGAAGACACCCGCGACCCTGTTTTATATTATATAAAGAACATACGCGCCAATAAATATGTATCTGTAGCCTCTTCCAATCTTGTTGAAACAGAACAAAAAACAACAGCATTTTATTTCGTATTAGGAACAGATGGAGGCACAAACATCTATACGTCCAATGGAAATTACATCTCTGGATTTATACCTTACGATCCCAATTCTTTAAATATATCTCTCGGTTCTGGA
The DNA here is from genome assembly GCA_036652575.1 of Bacteroidaceae bacterium. Lineage (GTDB taxonomy): Bacteria > Bacteroidota > Bacteroidia > Bacteroidales > Bacteroidaceae > Alloprevotella. The sequence continues at coordinate 21,619 of JAVVVP010000026.1, forward strand.
ACGACAACAAAATCCGACAATACGTGGACGTTAGATTATTATTCTACCGAGAACAAAGGATACACCATTTCCGTCAAAAACTGTAATGGGAATAGTCCTTTGAATGATCTTTATCAATCAGGTTACCTCTTTTGGAATGATTACAATTATATCTCCTCTATTAACTACTACAAAGTTGATGGCGGAGGTACTTTTATTTTTTATTCCGAGGACTCACGCCACAAAGACCTTTTACAATCTTATGGCTACGATGTACCATCAAACGGAACTGTGCAAACGAAGAAACTCTCCGCCTACATCGACTCTTTTTCAATAGAAGGCAAACTACCTGTATACGACAAACTGTATAAAACATATATGCAGCCTATCCAAACCAAATATGATGGAAAAAACTACACGGCTAAAATAACCTATAAGTCAAAAGAAGCAGGGAAAAACTACACACTCTACATTAACAATACGAAAGTTGAGAGTGGTAGCACCTACACCTTTAAAGCAATAGAAGGTGGGAAAACAGACTCCCTTTCTTTACGACTAAACGAGACAGAAGTAATCGGATTCGATAAAATCACGTTCACCTTTATGCCGATAGTAGAGGTTAATTGTCCTTCGTTTAATGGTTCGACTTATACAACAGGGTCCATACGAGTAAACAATCCAGAAAATAGTAGTATGGATTCACTCTATATTGCAGCGTACAAATATCGTGGGGCTACAGCACAAGGATTTTCTAAAAAAGCGTATGCCATAAAGCTCAGAGACGACAAAGGAGAATCTGTTGACCGCACCTTCTTGGGACTTCGAAGTGACAACAACTGGATTCTTGATGCGATGGCAGTAGATCCTGCACGTATGCGCAACCGTGTTGCTACCGATCTTTGGCTTGATTTCTCTACCAAGCCCTACCATTATAAAAAAGAGCCAGGCCTCATAAACGGAACCCGCGGACACTTTGTAGAAGTGCTGCTGAATGGCACGTATGGAGGTATCTATTGTATGACAGAAAAAGTAGACCGCAAACAGCTCAAGTTGAAAAAAATGCAAGAAGCCTTAACAACTGGCGAAACAGATACCATTCGAGGTGTGCTCTATAAAGCTTTGACTTGGAGTTACTCTGTCTTTATGGGACACTATATCGATTCTAAAACATATCCAATGACTCCTCCGAAAAAATACAATAGCTTTTATGAAAATTGGGATGGTTGGGAAGTAAAATATCCTGATATGGATGATATGGAAGCAACACCGATGGATGGCAACGACACCATCAATTGGCAACCTTTATGGAGCGCTACAAACTATATCGCTACAAAATCAAATGCACAATTAAGCAACGACATCAACGAGCATTTCGATATACCTGTCTTTCGTGACTATTATTTATTTATTGAACTATTGCTCGCAACGGACAATCACGCTAAAAATATACACCTCTTTAATTACAACACTAAAAAGTCTCCAAAGATGAGCCTCACGCCTTGGGACCTAGATGGAACTTGGGGACGTAGATGGGACGGAAGCAGTTTTTACACGAAGGCAGATCAAGACTTTAACACCTTTCTGTGGAATTTTGAGCATGGAGAACATACTATTTATAAGCGCCTTTTGGAAATAAACTACGATGATTGGGAGACGAAATTGGCAAACCGTTACAAAGAATTGCGTCAAACGTATTTCAAAAAAGACAATCTAATAAAACGCTTTACAGACTATGGACATTTATTTACCGTAAGTGGTGCCAATACACGAGAACAAAAACGTTGGAATATGGAAAACGTTAAACCAATGGCCGACGTGAATACAGAAATGAGATTCTTAGAATCCTGGATTACAGAACGCCTTGCTCAACTTGATGCCCAATATAAATACAAAGAACCAGATCCTATACCAGATGGCATAGAACAAACTACGAAAGAGTACAATCTGTCAGCTTGCGGAGGAAAAGGATGTATCCTTCTTCGTGCCATAAAACCAATCGAAGTAAAAATTTATAATTTGGCAGGCATACCACAGAAAACACTAAACGTAGGCACAGAAATGATCCGAGTGAGCCATATAGCTCCTGGTATCTATCTAGTAAATGATAAAACAGTGATAGTTAGATAATGGAACAAAGAACTAAAAACAAAACAACAAAAGCAACAAGCAGTCGCCCTTCTTCTAGAAAGGCGGCTGCTACTGCAACAGCGACAACGGGATCTCTCTTTAATAAAAATCCGAAGGTTTCACCTTATCTTTTTATTTTTATTGCCCTCTGGGTTTTTTGCGCGCTCGTTTACGATGATGTCTTTTACATCACAGAACAAAATAGCATTTTCGCATTCGACAACACCATTATGAAAAACGTTCTTCAAAAAGAAGGAGGACCGCTAATCGTTGTGAGTCGTTGTTTTTTACTCTCCTTTCATTATCCTGTTTTAGGTGGAGCTCTATTCGCTTTTTTACTCACCTGCAGCACTTGGCTTACAACCTACGTCTTCGGATTGTCTGGGAAATGGAACGTTCTCCCCTATTTGCCCGCCTTTGGCATCTTGATTTATCTCGTCAACAAAGGGGTCAATATCTACTATCAAAGAGAGCCATCCCTTGTATTCATTCTTCCACTGTGTTACTTCCTACTTTCCTTCATCTGCGCACTTATCAAGCGATTTTGGAGTAAAAAACCTTTTAGTCCTTTCTTTAAAACAAGCCAAATACAAGCTCACGATCTTTGGATTCAAATAGCGGCTATCGTTTTACTTTGGGGCGCAACAACGTGTTATGCAAACTTTACACAGCAAAACGCTATCCTTACATCAAAAATGCAACGGCAACTTCAGCAGTATGACATAGAAAGTATGATTGAAACCGCTAAAACCGCTCGCCAACCAAGCCGCAGCGTTGCAGCTTATTATGCCATTGCATTGTCACAAGCGAATTGCATCACAGAAAAACTTTTTGAAATCCCTTATCAATATCCTGATGAGCACATTTACAATAGGGAGGGAAAAAAAGATGTTGGAACAGAAACCTATATGGCGGACTGCAACTTTTATGCTGGACTTGTAAACTCCGCTTACCATGCCTCTATGGAACGTATGGTCGTAGATGGTCCTTCCATTTACAGGCTAAAAAGAATGGTTCTTTGTGCCATTCTAAACGATGAAAAAGCATTGGCAAGAAAATACATCTACATCTTGAAGCAAGTTCCTTTTGAACAAAAATTCATAGAGACTTATGAACCCATGATAACAGATAGACAACGGATAGCGGCCAATCAAGAATTAAAGCAAGTAACAGACTTAATACCGATGAACGATGAATTTGAGCAAAAATATAAAGAACCGATATTCCTAGGTTATAACATATCGCTAACAACTGGACGCAGCATACAAGCTTTGAAAAACTCACTTGCTGCCTGCCTTTATGCAAAGCTACTACCCAATGTTATAGAACGAACTCAACCACTCGTAGGAGGTTCCCTACCACCACTTGTTGAAGAAGCTGTGATGGTCTATGGAATAAATGAGCCTAGCATTCTTGAACAATTTCAAATAGGACCGATGGCAAAAGAGCGATTGCAACAATTTATGATGGAGGCTCAAAAGAATAAAGACATCAAAGACAACAAGAAAAAAATATTCAGAAACATTCAGGAAAATGGTTTTGCAGGATACTATCCTCTTTATTATTATTACGGTAACATACCCGATCCAATAGAGACCAAACAACAAAAAGCAGAAAAAGAAGGAGGCGTAAACTAATATGAAAAAATACATTCTATTCACCGCAATCGTACAATTAGCTTTTCTATTAAGCAGTTGTCATCCTAAAGCCGAAATACCAACATCGAGTACTCCCATCTCGAAAAAAGCTATCCTCTATCCCGACTACACAAACATTATAATTCCGCCCAACATTGCCCCTCTTAATTTTATAATACAAACAGAAGCAGAGTCTTTTGTCGCTGCCATACAAGGAAAAGGGATCTCTCTTTGTGCTGCTGCATCAGACGATGGAAAGATACAATTCGATAGCTTGGAATGGAAACAAGTACTACACGCTTCAAAAGGGACAGATCTAGTGGTTACAATTTATGCCAAGCAAAACGGAAATTGGGTCAATTTCCCAGCTTACAAGATGCATGTAGCAGAAGAAAAAATAGACCCTTACCTCTCCTATCGCCTTATCGAGCCTGGATATATGCTTTATCGTCAGTTAGGCCTATATCAGCGAAATCTAACCAATTTCTGCGAAACCGTCATCTACGAAAACAATCGCGATTTCGATACAGAAAATAATCACTGCATAAACTGTCACAACTATCAAAATTATAGTACCAAGCGTATGCTTTTTCATATTCGTGCCGCTCACGGAGGTACGATTATTGCTGAAGATGGAAAAATAAAAAAACTAGATTTAAAGAGCGATTCCATTTTTAGTTCTTCCGTATACCCCACGTGGCATCCAACTGAAAATTGGGTCGTCTTCTCTTCCAATAAGACAGGACAAGCATTTCACCTCCTCAATAAAGAGAAAATAGAAGTTATGGATGAAGGATCCGATCTTGTTTTTTATGATGTAAGTAAAAATGCCATCAGTAATATTTTAAAAACAAGAGATGAACTAGAAACCTTTCCGTGTTGGGCACCAACGGGTGATAAGCTATACTATTGCTCTGCGCACTTACCAGAGCTACTTCATCATCCAGACTCAATGCATACTCGTTATATCGTTAGCCACTACGACAGCATTCGGTACAACGTGATGAGTATGACCTTTAACAAACAAACGCAAACATTTGGATCCCCCACCCTCGAAGTAAACTGTGCCGCCATTAAAAAAAGTGCATCCGTACCGCGTATCAGTCCCGATGGACGCTACATCCTTTTTACGCTTGGAGATTTCGGTCAGTTTCATATTTGGCATAAAAGTTCCGATCTCTACGTGAAAGATTTGCATACAGGTATAATACGCCCTCTTACCGAGGCAAATAGTACGGATGTAGATAGTTATCATACATGGAGCAGCAATGGACGTTGGATCGTCTTCAGTTCTCGTCGCAACGATGGTTCTTACACACGTCCATATATTGCCTATTTCGATAAAAGTGGCAAAGCTCACAAAGCATTTATGTTACCACAAGAAGATCCAGAATACAATCTTTTACTATTAAAGAGTTACAACGTGCCAGAGTTAACAAAAGATGCTGTACCGTTTTCTCCTAGCGATTTCCGTAATACCATCTACAACGAAAAAGCAATCCCCGCAAATTATAAAGTAAAAAGATAAAAGAGAATTTTTCGTTTCAACAAGTTTTATTGGGGGCGTCATTGCGAACCGAAGGAGAAGTAATCCAGAAAAGCAACACAATGACAAGAGGAGGAACCGTATCCATCAAGGACGAGAAACAAAAAAGGATGGACACACCACTGGATTGCTTCGGGCTAAGCCCTCGCAAAGACGGGAAACAAAACAGGATGAATACGAACGAACTGTATGACTCCTAACGAGATGCATTCCCTCTCCTGCCCGTCATTGCGAACCGAAGGTGAAGCAATCCAGAACACAACACAATGACAAGAGGAGGAACCGTATCCATCAAGGCAAGAAAGAGAAGATTGGCGACACCACTGGATTGCTTCGGGCTAAGCCCTCGCAAAGACGGGAAACAAAACAGGATGAATACGAACGAACTGTATGACTCCTAACGAGATGCATTCCCTCTCCTGCCCGTCATTGCGAACCGAAGGTGAAG
>JAVVVP010000027.1:0-26646 GCA_036652575.1 Bacteroidaceae bacterium
AAACAAGGGAAATGGTTATCGTCCTGGTAACACGTATGGTCACTTTCACCCCAACTACTTGCCATTCTGCGCGAGCAAGAGGAGATTCAGCCCAGAAACACAACACAATAACACGAGAGGATCCGTATCCATCAAGGCAAAAAATAAAAGGATGGCGACACCACTGGATTGCTTCGGGCAAAGCAACATCTAAGGTCTTTAAGGTAATAAACTAAAAAATGCCATTCAGAACTCAACATTCTAAATGACATTTTTAAGAAATAAGATAATTCGGTTAATTCAAGAAACCGAGTAAGATACCTGCGGCAACAGCAGAACCAATAACGCCCGCCACATTGGGACCCATCGCGTGCATCAATAAATAGTTGCCTCTGTCGTATTCCAAGCCCAACGTATTCGAAATACGAGCAGACATAGGAACGGCTGAGACACCCGCATTACCGATAAGAGGATTCATCTTCTTCGATTTAGGCAAGAGTATGTTCAGGAATTTCACAAACAACACACCCGAAATAGTAGCAATCATAAAGGCTAACGCACCAAGAAGAAAAATCTTTATGGTGTCTGCTGTAAGGAATTCACTAGCTTGAGTGGAACAACCCACCGTTAAGCCGAGCAACATCACTACAATATCGTTGAGCGCACTACCTGCCGTCTTTGCCAAACGAGTGGTACGGGTGCTTTCTTTGAGCAAATTGCCAAAAAAGAGCATTCCGAGTAACGGTAGACCAGAAGGAACAATAAATGTAGTGAGCAATAAACCTACTATGGGGAAAATGATACGCTCACTTTGCGACACACTGCGAGCTGGCTTCATACGGATAACACGCTCTTTCTTCGTAGTAAGCAGGCGCATGATAGGAGGCTGAATAACTGGTACCAAAGCCATATACGAGTAAGCACACACGGCTATAGCCCCCATCAGATTGGGCGCAAGCTTAGAGGCGAGGAATATGGCGGTAGGTCCATCGGCTCCACCAATAATGGCGACGCCAGCAGCTTGATTGGGCTCAAAGCCCATTAACAACGCCAACATATAAGCCCCAAAGATGCCAAACTGAGCAGCGCCACCCACGAGCAAGAGTCGAGGATTGGCGATAAGCGCAGAAAAATCGGTCATCGCCCCTATGCCCAAAAACACAAGTGGCGGATACCATCCTTCCTTTACACCAGAATAAAAGATGCTCAGCACCGAATTGTCTTCGTAAAGCCCCACTTCTAAGCCTACTGCTTTGAAAGGGATATTACCAATTATAATGCCCAATCCAATCGGAATTAGCAATAATGGTTCAAAATCCTTTTTAATAGCAAGCCACAAGAAGATGCAACCCAAAACAATCATGATCAGGTTGCCATACGTGGCACATGCAAAACCTGTATAGGTAAGGAAATCGCTTAGCTTCGACGATATAAAAAGCCAAAAATCGCCCATCGTATTAGCCTATTGTGAGCATTGTTGCTCCCTCCATTACAGAGTCACCTTTATTGACGGATATAGAAGTTACAGTACCATCGCATTCCGCGTTGATGTTGTTTTCCATCTTCATGGCTTCAAGAATCACGACTACATCGCCTTTCTTAACAACCTGACCAACGGTTACGTTGACAGCAAGAATAACTCCTGGAAGTGGAGACTTCATAGCCTTACCAGAGCCAGATGCGGCGGGAGCGGCGGCTACAGGAGCGGCGGGGGCGGAAACGGGTGCCGCGGGAGTCGCAGGAGCTGCTACAGGTGCTGGTGCAGAGGGTGAGAAAGAGGGTGAAAGAAGGATCGTTCCTTCCATTTCTACATCGAAAGGGATTCCATTTACTTCTACTTTGGCAATATTGCCTTCTATGGTCTGAATATTTACAGCATATTCAACGCCTTTTACTTTATACTTGTATTGTTTCATCTTATTGTTATTTTTAATAGTTACGTTTTTTATTTCGACAAACGATTCATCACGTTCGCCTTAGCATTCCAATCGGTAGTACGAGGAAGAAGAGTAATGATGTCGGTTTCATGGTCATGCTCACTTTCCGAACCCGTACGATACTGATGTAATGCCATCGCGATAACTGCGGCATAAACCTGCTGATTACTTTCGTCGAACTGTCCTAGTTGCGTTCCGTTCTGCTCAATGCCTGCGATGCCATTGCCATCGAACGAAATCGACATCTCGAAATCTTTTGTTTTGAATTTTATTACGTTCATAAAAATGTGTGTTTACGTTATTTATGCAGACCTTTATTGAGTCCGCTTGCTTTAGAGTTCCAACTTGTGGGCTTTGCTACAATCGTGATACGTCCACTTTCAAGATCGTGAACCTCTCCTTCTAGTTCTGAAAGAGCCATAGCGATAACCGCTGCATAGATTTCCTTATCAACGCCTTTTGTACCTAGTCCGTCTTTCACGATTACCGTTGCCTTATGAGCATGCTCCCGCATCGAGATGATCGCTTTCAAGCGATTGACACGTTCCAACGCTCTTGCTATTTGACCAAAAATGCGAAAGAAAATATAAAGTAGAATTAAGCTCAAAAAGACTAAGCCCATACCCATCACCGACATACCTATGCCGTAAGGGTCTTTTTCCTTAAAGGCTGCTACCTTATCCTCGTGCAGTTCAGTACCCGCATTGACACTGCCTGGTGTCATCTTTGCACTATTGAGAACAAGCATAATGAACTTGTCGTCTACGGCATTGTAGACACGAGCATACGATAAATCTGGACCAAGGTTGGCAGGCACGGTAAGGCTATCGAGCAACGTTTTACCATTGGCGTCAAACAAGGCTATAAAGTTAGGTTGACCTTTTAGAAGACGAAAACCTAAATGCAGAGAACCACGATTTTCGAAACTATCAGCAAAGAATACGATACATTGCTTTGCTTTTAGATTGGTACGTTCATCTCCACGTGGAATAGCGGTCATTAATTTGACACGCTCCGAAACAGACAGCTCGGGATTGAGCACACGGCGGTCGTTTGTGAAATAACAATTGCGTAAATTGTTTGTTCCCCACGAGGTGTTCGCGATTTCTATCCATGCGTTTCGCTCACCGTATTCATCCACCAAACCGCTCTGATTACAGACAACGACCTCATTGATCTTGAAGCTGTGCGCTCCTTGACCAAAGGTTGTTGCCGCAATGAGCAGCAGAGTAAATATTCCAAAAAGCTTTTTATTCGCCATTTTAAGGGGATGAATTACAATGGGATATTTCCGTGTTTCTTCGCGGGGCGTTCTTCGCGCTTTGTAGCAAGTTGTGCCAAAGCACGACAAATGCGGAAGCGGGTGTTACGAGGCTCTATCACATCATCAATATAACCATATTCAGCAGCCTTATAAGGGTTGGTGAAGAGTTTGTTGTATTCATCTTCTTTCGCTGCAAGGAATGCTTTTGGATCATCAGAGGCTTTGGCTTCTTTTCCATTCAATACCGCTACGGCACCCGATGCGCCCATAACTGCAATCTCAGCAGAAGGCCAAGCATAGTTCAAGTCGCTCTTCAATTGTTTGCAGCCCATCACGATGTGTGAACCACCATAGCTCTTGCGCAATGTTACGGTGACTTTTGGAACCGTAGCCTCACCAAAGGCATATAATAATTTAGCGCCATGCGAAATAACCGCATTGTACTCTTGACCTGTACCAGGAAGGAATCCAGGAACATCGACAAGCGTCACAATAGGAATATTGAAGGCATCGCAGAAACGAACAAAGCGTGCTCCCTTACGACTTGCATTGCAATCGAGTACACCAGCGTAGCAACTAGGTTGATTGGCAACGACACCAACGCTTTGACCATTGAAACGAGCAAAACCAATAATGATATTTTTTGCGAAATTAGCTTGCACTTCCAGGAACTCTCCGTTATCCACAACAGCGCTAATCACCTTATACATATCGTAAGCCATATTCGTGTTGTCTGGGATAATCTCGTTCAACAAGTCTTCTTTACGGTCGATAGGATCGGTACATTTCACGCGGGGAGCTTCCTCCATATTATTTTGAGGTAAATAGCTCAATAATTTACGAATCAATCCAGAGAATTCTTCTTCGTTCGCTGCGGTAAAGTGAGCCACACCACTTTTTGTGGAGTGAACGCCAGCACCACCCAAATCTTCTTGACTTACATCCTCTCCCGTTACGGTTTTTACCACTTTTGGACCTGTTAGGAACATATATGAAACGCCTTCGAGCATAACAACAAAGTCCGTCAAAGCAGGAGAATAAACAGCTCCACCAGCACAAGGACCACAAATGCCAGAAATCTGAGGCACTACGCCACTTGCTTCTATATTACGTTGGAAGATATTTCCGAAACCCGCTAAAGCGTTGATACCTTCTTGAATACGAGCACCACCCGAATCGTTCAAACCGATGCAAGGAGCACCCATTTTCATACTTTGGTCCATCACTTTGCAAATTTTATCCGCCATAGTTTCAGACAGCGAACCACCATTTACGGTGAAGTCTTGAGCAAAGACATAAACAAGGCGACCATGGATCGTACCACTACCGACTACGATGCCATCACCAAGATACTGCTTTTTTTCCATACCGAAGTTCGTACAACGGTGTAGTTTAAACATATCCATTTCCTCAAAACTGCCCTGATCTAGCAACATGGCGATACGTTCGCGCGCTGTAAGTTTTCCTTTTGCGTGTTGCTTTTCAATTGCTTTTTCGCCGCCTCCTACACGAGCTTTTGCGCGTAGTTCGACCAATTCTTTGATTTTCTTTAATTGTTCACTCATTGAAATCTTATCTTTAATGATTTATTTTTAAACTAGAAACGCCTTTGCGAATGAATTATCCCCGAAAAGATAATACACAGCCTCGCAAAGGTAGTAAAAAAATTATTCTTAGAGCTAAAATGAAGAATATTTGTGCGGAGGGTGTCTATTTTCCATTACTTCGTTCAGCAAAACAGCTCACGAAGAGGATTGTTAAAAATAGGTTAGTTGATGCCACTTCCACGACGAAACAGCATTACATAAAGTACAACGGGGACACCGATAAGAGGCGTAACAACCGAAAGAGGGAGCACGCCATCCGTTGGAAGCGTACAAAGAATATTACACAACAACGCTACGCAGCTACCCATTAAGAGCGTTAAAGGCATCAAGACCCGATGATTGCTCGTACGCAATAACAAACGGATGATATGAGGTACGGCAAGTCCGATAAAAGAAATAGGACCACAAAAAGCAGTGGTAACAGCCGTTAGCAATCCCGTAACGAGCAGAATAAGGGTGCGCACACGTCGCGTGTTAACCCCCAAATTGGCTGCATAGTTCTCACCTAAAAGCAAGGCGTTCAACGGTTTTACAAGCAATAGCGACAGGACAAGACCCACGATAACCACCAGTGCAAAGGCAGGCATCTGATTCGTTGACACCCCACTAAAATTTCCCATACCCCAAATTACGTAGCTTTGTAACCCTTGTGCCGTAGCCGAAAAATTGAGAAGCGATATAATGGACGACGTGAGGTAGCCCACGATTATACCGATGATAAGTAGCATTAAACTACTCCGAAGCAACGTAGAAAAAAAGAGCAACAAGCCAATGACCGCAATAGCTCCGATGAAGGCAGAAAACAGCGTCAAGGCGAACCCCGAAAGCGAAAAAGAGCCAAGTCCCACACTTCCTCCAAAGAGCAGCATCGCAATGGCTACACCAAGACTAGCACCCGCATTGACTCCAAGAATGGACGGATCGGCTAAAGGATTTGAAAACGTGGTCTGTAACAAAAGGCCACTCACCGCAAGAGCGGCTCCACAAAGTAGGGCAGTGAAAGCTTGCGGAAGACGCGTTCCCACCACAATATACGAAGTGACATCGTTGGTCTTACCTAAAAGCGCGTCCATCACTTGCGTAGCCTCTAAAGAGACAGCTCCACAAAAAAGGTTCGTGACAAATAAGACAAGAACGAGAAATACGAGTAGTATCGTGATAAGGATGGTCTTATTCATTTAAGGGTAGATAAAAGCGATAAGGTTCGTTCGGTGGAAATAGAGAAGGATAAAGGACGTGCATAATATCACGAAGCAATACATCGGGACGGAAAGGAGCCTCTTCGTAGAACGGCACGTGATCGGTGTTGCAACCATAGACACGACGATGCTTATAGGCATCAAATTGACAATAACGATCCTCCTTACTCAATGCTGTATAGGTTAAATCAACCTTCTGCCCATACTTCATCACCCAAATATCTGCATTGCGAGCGGTTTGATACACTTGTTCAAACGACAAAGGTACAGAACCATTTTTCTTGAAATTCGCGAACAAATAATTAGCACCTGCATCTTGAAAGATGCGTCCCATCGTGCTATGTCCACCAGGAACATACCACACCGCTCCATCGATACGATCCACAAGCAACGAAGGCGCTTGTTGCTTTCGTACCATTTTCTTTATCGCATTGTAACGGCGCTCTACTTCTATAAAAAGCGAATCGGCTTGAGCCGCACGCCCAAAGAGCCGTCCATAAAAACGCATCCATTCAGCACGTCCCATAGCAGACGTTTCCATATAATCAGCGCACTCTATAACGGGGAGCCGTGTTTTTTCAAGAATCGAAAAATTACATTTCTCATAAGGTGACACAAGTAGACCATCTGCCTTTACCGCAAGAATCCGCTCCACGTCAGGCGATAACGAGCTCCCCATATTACGAATAGAGCCGTTGCTTACACCTTTCAGAACAGTAGGCAAAAGAACATAAGGAACATCACACACACCCACAATGGCATGGAGCGTCTTCAACTGATCCAGCAAGCCACAATGCACAGACGAAAAAGCCACGGCACGCTGCAAGGGGGTACGTATAAGCGTTCCTTTGGGAAGTGAATCGGGCAAAATAGAAGAACGAGGTACTAGCACGTAGCGATGGAGCACCGTGGTTGTATCCCAAGGATTGCGAACCTCCGCTACATCGTAACGAGGATAATGATAATAACGAATAAGTGAAGCATACCGAAACGTCAAGGAATCGGTAGGCTGGGCATTGGATAGGTACGCATATTCCTTCCCTCCACAAGCGGAGAGAAGGAATACACTTATTATAATGAAAGACGTCAGTATCCTTCGCATTTATTTATTTCATATTAAAGACGACACGAACAGGATGTACGCCTACATTGGTTTTCTTCACAAACATACCCTTTGCATCGTATTCATAAAGGTATCCCTTGCCACTCCAATTGGCATAACCCGATTCATCGTTGTCTGCAGGAACAAAGATATGTCCATTCCACGGACTGACAAAGATATTTGTTGGATATTTGGGCATTTGGTCTTCTTGCGTTGTTTTCAGCGTTTCTTTTTGAATGGATCCAGTGACGGTATTTACCGTAAAGTAAGTATTCACAGTCGTCCCCAAGGTCCAATTCGTTATACTATTCAAGGCATACAAGGTTGTGCCATGTACCGCAATCTGTGTAGCTTCTGCAACAGGAGTTACGGCATCATCTTTGATTGCTATTTTTTGAATAGCTGCTGGTATCGTAGCATAATTACCCGTTGTGACGACAAACACATTCCCCATCGCATCTGCTGCTATTCGAGTTGGATTTAGCCCCACCTTAATTTGCTTTTCTTCTTTAAATGTTTTGAGGTTTACCTTTGAAACGGTTTCGCCTTTCATATATCCCGAATTTGTAACATACAAGTAGCCATTTGCGGCAACAAGTTCTTCAGGATAAGAGCCTACTGGTGTTTTTACCGTCTCGAAAGTTGTGGTATCAATACGTGCTACCGTGCCATTTCCTGCCGTTTCGCCAAATCCAGAAACATAGACTTTACCCTCGTAAGCCACAAGATCACGAGGCATGAACATCGTGATTTTTTTCTGCACTTTACGAGTCGTACGGTCAGCTACAAAGAGAGCATATCCCCCCGTCTGATCGCCCGAAACTGCAAAATAAAGGTGTGATCCATACGCTACGGCATTCTGAGGCGTATTGCCAAGACTCATACCCTCGTTCGCCGTTTTGAAAATGCCATCCGTATAAGTACCATTATAGGACATAGAAGAAAGAGTTCCATCAATACCCGAAGAATAATTCCCTTGATTTAAGATGTAATACTCCGTATCCGTTGGCTGTGGAGTCCAAGTGTAATCATTCTCATCGTCATCACAAGCCGTAAAAGTTAAGGCGCATAAAGCCGCCATCATCATCAGTTTCATCTGTTTCATTGTCTTCTTGTTTTATTATTATATAGTTACCATTAACGTCACATGATAAGAACGCCCAGGCATCGGATAGCGGCGTATCACTTCGTATTGTTTATCAAATAGGTTTCGCAAATCGAAACGTAGATTTAAGGAGGTTTTTTTAAGCGTAAAATTTCGATAGATCGAAGCGCTACAATCGGCATAGCCTTTCATCTGCGTTGTTTCATAATGCTCATTTGTGCTAAATCGTTCACTTACCGCAGTCGCCGCCAGAGACAAATTGAGCCAAGGATTTTCCCAAGCAATCGAGGCTCCAACAGTGTGTTTTGGCGTGTAAGCGATTTGCAAACCGTCATACGTCTTGCTTAGCTTTGTTTTATTTTCTACTTGTTGATACGTGTAGTTGGACGCTACAACCAGCGAATGCTGCTCTGCCAAACGAATGCAGGCATTGAGCGTGGCATCTATTCCAAAAGCATCCACATCGTCCAGATTGAGCGTGCGCCACAAGTTCAAGTTGATAGGAATAGACATGATCTTATCTCGAACGCGGTTGTGATACGCATCGAAAGTGAGGGTCAGTTGTGGCAACCACGACCCAACACGTGTATCGAGCGTTAAGCCCGCCCCTATTTGTTTCGTGCGCTCGGGCTTCAATAAGGTACTACCCATATGATAATAATAAGACTCGGTAAAGGTTGGCACACGAAAGATCTCCTTGTAATAAGCACGGAAATAAAAGGGAACGGTGTTGAGCAACTTATAAGAAGCGGAAAGCGAGGGCGACAAGCGACGTTGACGCTTTGCACTCTCCCCCTGAGCAGCGCCACTGAAATAAAGACTACCGATGGCACGCGCAGTCGCCTTGAAACGAGGCAACGAATAGGTCGCTGCAAGCTGTTGAAGCACGCTGTGTTGCCATACACTAGGCTGTGTCTGAAGATTGCTATTTAGAGAATTGTAGATATAATCTGCTGCATAGGAGATGCGAGCCTCTCCATTTTCTGAAAACAAATGTGGCAGACGATATTCGGCTGCGGCAGAGCCATAAGCTTCACGCTGCCAATAGTTTTGGTGAGGCATAATATCTCGAGGATCTGAAAAACAACTTTCACTCCAATTGTATTTAGCATGGAATAAAAACGACAGTTGCTCTGCTACTTTATATTTTAGTCTACTCTGCAAAAAAGCCGTACGATCGTGCAGCTTTTGCCTGCAATCGGGATTGTAATACTGCACCATGCCAGGCAATTGACGGGAATTATCGTAATAATAAAGTTTCGTAGTCCAATCCACACGAGCGTTTGGTGTAAAATAAGTGTTCATTTCGCCATTTACTTTGTTGATACGACTATTATCACGCTTCTCACGAGAAGTAAGCGGTCCATTGTAAAGGGTAAATGGATAATTATTCTCTGCGTACAAATAGTCACCTTGCGTTACAACAGCAAATTTAGCAGAAAGGCGTTGCTCATAGCGCAACATTGGATTTATCAAGCCATAAGAACCTTGTTTAAGCTGTAGATTCAAATGAGGATTCAAATCGGTGTGCTCCACCCCTCGGGTTTGAATATTGACTTGTGAAGAGGACGCAGCCGAACGTGCCGTCGTAAAAATATTGGAATCATCGCAACTCACCAGCGAGATGCTGCTTACACCATCAAGGGTAAAGCGCGAGAGATCTATTTGTCCACGTTGACAATCGCTAAGGTTTAAACCATCATAACTCACACCTGTATGCGCCGCACCAAGTCCTCTCACCGATACGGTTTTTAGTCCACCAGCACCTCCATAATCACGAAGCGTCACACCCGCGAAGCGTTTCAGTGCATCACTTAGATCCACAATTCCTTGCTGCTCAAACATTTTAGCAGAAAGTTTTTGTATCGGTGCCACACTTTTTACGCTTTCGGCTACACGTCTCGCCTTTACCGCAGCTTGCCCCAATACGCGATCGTTGGGCGATGCTAACGTATCGATATCAATATCTATTCGTGCTTCCAAAGCAAACGGGAATAAGACAAAAAAACCTACAGCAAAGACATTCCGCAAGGAGGCTGCCATCATAATGAATTTATTAAACCAAATGTGTCCATGGCCTTCCTCGAAGCGATATGGAACTAACTTGCACGGCAGGTCTTCTGACTTATTCCACGTAAATACGCCTTCCCGATGCAGCTCGAAGCTGATAATCAGTGGCATGTTGGTGCTCGTATTTACGTAAGACGGAACTTACAGCAGCGGGACTGTTCAGGATTTTCACCCAATTCCCTTTTCATCGCCTCCCCGATGATGAGGAGTAAGCGAACCAATGCGCTGCAAAAGTAACAAAAAAAGTTCAAGAAACAATCAGAGAAACCGATTCTTTTTATTTTATGCACCTTTTAGCGTTCTTTTTTAATGGAAATAACTAACTTTGCAGAAGAACAACTACTGAAGATAGTACCCTATTATGAAAGATTAAAACATACCTTATTATGAAAATAGCAATTTGCCAAACAGACCTCGTTTGGAAAAATCGTGCCGCAAATTACAAGCGGATGTCAGAACTTATAGAGAGATGTAAAAACGTAGAGTTATACATCTTACCCGAAATGTGGAGTTCTGGTTTTGCCGTAGATCCGAGTGGAGCAGCAGAACATGTACAAGACAAAGATTCCGTAACTTCGTGCGATTCGTTTCTATGGATGAAAGAAACCGCCATACGGAAAAATGCCGCCATTGCAGGTAGCTTGGCCGTAGAAGAAGATGGAAAATTTTACAATCGTCTCTATTTTGTAAAACCCGATGGCTCCTACCAATACTACAACAAGCACCATCTCTTTACTTATGGGGAAGAACATCTACGCTATACGCCTGGAGAAGAGCGTGTCATCGTAGAATATCGCGAGATGCGAATTTTACTACAAGTGTGCTACGACTTGCGTTTTCCTACGTTCTCACGCAATCATAAAGACTACGATATGGCTATTTATGTAGCGAGTTGGCCTCAACCTCGGCAAGGCGCATGGGATACGCTCATCCGCGCTCGTGCCATCGAAAATCAATGTTACATAGCTGCCGTAAATCGCATAGGGGAAGATCCGAATTGTCAATACACAGGCGGCAGTGCGCTTATCGATCCTTATGGCGAAGCTATTGCTGCCTTTGCTCCTGGGCAGAGGGGCGTAGCCATTGCCACGGCTTGTATGGAGAATCTCAACGAGTTTCGTGAAAAATTCCCAGTACTCGACGATGCCGATTGAACGTGACCGTTTTATCCCAAAAAAAGAGTTGCAGCACCTTTATCCAAAAGGGCTGCAACTCTTTTTATTTTCACGAGGGATCTTAGCATCAACGAAGAGGACCCTTTAAAACACTTGTGTTACAGTATACAAGTAAAGGATCGAGGCTGGTATCGCAAGCAAGGAACTATCAAATCGATCAAGCAACCCGCCATGTCCTGGAAGAAATTTGCCACTGTCTTTTATCTTAAACTGACGTTTCAGCATACTTTCGACCAAATCGCCCCACGTTCCAAACACACAGACCACAAGTCCTAGTCCAAACCATTTCATCAAGGAAAGCGAAGGGTCGTAAGAGGCCACAATCGTTGCAGAAAGCAAAACCATCAAGCCTCCCCCGATACTTCCAACCCACGACTTATGAGGGGAGATACGCGGGAATAATTTGTAAGGTATGAAACGACTAAAAGTACTACCAAAGAAATAAGCGCCAGAATCGCTAACCCATAAAAAGAGAAAGACAGACAGTGGAACAATGGGTGTATAACACACACGTCCATCCACAACATGAAAAGCGAGAACATTGAGTAATGCAAAAGGCAAGGCAACATAGAGTTGACTCGCAAAAGCCCCCGCCCAATTGCCAAACGGATTCGGACGATTAAAATACAATTCACTAACCAACAAATAGAGAAGAGAGAGTAAATAAGGAATGAATACAGTGGGTCCTGTAGCCTCACTGCAATAAGCAAAGAAAGCGAAGAACAAATAAGCTCCTGACGTTGCACTAATAAAGCGATTGGTCATAACAAGATCGGAATCATTGACAATGGTACAAAATTCCCACACGCCATACGCACAAAGCAAGCCAAACAATAGCACAAAGCTTTGCGGACCATATAAAAAGCTCCCCACAATAGCTGTCACAAACAGCAATCCCGATATTGAACGTACTAATAACTCTTTCACGCCTATACTCTAATTTTATTTTTCTTCGGTCTCGTTCTCTTTCTTCTGTTCTTTCGAACCTGCCCCCATCGTCGTAGAGGTATTTTCATTTTCCTCTATTATCGCGGTTATCTGAGCTTCTAAAGCAGGGTCTATGTCGGGGGTCTCTTCTTCGTTTGCTTGTTCTGCGAGTTTTGCTTGTTCTGCGAGTTCTGCTTCTGCCTTTTCGGCTTCCCGTTTATCGTTTTCTGCAAGTAATTCTTCCGTGCGACTCACCCAAGGACGTTTCCCAAAGATATTTTCAACATCATCCGCAAAGATAACCTCACGCTCGATAAGAAGACGTGCCAATTGTCCATGTCCATCCTGGTGTTGACTCAAAATTGATTTTGCACGCTCATATTGTTCTGAAATTAATTTCTTAACCTCTTCGTCTATCAATTCAGCCGTTTTATTGGAATAAGGCTTGTCAAACTGATACTCTTGATTATTATAGTAACAAAGGTTATATAACGAATCACTCATACCCAAAAAGGCGACCATTCCATATGCACGCTTTGTGATTGTTTCTAAGTCGTTGAGTGCCCCCGAGGAAATATGTCCCGTGAAGAGTTCCTCCGCCGCACGTCCACCTAGCGTAGCACAGATTTCATCTAACATTTGCTCCTTTGTTGTAATGTTACGTTCTTCGGGCAAATACCAAGCAGCCCCCAGCGCACGTCCACGTGGCACAATGGTTACCTTAATCAACGGATTGGCATATTCAAGGAACCAAGAAAGCGTAGCATGCCCTGCTTCATGAATCGCAATACAGCGTTTCTCATCCTGTGTCATCACTTTGGTTTTCTTTTCCAATCCACCAATGATACGGTCTACCGCATCTAAGAAATCTTGTTTGCCAACCTTTAAACTATCGTGTCGAGCCGCAATCAATGCCGCTTCATTACAAACATTCGCTATATCAGCCCCCGAGAAACCTGGTGTTTGGCGTGCCAACAAGTCGACATCTACCGTATCATCCGTTTTAACGGGTTTTAGATGAACTCCAAAGATTTGCTTTCGCTCACTTAAATCAGGCAAATCCACATGGATTTGACGATCAAAACGTCCTGCACGTAACAACGCATTATCAAGGATATCTACACGGTTTGTTGCGGCAAGTATAATGACACCGCTATTCGTACCAAAGCCATCCATTTCGGTAAGCAATTGATTTAGCGTGTTTTCGCGTTCGTCGTTACCGCCCATGGCTGCATTTTTACCGCGCGCGCGCCCCACGGCATCAATCTCATCGATAAAGATGATACAAGGGGCTTTTTCTTTCGCTTGGCGAAAGAGGTCGCGCACACGACTCGCGCCAACGCCTACAAACATTTCCACAAAATCAGAACCCGACATCGAAAAGAAAGGTACGCCCGCTTCGCCCGCAACCGCTTTCGCCAGTAAGGTTTTACCCGTTCCTGGAGGACCTACAAGTAAAGCGCCCTTTGGTATTTTACCGCCTAGCTCCGTATATTTTTGGGGACTTTTCAAGAAAGAGACAATCTCCTGAACTTCCTGCTTTGCTTCTTCTTGACCCGCAACGTCCTTAAACGTGATATGCAATCCTGCGCCATTCTCAAACAAGCGAGCTTTACTTTTACCCACAGAGAACACGCCATTCGCACCACCGCCTCCGCTGCCACCCATTTTGCGCATCACAAAAATCCATACGCCAACAAGTAGTAAGATGGGCAAGATATTCATCAACAAGCCACCAAAAAAATTGCTATTTGGTTCATAAGACACTTGCCCCTTAAATTTGCCCGCTTTAGAGACCTCGTTCACAAAATCATCCACCTTGTCTATACTCGGGTATTCCGCCGTCACCGTAGGGGCTTTTAGAGCCTTCTTTTTATCTTTTGGAAACAATTTAGCAGAAAATTCGGGCTTCACTTCCATCACAACCGTCCCTTCGCCTTTGTTTACAATGATTTTTTGAGCGTAGCCATTGGTAACATACACTTTAAACATGGTATACGATGTGGTCTTATTGCTTTCTGTATCACCTCCTTTAAAAAAGAGGAAAGCGAGAGTTGCTATAATTATCGTGTAAACCCAGTTCAAGTTGAACTTCGGCATTTTCATCTTTGAATTACTATCGTTTTTAATCATTCTTCGTTTGTTTAATCAAGATTTGCAATGCTGGTCAATCTTGCATCTGCCCATAAATGCTCTAAATCATAGAATTCACGAGTTTCTGGTAAAAACACATGTACCATAACATCTACATAATCGAGGGCTATCCATTCTGCATTTTTCAATCCATCTACTGCTATGGGCTTTTCGTCTGCTTTGTCACGAGCAAACTTGCCTATCGACCCTGCGATAGCCTCTACTTGTGCGGGTGAATTACCTTGACAAATAATTAAATAGTTGCAAAGAGTGGTGTTTATGTCAGTAAGGTCAGCAATGACGATATTGCTACCTTTCTTTTCTTGTATTCCGTCCGTGATAACTTGTAACAAGTCCTTATTCTTATCCATATATAATTTTAACAATACTATAATATCGTGCAAAGATATACGCTTTTATTGATATAGTGAAGTTTAAGCCGCTAAAAGTATGGAACTTTCTTTTTTTTTAAGATGGAAAGAAAAACAAAAAAACAGCATCTGCGTAAAAAAACGCAGAAATACTTTGCTTATACAGAATATCTATCTAAATTTGCACTCGGAAACAAAAATCCATTGGGATATGGTGTAATGGTAACACAGCAGATTCTGGTCCTGTCGTTCCTGGTTCGAGTCCGGGTATCCCAACAAAGCAAATGGGGATGTGTCTGCAAATGGCGCATCCCCTTAATTTAAACTAGGCTTTCAGTCTAAAGAACGTAAAATGTTGTGTTATCCGATGCTCGGGCAAACAGCTCAAACGACTATTTATAGCTTGTATGAACGGATTCCCTATAATTCGGGTTTATATCCGACAGCAACGGGAGGAATGTATTTCAACCATCGTACCAAATAAAAAGGAAAATCCTCTTTCTCATGTTATTTGTTTCGATACACAGCCGGCACTCCGTCTTTCAAAACACTTTCTGCCGAAATGATTAAACTCTTGCAGGTAGAGTTGTTCCAGATTTCGATGGTGGCTTTTCCCTCTTTGTCGGTCGTTACATTTGGGTTCCAATACAGCGTGCGACGATAATCTTCCTCAGGAGGCAAAATACTGTAATCGTTCATCCGGAAAGTCTCAGGAACATTGTAAGCTTGGAAATACGTGCGACGCAAACCTTTTGCGTCTCGCCAATAAGTGTGATGTTTATAAGCGTATATCATAATTGGATTTCTATCTTCAGAATCAAAAGATTCAGACCCAGTACTTATGTTCGTTACGACAGTATTAATGTCTATATAGATAGATCTGATTTCGTCTAAACTATATGAAGGTTCTTTTGCGATTGCATTCCAAGCCTTGTTCAGTACATACTTACTATGATGTGTCTCTCCGTTTTCAAACCAATAGGCTCTTCTCCTTTTTTTCTTTATTTCATCATAGAAAAACTTGTTTTCACACAGCCAGTCCACAACATCTGGTATATATTCTCCATTATCCAAAAGGATCTCTGAATATTTGTCGCAATCATAATAGAAACAATCCCAATATTGATGTTTTTCTTCGTTCTCATAGGCCATCCGGGTGTGATTTTTGTCATACCTCTTTGCCTTGACCTGTGCTTGTCCCAACATACGGTCGCCCTTTTTCATGGGAATAGACACGATTGTGTCGGCCGGATTCCCCGATAGGGGTAAATACACGATGGACGTGGTATCGGGTTGGGGAAGTTTCACTTCATCCCGCGACAGTTCACGATTCTCGGGGGCAAACTGCCGGTCGATCTTGATTCTGTACTTCCGGGCTTCTTCCTCCTTCTTTGTACTGAGCAGCAAGGTCCACCGGCCGTTGCAATCGGGGATGTCGAAGGCATAATATCCTTCCTTGTCGGTAAAGACACTGCCTTTGAAGGATTCTGCCGCGTCGTTGTACAACACCGCCGTTAACTCTACGTTGTCCACGCTGGCACTCTTCTTCCCTCCCTTGAGTTGTCCGTCCAAATAGAGTTTCTCCTCTATCGGTTGTTTCTTTACAAAAGGACTCATGCCCGACATCACTTCCCAACGGTATCGACGCCATCCCTGCACCATTGTCAGGAGATCGGCTGCCAAACGATGCCCGGCATCGTCACTCTCAAAATAGTACTCGGGATCGGCGATAAAACCTTTTAAGTCCGAAGACAGCAACATCCAGGTGGCCACATTGCCCCCGGGGTTTCCGGCGGTTCGGGCATCCGCATCCTGCACCGATAACGAAAAGGTGCTCTCGGGAAGGCTGCGGGCTTCCAAACGAATCTTACCGTAAGGTTTTATACCCGAATTGGCTACGTTTATCGAGATCTCGGAGATGTCGGTTGCCGAATGCGGAGGGATAAAGAAAAGACGTTCGGAGTAAATACGACCCTTTTGGTCGAACAACGTGATCTGGTTGATGCCCGCCGGGAGTTCCTCTCTTTGATAACGGATGAAAGAGGAATTGCAACCTAACGAAATCGTATCAAAGCTGTAAACACTCCCGTTGTGCATCAGGGTGACTCCCATCGTTTCTCCCCATAGAGTGGCAGAGGCTGAGACCTGTGCGCTCACGGTCTCTCCCTGAAGCGTATTGAGCGTCATGACACAACCGGTATCCACGGGCTGTGGAAGAGGAAACGAGTGGCTACGACCTTTCTTGTCGGTCAATACCAACGAGAGCTTCTCCGAATCGGACAGGCAATAGAACATTCCCCGACCATCACGAACCGTCTCCACCTGTTCCAACGTATCCCCTTTTTCGGAAAGCAACAAGCCTTTGGAAAGAAACTCTTCCACGACATTTCCCGGCACCTCGAATGCCACACGTCCGGGTATTCCCCTTACCCTTTGTCCTCCTTCGGGATAGAACGTCACCCCAGGCTGTTTTGAGGCTTTCTCGCCATAACTGGCAAACCGGCTCTCGACACTCTTGAGATCGATCCTTGTGCGGAGGAACTTTATAGTATCAAGAAATACAGGCACTACCCTTGAAAAAACGGTGTTCTTATCCCAATTGGTCATGTAGCGGGTGTAGGCACGTATTTCATAGAAGCCCGCCAACAAAGGTTCTTTTAGTTTGATGTCCCCATGAGCCCGACCGTTTTCCAGATAAAGCTTTCGTTTCTCGACCACCTCTCCTATCGGGTTGAGCAATTCCACGTAAAGCACACGGCTCAGGTTGCTGTAGGTCATCGAATCGGTGCGAAGCACATAGGCCTTGAACCAAATCGTCTCTCCACGGAAATAACCTGTATTGTCGAGGTGGAGGTAGACCTTCTCCTGAGGAAATAGGGTGTTGAACGCATCGATATTTCCGGCAAAGGCTTCCAATTGACGGACGGCGGTGTTGTCCCGCCCGAAGAGAGAGAGAGACAGCATAAGAACGCATAGCCGAAAAATAGAATTACGCTTCTCATATCCTACGGATTTTAGAATTTCTTTAGAGTAAAGAGAACTAGGACTGGATTGTCTGCCCTTATTATAAGAGGGTGTGCATTATGTTTTTTCTACACGAGTAAAAGTCGAAGTTTCACTTGCATAAAAAACAGAATACACGCCCTCATTTGTCGTATATTCAGGAAGCGTTATTTTGTAGGCACTTCCTCCAGTGTTTTCACTACAAACCGGTAGTATCTGTCTACGGAAGAAATCAGACAACGCTCGTCGGGTGTATGAGGCGAACGAACCGTAGGACCGAAACTTACCATATCCATTTTGGGATATTTTGCACCGATTACACCGCACTCTAAGCCCGCATGTACCACTTGCACTTTGTTGTCTATACCAAATAAATCTTTGTATACCTGAACCATACACTTTACAATCGGTGAAGCCGTGTTGGGTTGCCAAGCAGGGTAACGTCCCGACAACTCTACTTTCATTCCTGCCATTGAGAAGACACTTTCTATCGTGCTAATGATGCAATCAAGCATAGAATCACTCGAACTTCGAGCTAATACAAGAATGTCTGCTTTACCACCCCCAATATTCACAATACCAAGGTTGCTCGAGGTTTCTACAATAGAAGGAATCGATGGAATGTTGCGCATCACGCCATTGTGACATGCCATAATCGAATCGATTAAGTTATCCTGAATCTCTTCTGGCACGGCCATCTTCGGCAACGCAACCACTTCACAAGTAAAAGTCATATCGCTTTCAATACCTGCATATTCATCTTTGAAGGTGTCCAGCCATTCGGATGCAAAACTACAGAGCTCATCTTTATTTTCTGCAGGGATAGTCATTACCACGTCGCAAGTACGAGGGATCGCATTGCGCATATTTCCTCCGTTCCAACAAACCAAACGTGCTTCAAAATCGCCTACGGCTTCGCGTACGAAACGAGCCATTAGTTTGTTGGCGTTCGCTCTTCCTTCCGCTATTTCAAGACCAGAGTGTCCACCCCGTAAACCCTTAAGAGATACTTTAAGTGCTACGTCTTCACAGTCGGTTTCTACCTCTTTATATTCCATTGAGGCCGAGACATTCACACCTCCCGCACTACCAATCACCATTTCGCCATCGGTCTCATCGTCTAGGTTGAGTAAGATAGTTCCTTTTAGGGTATCGGGTAAAAGATTTTCTACGCCATACATACACGTTTCCTCATCAACCGTGATCAAACCTTCTAGTTCACCGTGTTTCAAGGCTTGGTCCTCCATCACCGCCATAATAGCAGCAACGCCCATTCCGTCGTCCGCTCCAAGTGTCGTTCCTTTCGCTTTTAACCAATCGCCATCTATATAGGTTTGTATTGGATCGGTCTCGAAATTGTGGTTGCTATCCTCTGCTTTTTGGGGCACCATATCCATGTGTGCCTGCAACGTTACAACCTGACGGTTCTCCATTCCTGGTGTAGCCGATTTGTGCAGAACCACATTTCCAGCATTGTCCACTTTTACTTCCACACCCGCATTTTGCGCCCATTTCACCAAGAAATCACGCACAGCATCCAAATGCCCCGATGGACGTGGCACTTGCGTTAACGCATCAAAATTACGCCACAAACACTTCGGTTCTAAATTCTTAATTTCACTCATAACATTATTATATTAGATTATTAGTACTATTTCTAAAGAACGATTTCTTTGTATTGGGCAAAACGAACATTGCATAAACGCCAAGTACAACAAGAAGCAGCGTTTGAAGGGTGTGTACAATGAGAGCAAAGAGTATCGCTTCACTCGCTCCAACGCCATAAAGCACGAGTATTGTTTTGACCGCAAAATGCCATGGTCCCGCTCCATTGGGCGTAGGAACAAGCACCGCCATCGTAATCATACAAAACGCTACCAATCCTATCCCGAGACCTAGCTCTGACGTAAAGTTGAAAGCAAAAAAAGCCAGATAGAAATGCAGAAAATAACAGAGCCATATCACCAAGGTATAGAAGACGTAGAGCCCTGGCTGACGGATGTTTCGCAAAGAGTTAATTCCTTCCCATAATTTCAAGAATCCCCCTCGCAACTTATTGAACGCATTCAATTTCCACACCATAAACGCCACAAGAGCCATCGCACAAACCAAACAAACCAGCGTGACAACATATCCCGTTGTGGTAAATCGCCCTACACTGCTCTCCCAATTCGTACCAGTGGTCGAGAAGAAACGAAGAAAGATGGGCAACTGCCATAAAAAGACAGAACCAACAATAAGGAGTACGAGCAGAGTATCCACAACCCGCTCCGTAACTACCGTTCCCAAGGCTTTCGTAAACGAAGTTCCATCGGTCTTTTTCAACGTCCCACAACGCGTAATTTCACCAATACGAGGTACGAGCAAACTCGCGGCAAAGGACAAGAACACAGCTTCTACACAATGCCTACGCAAAGGATGTTCATCGAGCGGTTCAAGGGCTTGATGCCATCGCAAGCCACGCACCACTTGTGGCACAACACCAAAAAACAGCGAAGCGGCTATCCATCCCCAATTCATCCCGTCACAAAGGGTATTCTCGATTTTATCAAGAGGAAATCCCCGATACATCCAACCTAAGATGGCGGCACCAAAGAGGAAGGGGAATATTATTTTCAAGGTCTTACGCATGCAGTATTTTCTTTTTAGGTTTTGTAAACTGCAACGCCACAAGTCCATAAACACCAAGCACAAGGAGTAGTCCCGTCTGTATGGTATGCACGAGCAATGCGAAAATCATTGCACCCGTCTCCGCCACGCCATAAAGCACCAAAATCGTTTTGACCGCGAAATGCCACGGTCCTGCTCCATTGGGCGTAGGCACAATCACAGCAATACTGCCCACGCAGAACACCACAAGTCCCGCCAATACCCCCAAATGTTCCGTAAACTCAAAGCAATAGAACGTGAGATAGAAATGAAAGAAATAACCCACCCAAATGCCGATGGTATAGAACAGATAGAGCGAGAGGTTTTGTACTTTCTTCAACGATAGGATGCCCGCTAACAAATTAAGCATAATGCCTTTTACTTTACTAAAAACAGACAAACGCCAGAGTAGAAAACCCAGTAGCACAAGCACACACACAAAGCACACAAGCGTGACGAGGTAACCCGTTGTCGTAAAACGCGCAAAAAAACCAGAGAGATTTGTGCCCGTCGTCTTAAAGAAACTCAGAAACACGGGAAGTTGCATCAACAACGTAACCCCCGTGATGAGCAAAATCAACACCGAATCGATAATGCGCTCCGTCACCACCGTACCGAGTGCTTTCGAAAAAGAAGTGCCATCTTGCTTGACCAATGTTCCGCAACGCGTAATTTCACCTATGCGCGGCACCACTAAACTCGAGGCATAAGAAACAAAAATGGCATTGATACAATCACGGCGACGAGGGGTTTCATTCAGTGGCGCTAGCGTCAACCTCCAGCGCAAGCCTCGAAACACTTGCGGTAGCACCCCAAAAGCAAGGGAGAGAAGCATCCAATTCCACTTCATTTCAGAAGTCAACGTATGCCACACCATATCAAGTGGCGTATCTCGATACATCCACATCAATATAGCAGTTCCTAACACAAACGGGAGCACTATTTTCAGTGCATTTTGCAATATATTTTTCAAATTCAAGAGTGTACAAATCTTATTTAGTACATTTGCACATCGCAAAAGTAATAAAAACCATTATATAATGAAGAGTGTACGCCCTAAAAAATTTCTCGGACAGCATTTTCTTAACGATTTGTCCATCGCCAAAGCCATCGCCGACACGGTGGATGAATGTCCCGATCTACCCATCCTTGAAGTCGGACCAGGCATGGGAGTTATGACGCAATACCTTATGCCAAAAGGGCGACAAGTAAAAGTGGTAGAGATTGACTTTGAGAGCGTTGAGTACCTCCGAAAGGAATACCCAGCCCTCGAAGACGGCATCGTAGAAGACGACTTTTTGAAGATGCATTTAGAGCATGTGTTCGAAGGAAAGCCCTTCGTTTTGACAGGAAACTACCCTTATAACATTAGCAGTCAAATATTTTTCAAAATGCTCGAATATAAAGATTTGATCCCTTGTTGTACAGGTATGATACAAAAAGAAGTGGCAGAACGCATCGCAGCAAAACCTGGAAATAAGACTTACGGAATCCTGAGCATTCTGATACAAGCATGGTATTCGGTGGAATACTTATTTACCGTCAACGAAGACGTATTTAACCCACCGCCCAAAGTAAAAAGTGCCGTCATTCGTATGACGCGCAACCAAGTGACAGACCTAGGGTGTGACGAACGTTTATTTAAGCGCGTTGTAAAAACTACGTTCAACCAACGCCGCAAAATGCTACGGGGATCCCTTAAACCACTCTTTTCACAATTGGATGGCGAACAAGGTTGCTCGGGCTCCTCTCACGCCAACTTCTTGAGCAACGAACTCTTCACCAAACGTCCCGAACAACTTTCGATAGCTCAATTCATCGAGCTTACCAACCGCATTGCCCAAGAATGTGGCATGGAAGACTAAAGGATTTGTAGCAGAACGTTGAACAGATAGCCCGAAAGAATTATAAACAGCGTAACCACGCCAAAGAAGATTCCGATCAGTTTCCACGTCATCACCTTTTTGAGTATCGTAGCTTCAGGGATCGACCATTCCACCGCTCGCTCTCTTGCTCAGACGGTGTCTGAATCTGCTTCACCCAATCGCTCAAATAACGACTTAAATTAAACCTCTCCAGCACCCAACCTCCTATCACACCAAGCAAAACGCCGCTAACGGTATAGTTCAACGTTACCTTCAGTCCGAATGAGTATTTTGATCGTGTCGTAGAAGAAAAAATTCACTGCCGCGCGCAATTGAGACACCGCATCAAGTCCAAACACATCATGCTCCAACCAATCAGCAAAAGTCTGTATCATAACTGCATCAAATTACTCACACCGACAATAATCATTTGCACCACAGGGACACGTGGGATGCTCCATCAGGTTTTCAACGTAGAAACGATGAAACTCTCTGCGTATTTCATCGCGCACGCGGCGAAACTCGCTCTCTACAAATTCGGGAGAGCCTTCCACATGCGAAGGATCGTCAAACCCGATGTGTAAGCGGTGCTTCACCTTCCCAGAGAAAACTGGGCACGACTCGTTGGCTGCACCGCACACCGTGATCACATAGTCCCATTCCTCATTCAAATAACGCTCCACGACGTCGGAGGTATGCAGCGATATATCTATACCCGCCTCCGCCATCACCCGAACGGCATCCTTGTTCAAAGTGCCAGTAGCGTGAGTACCCGCCGAGCAAACCATCAAGTTTTTGTCGAACGACTGCAAGAAACCGTGCGCCATTTGACTCTGGCAACTGTTGCCAGTACATAGAATTAATATTTTCATTACTTGTATAAATTATAGATGGGAAACGATACTCTTTATATTCTTGTTGAAATGCTCCAAACTAACTCCTAAATCCATCCTCAAAAGCATTTCTGTCAACTACTCCGTTGTTCATTACACTCTTCTAGAGCCAATCCATATATCCGCTTGATTGTGTAGTTCCTATTTTCCCTCTATTCTCACCTGAATAGAGCATTAGGTCACCCAAAAGATGTTCTTGAAATTCCGCATTCCCCGTCGCACCTGATGATAACATCTTTTTGCTATCTTGAAATACATGAATCAATTCTCTTTTTAAAAGACTCGAATCATTTACGCTCCCAGAACCGATAAAGACCCATTCTCCAACTATAAAATCATAGCCGTCGACACTGCTCAATCCCATCAGCCCAGAACCGGAATTAGGGGGAACCATACCGGTGCAATATAAGCCCATTATCGGATTTTGCGGATTGGAGAAATTTCCCGAACCATCAGAACCCTCGGATGCAGGAACAAACTGCAGAGTAGGATAAGTTCCATCATCTCTCATCAACACAAAACCACCCGTCCAATTGCCGCTCTCAAGCAACGAATCGTATTCACTGCGCGAAGAAGGGTCAGAGCTACTACCCATACCACCACCCACAAAAGAGCTCTGTTCTCTTTCACTCAAAACCGGCATAACTTTTGCCAACTTGCTCTTGTAATTGATTTCATAATCGCAAAATTTAATTTGTTAGTATTTTCGAGATTGTTTAGAATGTAACAAAGATACATTGAAGATTTTCTGTACTTTTTTGTTTTAAAGCTCGCCTACTCTTCAAGTACTTCATTCCATCTACTAATCCCATCGCAAATGTATGAACTTATTTGCTAATTGAAAAAAAATTACACGATTTTTTTCAACAAAACAGCGCTACTTCTTCCAAAAGTTTGTGAGCTTCCGATTCCATAAAACGGTCGTCAAGTACACTGGAAGCCTCAAACAAAGCCAACGAAGAACCAGCCCGACCATTGTAAAACCCCGAAGAGTTATAGGTATAAGAGTTCTGCATTACGTAGACTGAAAGTCAATCTATTATGTTGCAAAGAATGTTCATATTTTCATCTGTTGAGGCCACTTTAAAAAGTCATTTTTATTGATTTTGAAGAAAAAAACAAGCATTGTATATCAGCGTATTACAATCGCCATCTCCATTAAAATGGACTTTTTAAAGTGAACTCATCAATAAATTAGGTGTTTTGATGATGGAGAAATATCGGTTGCATAAAAATCTGGATCAATTCTTTATAGGCAATCTCTCCCACAGCCATCAAGGAATCATTCGCCAGATAAAAACCAACATCCGATAACGTCCGTCAATAACACACACCCGTTTCATTTTTATTCACGAAATTACGAACTTATATTGAATAAACCATTGTTTTTGAGAAAATAGTTATAGAAAGCCCCCCTGTCCCCTCGTTCGGCAACAACATCGGCTCACATGGATAAGTAAAGAATCAACTGCCTTTGGACAAAGAATTGCACGCTCCCTATTTACCGACCGACCGAATATACCGACGAGCCTCATTCCTCATCGTACATACGCTTTCGTTCTCTATTTTCACACGCATATCAGCCGTTCTTATTGCCGGAGGCAATGCATCTTTTCCGCTCTCGCGGTATAGACAAAACAACAAAAAACGTGGAGTCATAATGCCCGGAGTCATTCGTTCTGCCATCCGGAAGCACTGTTCGGCTTCGTCGGTTTTACCACTTCTTTGGTAGCATTCTCCAAGTCTGCAAAGAGCAGACGAAGAAGGCTCCCATTCCGTGCCCTTCTCTAGGAAAGGAAGTGCACGGTCATCCTCACCTTTCATCAGTAGTATGTCAGAACAAAGAGCGATTATTCTTTTGTCGGCAGCATACAAATCCATATTCTCATCCAACCACCGGCTGCTTCGGGCATCGTTATCAAAAAAATAGTCAGACAATATGCTTTTTGCCCGATAACGTGCAACTCCATACACCGTCAGAGTGGTAAGAACGCCAATCACTACAGCAAACCCCAATCCCTTATAACACCTCTTGAAAGGCATTGTATGGCACCCGGCCGAACCGGACACAAAGGCCAAAGCAACAGGCAGGAATAAGTAAACAGGCAGGCAATCAGACGGATAAGAGAAGACCGAAAAAATCGTATAAGCCAAAAGCAACGCACCCCATAAACTGTACTTCTGTTTCATCACATAGTAGGCTAAAACTGCTAGTAACAAGAAACCGACCACTCCTTGTTCACAAAGCACTTGTAAGGGTTCATTATATGCAATGGTATTGTCGGCAGCCATTTGCCGCTCTTCTGCCGAAGCCGTTTCCAAGTAGTCTGCTTGCTTATACATGTACATCCGCTCCAGGGCATTCGTTCCCACCCCCGTAACCGGACTACCGGCAAACGCCTGTCCACAAACTCTCCAGATAAGCACACGTGCATCTGCCGACGAAGGACGGTATAGGTACAACAAGGCCGAACCGGCCAACACTATTACCGATACAGACACAACAATCTTTTTGGGGGAACTCTTTCGCAGAAAAAAGCAAACAGAAGTAACGAAAAACGCAACCCATGCCGCTCGCGAATCAGATAAGACCAAACCGACAAACAGAGGTATGCAAGCAAAAAAATAGATTCTTCGCCATTTCTTTTGTCTTGATCCAACGAGACAAAACAATGCTGTCAATAGGCATAGACAGACGAATCCACCCCATGGCCCCGGATTTGCGAAACTTCCAGTAGCGGGAAACTCACTGTGATTGGATGCAACCAGCTGTAAACGTTGAGCAATGCCCAGTACAGACTGAACGACTCCCGAAGTTACAATTGCCATGCAGAGAACCGGACGGATTTTCTGCATACAAGAGAAACGTACGGCTGCATATAAGGCAACAAAGGTAATAAAATTCAAAACACTCGTCCTATCGCTGTTCAGCAATCCATTTATAGCATAGTAAATCAAAAACAAACACAACAACAAGTCTATCTTTGAAACACAAATCGAATTTACCCGTTTGCACAGATTGGCTCCAAGCCATACCAACGAGAAGCAGGTAGAACCTATTGCCACGTTATACTCGTCCCAACCTTCCATTTCATATACGAAAGGAACAGCCACCCATAACAAGGCAAACAGAAACTTTGGAAAAAGAGACAGGATTTTCTTTATCATTAGAAGAAATGAGGGTGATTATTGTATCTGTGTATGCTTTAGCATATCACCATCTTTCCATATCTTCCACTGCTTTAGTTGGTTTGTAGCCGGATAAGGACTGCCATCATCATTGGTTTCCTGAATTTGATCTGTGTATACAACAGAAAATTCACTGCTGTCATTTACATACGACAAAATAAAACAACCTTGATTGAAA
>JAVVVP010000028.1:0-25368 GCA_036652575.1 Bacteroidaceae bacterium
TATTCTCAATTTAGAAAATAAAAAAGAGCAAAATGAAAGGCTATAGATATTTCTTGAGCATTTCGTTCAATCCTTCCCATACCTGATCCACCGTAAGGATTGCCATACGCTCTGCATATGTCATTTTCTTCTGTTGCGCGAGGGGTAAGATGTCTACAGGCGATAAACCCGCATAACGTTCGCCATTGCCAGGCAACCAAAAGTTCTTGCTAATATTGGGTGGATAAATAGCAAAAGAAGGTACTTCGAAGGCTTGTGAGATATGGCGCGGTCCTCCTTCGTTGCCAAAGAAAAAATGGGAGTTGGTACACAAGGCACACAATTGACGTAAGTTTTTGGCTTCTATGTTGAGAAATAGGTGCTTATCTTGCTCTAACGTGTCGTAATAGTCCTTTGCCATACGCGCCTCTGCTTCCCCTGCATAATTGAACACGAGCTGGGCATCGTATTGGTCGATGATCCGGCGTAACACTTCTATCATACGTTCTTTAGGCCAAGATTTCCCTTTTATTCTAGTGGCAATAGCCGCGAGAATCACAGGACGAGAAAAATCAATGCCTTGCTCCTCCATATAGGCACGAAACGTGCGACGCTCTTCATCGGTAACAAACAGAGGAAAACTCTCATCCTTTATGAGGTCCCCTTCTTTTGCTAAAGGTTCTAGCAGACGTAGATTACTCTGCACGCGATTGTCGCTATCATATTCTTTCATTCGATAGTTATGAACAAACCAGTTATAAGGCTTACAACGCCCTATCCGATAAGGAGTAGAAAGCGAATAGAGCGAAAAAGGAAGCGTTTTTATCGTAGAACGCATATCAATGATCACATCATAGTGCGTGGAACGCACCACTTGCTTCACCTTCTTTAGATAGGCTTTACCTTTCAGTTCCTCAGGAGTAAAAGGTATTAAGCGATCCATATCAGGATGCGCTTCGTAAAGTGATGCGATGCTACTGTTGATTACAAAATGAATCTCGGCGTTCGGGAAACTTCGTTTTAAACTATGACAAAGTGACATAGACAGCACGGAGTCGCCAACCCGACGAAAACGAATTACTAATATTTTTCTTATCATTGTTTCTTTCTATACGAATGATTGTAGTGCAAATATAAGCCTTTTTTGGTAACGATACGAACTTTAGGTCGTAAGAAAAGAGGCTGTGCTCCAAAAAACATTATCGTCTCGACCTATTTCTACCTGCATCTAGACGTAGGAATATGAAAAGCAACAGCGTAAAACCCCAAAGAGACGAACCGCCATAGCTAAAGAAAGGCAAAGGAATACCGATCACGGGGGTCAGTCCTAATACCATCCCGACATTGATAAACAAATGGAACAGAAAGATACTCAATACACAATAGCCATACACACGCCCGAAACCATAGGGCTGCCGCTCCGACAAATAGATGAGCCGAAGGATTAGTGCTAAGAAAAGCAATAGTACAATCGATGAACCCATAAACCCTTCTTCCTCTCCTACGGTGCAAAAGATGAAATCCGTGTCTTGTTCTGGCACATATTTCAGTTTCGTTTGCGTACCATTCAAAAACCCTTTTCCTTCTAAGCCTCCTGAGCCTATTGCAATTTTACTTTGGTTCACGTTATAGCCTACACCCGAGGGGTCGTCTGATAGCCCAAGCAATAAATTCACACGATCTCGTTGGTGTTGCTGCAACACATTGTTGAGCACATAATTGGACGAATAAAAAAAGCCTACCGAACCCAACGTAAAAAGAGCAATGTAAAAATAAGACGATAAGCGTTCGCTCAACGCTTGATAGATAAGGTAAAACAACATGGTCACACACACCGCAAGTATAACCCACGATACCTCAAAGGCAACAAGCCATTCGGCAATTCCAAACGCAAGTAGAATGACAATGCCACCAAGCGTAAAGAGATGCCACACGTGCTTTCGCTCGGGAGTATAAACACGCAGCATGCCGAGCGTAAACAACCAGATCATTATAAGTACCACCGCTTTGCCTAACGAAGCACCTGTTGTGAAGAGCGGTACAGCATCATAGCTCACACCGACCACAAAGTAGAGTACGGCTGCAAAAGCCGCAAAGAGAATACAACCAGGCATACCTTCCCGATAGAACATTAAGAAGAATGCAAAATAAACGAGGGCTGAGCCCGTCTCTTTCTGCATGACAATTAACGCTATGGGCAATAAAATGATTGCCGTAGCATACAGAAAGTCGCGCCTTCGCTGCAACGAGAAGCCATAGGTCCCCATTAGTTTCGCGATGGCTAACGCGGTGGCACATTTGGCAAACTCGGCGGGTTGCAAACTGACAGACCCAAACTTGATCCACGAAAGTGATCCCTTGGTGTCGGTAGCCAGAAAGGGTGTGATGAGCAATAAGACCATAAAACCTACGTAAACAAAGTTTGCCACAGAATCATAGAAGCGGTCATCGAGCATCAACAAAATAAAACCAAGCCCAAAAGAACAACTGATCCATAAAAGCTGTTTGCCAGAACGACTCGCAAAGTCGAACATATCTGTGCTTCCATAATCATAGCTTGCACCACATACGCTGAACCAGCCAAAAGCAAGCAACGCAATATAGAGCCCAATCGTTAACCAATCTAACGAACGAAATGGACTTTTGCTTTCATCGTACTTTGTCGCCATAAGATATTGCTCGTTTGTGGAACGACTCTGCTTTAAGTTGACTAGATGCAGAGAGCTTTCCGTTTATATACTTTTCCATCATCAGAGCTCCAATAGGGACCCCATACACGGCACCAAAGCCACCATTTTCCACATAGACGCTAATTGCTATCTTTGGGCTGTTCATCGGTGCAAATCCCATAAAAATAGAATGGTCGTGCCCGTGGTTTTGAGCCGTACCCGTTTTGCCACACACCTCAATGCCTGGCAAGTTTGCCGCTTTACACGTACCATTGAGCACTGCGCTACGCATACCTTCTATCACTTTTCTATACCAAATAGGATCTACCATCGTCCGCTTAGGGTATCGATAGATACTATCTAAGGTTCCATTTTCTATATTCCGTACCACGTGGGGCACAATATACGTGCCGCGGTTGGCGATGGTCGCCGCCAAATTCGTTATTTGCAACGGTGTTAAATTCACCTCTCCTTGTCCAATCGAGATACTGATCACCGTCAAACCATTCCACGAGCCTTTATAAGCCTTGTCATAATAGGCGGCATTGGGTATCATCCCTCGCTTCTCCCCTGGTAGGTCAATACCCAAGCGATACCCGAAGCCCATCGATACCATATAATCTTTCCAACGCGTTAAAGCTTTCTGTACAGAGCCATATTTTCGAGCACTCAGCATCCGAAACAAGCCCCAACAAAAATAGCTGTTGCACGAAGTCGCAATGGCGGGTACCAGACTAACGGGCGAAGAATGGCTGTGACAACCAACGTGTAATCGACCGTAGTTAAAACCATGATAACAAGGGAACTGAGTGGAAGGCGAGACGATGCCCTCTTGTAAATAAGTGAGCGCTTGCGTGGCTTTAAAGGTAGAACCTGGTGGATACTGTCCCATGATGGTACGATTGAGCAGAGGTTTCCAAGGATTTTTCCCTAACCTCACCTGATTCTTTCCCCGATTACGCCCTACCATTATGGCAGGATTGTACGAGGGCGAAGACACCATACAAAGCACTTCACCCGTTTTGGGCTCAATGGCTACAATGGTCCCTATTTTGCCATTCATTAAGTATTCTCCCAACTTTTGCAATTCGGCATCAAGTCCGAGCGTAAGGTTCTTTCCAGGTACGGGACGACGATCGAAAGAACCATCCAGATAATGCCCTTTAATTCTGCCGTGCACATCGCGCAATAATATTTCTATTCCTTTTTCGCCACGAAGTTCTTTTTCGTAC
Organism: Bacteroidaceae bacterium; assembly: GCA_036652575.1. Lineage (GTDB taxonomy): Bacteria > Bacteroidota > Bacteroidia > Bacteroidales > Bacteroidaceae > Alloprevotella. The sequence continues at coordinate 3,881 of JAVVVP010000028.1, forward strand.
GAACGCTCCACACCGAGCTTCCCTACGTAGTCGCCACTTTGATAGTACTTGTCTTCTGCCTTTTCTATGTCGGAGGGCGACACTTCGCCTACATCACCCAACACATGGGCGGCATTATTATACGCATAGTGACGAATGCTTCGTTTTTCCACGTAAAAGCCTTTGAATTTAAAGAGCTTTTCTTGAAATGATGAAAATTCTTGTGCGGGAATCTGACTCAAAAAAACTTGTTGGGTATAGCGCGAATAGCCCAAATTCTTGCTGCCGTCTTTTATCTCCAGCATTCGTTTGATATAAAAATCCTTTGTGATGCCTAGTGCATTGCAAAAAGCAAGCGTATCCACGCCTCGCTGCTCTGTCATAATCACCATAATGTTATAAGCAGGCTCATTATACACCAAAAGTTTACCATTACGATCGGAGATTAGTCCACGCGATGGATACTGAATTTTCTTTAGGAACGCATTCGAATCGGCATTGCGCTTATAGTCATCACTCATTATCTGAAGTGTGAACAAACGCACCATATAGATAAAAACGATGGCTATAGCCACCGCACCTATCACGTATTTTCGTTTTTCTAAATCATATTGTCTCATACTTTGCGCTTTGTCGAACCGCTATGGCGTATGCCCTCAATGGCTAGAATCATCAGGGAGGAAAGCAAGGTTCCCCCTGCCATACTTAGTAATACGTCCTTTATATTGAAAAAAGAAAAGGACTCTAGTCCAAAATAGAAAATTTCGAATAGTAATACGGCCGTAATCACATAACGAGAGAAAGAACCTATTCCTAAGCTAGAGAAAGAGGGCGAAACGTCGCCATCGTCATCGTGAGGAGAAAAGGCCTTTAGTAAGAACGGTTGTATCATTGCCATAAACGTCATCACGATGGTAGATAGCCCGAATGTGTTCGAAAAAAGATCGATCAAAAAACCCATTGAGAACCCCCACAACAAGAGTAGACTACGAGACGTTACGAGCGGAAAGCACAACAATAAATAGACGCACACTTGTGGCGTGGCATAGTCGAAGATGTGTACGTGATTGAACACCAACACTTGCAAGAGCAAGAGTAAGACAAAGCGAATGATATGTTTTAGGGTTTCGTTGATCATAAAGAGACTTATTGCTTTATTTGTTCTGTTTCCATTGCGTTCACTCTCAACGAATCAATTTCCGGTTTATCTTGATTGATCACCACCGATACATCGCGCAAATTTGCGAAATCCGTACTTAAATTCACTTTCAAGCTATATGCCATTCCATCGGTAGAGTTGGAGATATGCACCACGCGTCCCACAAAGATGCCCGCAGGAAAAACGGATGAATAGCCACTTGTCTCAATACAATCGCCCACTTTGATACGCGCATAGCGAGGAATGTCGTTAACGTATGCCACAAGAGGATTGTCGCCATTCCATTGCAAATACCCAAACACACGCGATCCTCTTACTCGACAACTAATGTTCGATTTTAAGTTGATGACAGGTATTACGAGCGAATAATGGGTGTTGGTTAGATACACAATGCCTACAACGCCTGTACCCGACACCACGCCCATTTCGGGTTTCACGCCTTGCGCTTCGCCCTTATCGATAACGAGATAGTTGTTATGCTTCGTGATGGAATTCGACACCACCGTTGCCATTACATATTTATACGATCCCTGTACATTGCGCAAAAGATGATCCAACGTAAGGCTATCATTTCCTCGACGAATCAATTCATCACGAAGTAGAGCAACTTGTTGCTGCAACACAATGTTTCGATCTGTTAGGTCTCGATTGTTGACACCCAACTTTAGATAGTTCGTTGCATCGTTGCGAAGGCGTACCACTTGAATCGCCATTTCATTCGCTTGCGTAAACCAAACGCTACCTTGATAACTATTAAAGTGAAACAACATAAAGCCCCCTATCAATTCCAGAAAAACAAAAAGGAACCAATAATTGTACTTTTGCAAGAAGATGAGCAAATTGTGCATAGACTCTTATATACATTCATTCCGAACGGCTTTGCAACGTGCTCCTTCTTCAAAAGCCATCCACACGCTACTCGCTGTTCGGAACGAGCTTTTTATCATTTTTTATTCCGCTATCTCATTAAGAACGAGAACCGATCTACGTTTTTCAGTGCAACGCCCGTACCTTTGGCTACGCAGTGAAGCGGATCTTCGGCAACATGGAATGGAATATTTATTTTATCCGTCAGACGTTTATCCAATCCGCGAAGTAAGGCACCACCACCTGTGAGGTAAATGCCATTGTGAACAATATCAGCATAAAGCTCTGGAGGAGTGTTTTCAAGAGCACTCAGCACCGCCATTTCTATTTTCGCAATCGATTTCTCTAAGCAGTGTGCCACTTCCTGATAGCATACAGGCACTTCCATTGGCAAAGCCGTGATACGGTTCGGTCCATGCACTACATAATCCTCTGGCGTTTCATCGCCTAAATCCGTTTGTGCTGCTCCCACGTGCATTTTAATACGTTCTGCCATACGTTCACTCACACGTACGTTGTGCTGGCGGCTCATATACTCCTGAATATCAGAAGTCAAGTCGTCGCCTGCCATTTTAATAGAATTGTTGCTCACAATTCCGCCCAATGAAATAACGGCAATCTCCGTGGTACCACCACCTATATCTACAATCATATTGCCCTCTGGAGCTTCCACGTCCAAGCCAATACCAATCGCAGCAGCCATTGGTTCGAAGACCAAGTAAACATCACGTCCTCCAGCATGCTCCGCAGAGTCGCGCACGGCACGTAGCTCCACCTCTGTACTACCCGAAGGAACTCCAATCACCATACGAAGCGATGGCGAGAACAAGCGGCGGCCCGTATGCACTTTTTTGATAAGTCCACGCATCATTTGCTCACAAGCATAGAAGTCGGCTATCACGCCATCGCGTAGAGGGCGAACGACACGTATTTTATCGTTTGTTTTTTCGTACATCAGTTTTGCACGGTCACCCACAGCTATCATTTTGTTTGTGTGGCGGTCCATCGCAATCACCGAGGGCTCGTCTATTACGATTTTACCATCACTGATGATGATGGTATTGGCGGTACCGAGGTCCATTGCCAATTCTTGAGTAAATGAAAAGAATCCCATTGCGTCTATTGTGTATTAGATAGTTTTTAATTATTTCTCTGTCGCAAAATAGCGATGTATCGCGGTATCATAATGGCTACTAACTCCAAAAGCGCAGGTGGCGAACCAACGGCGATCGGCAAGCGTTGTTTCCGCTCCGTTATCTTCGAGTATATCGAGCAACGCGTTGTATTCTGCTTTACTGGGTACAATGACCACATCTGTAAAATTCTTTGCGCCAGCACGTATTAACGAAATGCCACCGATATCTATTTTTTCGATAATGTCCGCTTCCGAAGCACCACTCTTCACCGTTTCCTCAAAAGGATAAAGATCTACGATCACAAGGTCTATTTCTGGAATTTCGTATTGTGCCATCTGCTGTTGGTCGCTTTCTAGTTCGCGGCGACCTAAGATACCCCCAAATATTTTAGGGTGAAGTGTTTTTACACGCCCTCCAAGAATCGAAGGGTAAGTTGTTACATCCTCTACCGCTTGACAAGGAAAACCTAGACTTTCAATAAATTTCTGTGTACCTCCTGTTGAAAGAAATTTCACGCCTTCTGCGTGAAGTTTTGTAAGCAATGCTTCCAAACCCTCTTTGTGGAAAACCGATACCAATGCGGTTTTTATTCTCTTTTTATCAGCCATAATTCAGATGTTTAATTGATTTACGTGCAAAGTTAGGAATTTTCGAGCACACCTCTATATAAATATAGCAAAAACTTTTATCCCTAGACTATTATTGGTTGGAAAGAGGTCAAAGAAAAAAGGGTAAAGGTGGATTTGTCTGTTCTTTTCCCTTGAATTTTAAATTCCGCCTTTGATATTCGGTTAACTCACATCTTTTCCTTATTTTTACACCATCAATCATCTTTCAGCAGAGAGCGATGACGATACGAAACGTTCCATGCTGAATCTATATAAAAACAGAACGATGAAACAAAACGAAAGAGAATTACGTCACCAAAGCGTGATGCAAGCCGTTGGACAAATGATGCTAGCGGCACGTACTGCCCCAAAAGGGAAAGGAATTGATATCCTAGAAATTGTAGCTATTGATGGAGCCGACTTGGAACGATTGGCACAAGAAATGGAACGTCAAGCCGATTTGCAAAACATGAAATTTTTTCTTCGGGATGCTCTCAATATAAGGCAAGCGGAAGCCCTCGTTCTTATTGGAACAAGAAGTCAACCGCTCGGAATGAATTGTGGTTATTGTGGTTTTGCTACTTGTGATCTGAAATCAGCAGCGACACCTTGTGCTATCAACACGATAGACGTAGGTATCGCATTGGGATCAGCTTGCGCTACGGCGGCGGACTATCGCCTAGATACGCGTGTTATGTTTTCAGCCGGTTTTTCGGCTCAACAGCTCCATTGGCTCCATGCTTGTCATCAAACGATTGCGATAGCCGTTAGCGCTTCCGCTAAAAACCCCTTTTTCGATCGCAAACCGAAAGAAACACCTCTTTCAAAATAATCTGTTCTCCTGCGAAAGGTTCGTCGCACCTACGTTTTCTCTTCTGCTAAATCGCATTTAGTAGAAGAGATGGGACCGTAGAAAAGGAGTGGAACCTCCATCGATCTTGGCAATTCTAAAAAGGAAGCATTTTTATCCATTACCCGATGTTTGTTTTCCCGCTTCCTCTTTCTATATCGCGTAAAAGGATCGTTTCTCTTTTTATGGCGACAACGTTGTGTTTGTGTTTTTAAAGCGCTCTAATCCTCAATCTGGATAGTACTCCTTCGCAGGTCTATTTTAGAACACAACGGAACTCGAATTGCTTAAAAAGAATAAAGTAATCTCAATCTTTCTCTCTTTTTCGGACGCTGCCAATCGCTGAGAATTGCGTGAACATCACCGTCCTCTCCCGCGAATGGTTAGAAAAGAGCAACGATCCCTGGACTTTTTTTAATTAGATGCCGCTTTTTGAAAACGATCCCAGGACTTGTTCATTTTTTTGCGGCTTCGCGAATGCACTTTTTCGAGCAAAAAAGCGCAACTAGAGCACGCGTATGTGAACGAATTAAAATAAAACGCTGCTTCAGAGGACTTATATCTTAAAGTTCCTTTTCGTGTTTTGTCTTTGTCGCTTCAAAAATTCTTTTTCTCCGTCTTTTTTTCGCTCGTTGCAGCGGGAAGACCTCCCCAAAAGGTTCCCGAAGCACGCGCTTTTTGTTAGCAATCTTTAGGAAAGTTCCGTTTGTGGTCTTTTCGGTCTTCGTTCTCTTTTGTGTTTTCTTGGGGGTTCTGCATCCGTTCAAAAAAAGGCTTGTCACCTTCTTGTTACGTGTTTTTTTATTGGAGCTCTAAACGTATGAATACTAACTTCGTAAAGGAACTCAAAAACCCGCTACAAACATAAGTCGCAGAAAAAACAGTCAATTATTAAACTGTTTTTTAGAGAAAAGTCGTACCTTTGCAGTCGATTCTAAAAGAAAAAGAGATAATGGAGAGCGAACTAGTACACGGACTCATTCGACAAATGATAGAAACCCGTATGGCTCACCGACAAGCCATACAACGGATTTTAAAACAGAATAACATAGAAATGACCTTTGAGCAGCTTCAAATTATGCATTGTTTGTGGAAGGCAGAAGGTGTAAGTCAGCAATTCTTAGCAGAAAGAACCACGAAAGACAAAGCATGTCTTACGAATCTGATCAACAATCTCGAAAAGAAAAGCTGGGTGATACGGGTAGAGGATGCAGCCGACAAACGCAACCGTTTAATATTCCTGACAGGCGAAGGAAAAGAGCTTGCAAAGAAGGTGATGCCACTTCTCGATACGATTTATGCTTATCTCGCGAAAAAGATGAACAAAAAGAGACTTCAGACAAGTATAGACAATCTCGTAATGCTAAACGATACGCTCAATGAAATTTAACCGCTACTTTGTTTTTCTACTTCTTTTTCCAACGTTCTTACAAGCACAGCGTTCCACCTATTTTTTATCGGTAGACGAATTGTTTCAACGAGGAGTTGAAAATAGCTTACGTATAAAGGCTTCGCACCTCCACGAACGCATCGCAGACGAAAAAGGAAAGACAGCTTTAACTTTACGTTTGCCAGATGTGAACGTTGAGGCCTCCTTTGGATACATTGGACAACCCACCATTTTCGCCAATGGACTCTCGCATGCCACACACCCCGACACGCCAGATTGGTCACATCATTACAAGATAGAAATTTCACAACCTATATATAAAGGTGGAAAAACAGTAAATACCATACGACGTGCCAACTTAGAAAAACAAATAGCTCTATTGAGCACGAGTAAGGATCAAGCGGAACTGAAATTGCTACTGTTACAGCAATACATAGACTTGTTTACGCTCTACAAACAAAAAGCAGTTTTTGCACGCAACATCGAAGAATCGAAACTACGATTGAAAGACATACAAAAAATGTGGAAAGAGGGTGTTGTCACTCGAAATGATGCTATAAGGAGTGAAATACAACTGACCAATGACAAGCTTGCCTATCAAGAGGTCGACAACAACATTTACATTGTATCTCAACAACTAGATATGATACTAGGCTTAGACGAGACGTTGCAATTGTTGCCCGATACCACTTTATTGTATAAACCCGTCACATTACAAAGTTGCGACAACTATATCAGTCAAGCTTACAACAGCTATCCAGAATTAAGATTGGCGCGCTATGACACACAATTAGCCCTAACAGATCAACGCCTTATCAAAGCAGACTATCTACCCAGTCTATCGGTTTGTGCAGGCAACGTATTGGAACGCCCCATCACAAGTAATATGGCGGATAAATTTATCAATAATTGGAATATCGCTCTCCATCTTTCTTACAACCTCTCTTCGTTGTATCATAACAAACACAAAGTAAGAAGTGCACGACTCGATTTTCAATTGCAAAAGAATGCCGAGGAACAAATGATGCAAAATATTCGCACCAAGGTAAGAAGTGCCTACATTCGACATCAAGAAGCGCTCGACAAAGTAAAGATGCTATTGCAGGCTGTTAAGCAGGCGGAAGACAACTATCGCATTGTGCACAACCGGTATCTGAATCAACTTTCTATCCTCACCGATCTGTTGGATGCAAGCAGCATTCGTTTACAAGAAGAATTACAATTGACCACGGCGCGTACCAATGTGGTTTACACCTATTATCAGCTACAGCGCATTTGCGGAAACTTATAAATGAAGACATTATCTATATGGCAGAAATCAAAAAAAGACATAAACAGCTACTCCGAATAAGACGAAGAAATATTCTACTCAATACCGTCTGCATTCTTATTGCCTTAGCGGGCATATCGTGGACCATTCATTACTTTTGGAAATATGTGAACTACGAAATTACAAATGATGCGATTGTAGACCAATATATCGTACCTGTCAATATTCGCGTGTCGGGCTATATAAAAGAAGTTCGTTTTAAAGAACATCAATGGGTGAAGAAAGGGGATACGCTTCTTATTTTAGACAATCGAGAATATAGAATAAAATTAAAAGATGCCGAAGCTGCTTTGATGGATGCTCGTGCATCTAAAAATGTATTAGGCTCGGGTATACAAGCTTCACAAGACAATGTGTCCATACAAAATGCGAATATAGCAGAAGCAAAAGCGCGTTTATGGCAGATAGAACAAGATTATCATCGCTACGCGAACCTCTTGCAGGAAGAATCGGTTTCTCGGCAACAATACGAACAAGTGAAAGCAAACTACGAAGCCGCAAAAGCGCATTACGAAGCTTTGTTGCAACAAAAAAAGGCAGCTCAATCACAAAGTACGGAAACCGCGAAGAAAACAGGTACGGCCAACGCCCTCATTCTACGCAAAGAAGCGGACAAAGAAATGGCGGAATTAAACCTTTCTTATACGGTGGTTACTGCTTCTCATGATGGTTATATGGGGCGGCGAACCCTAGAAGCAGGGCAATTGGTGCAAGCAGGACAAACGCTTTCCTACCTCGTACGCAGTAACGACAAATGGATTACGGCGAACTACAAGGAAACTCAAATAGCCAATATCCACATCGGTCAGAAAGTTAGAATAAAAGTGGATGCGTTTAGTCATAAACTATTTCACGGAACGGTTTCGGCGATTTCAGAAGCCACAGGCTCAAAGTATTCTCTCATTCCTACCGATAATTCAGCTGGAAACTTTGTGAAGATACAACAACGCATACCAGTGCGTATTGATTTTGAGGATGCAACGCCTGAAGATATGAAAACCCTGCGTGCAGGAATGATGGTGGAAACCGAGGCGTTAAAAAACTAAGTCCATGGTCAAACTGCAAGCTTTAAACGTTCCCATTCGTCCGTGGGTTCCCAAATGGTTGGGATTCATTGCCGCGTTCGCGATTCTACTACCCATCGTGCTGATCAACGGAGCTTACACGGGTAGCATCGTAGAGGTATCGGGAACGTTAGGCGTGTTGAGCGAAGACATACGAATGGCTTTCTACGCCACGTCTGTAGGGATGGCTGTCTCTTACCCTCTCATTCCAAAGACACGCCCTGCCATAACGACAAAAACCGTGCTGCTCATCGACTTGTTGTTGCAAGTCGTACTGAGTTTCGTTTGTGCCCGTAGTAGCCAAATCGAAATTATCATTGTTTGTAGTTTCTTTATCGGCTTTTTCAAGGGCTTTGCCATGCTTGAGATTATCACGATGATACGTCCGTTCTTCAGTCCAAAGAATGTACGTAGCGAATTTTACGCTTATTTTTATCCGATCGTGTTCTCTGCAGGACAAGTCTCCATGATTTTAACCGCACAATTAGCATATTACTATCAGTGGCAACAGATCTATTACTTCATTATGATACTCTTGTTCATTGCCATTGTCTTTGTGCTTGTTTGTTTTCGCTATGCTCAACGTCCTCTTCTTTTTCCCTTTAAAACACTTGATGGAAAAAGTGTGTTACTCATTTCTGTCTGCCAATTGTTGATTATTTATATTGTTACGTATGGGAAAATATTGGACTGGTTCTCGTCCACGCAGCTCACGGTTTTTGTCTTCCTCGTACCCTTCCTCCTTTGGCTTTTTGTCTTTCGCCAAACAAGTCAAAAGGTTCCTTATTTAAGGTTGGAAGTCTTAAACTGTAGTAAAGCGATGATTGGTTATCTTTTTATGGTAATTGCCATGTTCTTTTCGTCTAGTAGTGTACTGGTGACAAGCTATGCCACAAGCATTCTTCGGGTTGATAGTGTTCATTCCAATTCGCTAAGCCTATGGATGTTGCCCGGATTTATACTCGGTGCGACGATCTGTTTTTGGTGGTTCCGCTGGCAACGGTGGCGTTTTCGCTTCCTTATTTCGGGAGGTATGTTCTGCTATGTTTTCTACTTCGCAATTCTGTACTTCGGCATGACTCCCGATGGACGTTATGAAATGCTTTTTCTCCCGATGATACTTCGCGGTATGGGACTGATGATACTGTTCATTGCGTTCGGTGTTTATGTGGTAGAGGATATGAATCCAAAACTGATGATTTACAATGCGTTCTTCCTGATCACCTTTCGTTCTGCTTTGGCGCCCGCGATTTCAACGGCATTCTTCAACAATCTGCTCTACCGCGTACAACTAAATGCGATGAATATTTTATCCGAGAATATAACGATGGATTACGACCTCGCCGCAAACCAATACCATCAAGCCTTAAAAACCTCTCTCGCGCAAGGAACGGGATTTCACGAAGCGGAGCAAGTAGCTACCAACCATTTATACACCGTCTTGCAGACTCAAAGTTTATTGCTCGGACTCAAAACAATCTTTGGCTATATGCTGATTGCATCACTCGTTATTGCCATCATCTCGCGCTTTATTCCGTTCCACAAAACGGTCAAAGTGGCGGTTGTGAAAACAGGCGAAGATATGGTTTAAAAACAGACGAGCAGATTTGTCTACTTTTTTGAAGAGGAACGTCCAACCCCTCCTGTTTGCTCTTGACTCCTGGGTAGAAGTTGAACGTTTATTTTCCGAAAAAGCGAATTAAATTCCTTCTTTATGATGGGGCTGTAAAAGCCATCGATTTGCTAATACAGAGGCGTTATAGCGTCAACGTAGAAAGAGCTTGACGGGATAAAGTTTGTTTCGCTTTCGAGGCTAAAGAACAGAAAAACAGATATTTTTAATTTCGTAAAGTTGCTGTTTTGCTGACTTTTTCTTATCTTTGCCCCAATATAATTAGATAATCATATCAATGAAAAAACAAAACATGAAAATGAAATGGATTCTAAGTCTCATGATGGCAACGTGCATCAGTGGCAACGTGATGGCTCAAAGTAGTAAATCGAGTGAAGTTCCCTTTGTCATTCCAACCCTGACACAGTGGCAAAACAGTGGTGAAGGCACCTTCTCACCAGTGAAAGGCACTTCGGTGTGCTATTCAGGTGGCGCCGAAATGAAGAAGGTTGCAGACCAATTTGCCCAAGCTTATTCCTTATGGTTGGGAATCGATCACAGCTTAACCGTTCAAGCGGGTAAAGCGAAAGGACCTGCGATACTCTTTGTACTCGTAAAAAACAAGAAACTCGGAAACGAAGGTTATCAACTGACGGTGAGCAAAAAAGGCGTACGCATCGAAGCACAAACTGCAAAGGCCGCTTTTTGGGCAAGTCAAACGTTGCTCCAAATGGCGTTGAAGCATAAAACGGTGGTAGGCAATACGGTGAGTTATGGTTTCCCTTATGGTACCGTTACCGATGTGCCCAAATATGCGATACGCGGTTTTATGCTCGACTGTGGACGAAAATACATCCCTATGGATTATTTAGAATCACTCGTTCAGATGATGGCTTTTTATAAGATGAACACGTTGCAAGTGCATTTGAGCGACAACGGCTTTAAACAACTTTCGGGGGGCAAGTGGGAGAACACTTATTCCGCGTTCCGTCTCGAATGCGATACCTATCCAGGACTCACCGCGCGCGATGGCTCGTACACCAAAAACGAATTTCGTGCTTTTCAGAAGAACGCTGCGAAACTAGGCGTTGAGGTAATACCTGAAATTGATGTGCCAGCGCATTCGCTCGCCTTTACAAAATATATGCCTGAAATTGGCAGCCAGAAATACGGTATGGACCATCTCGACCTTTTCAATCCGAAAACGGAACAATTCGTAGATGGACTTTTCAAGGAGTACCTAGAGGGTAGCGATCCTGTGTTTGTAGGCAAACGTGTTCACGTGGGTACAGACGAATATTCGAATCAAGACACCATTGTTGTTGAGAAGTTTCGTGCTTTCACCGACCATTGTATTCGTTTCGTAGAAAGCTTTGGCAAGCAAGCTTGTGTTTGGGGCGCATTGACGCACGCCAAAGGAAAAACACCCGTAAAAGTGAAAAACGTACTGATGAATTGTTGGTACAACGGATATGCAGACCCTAAAGAAATGAAACGCTTGGGTTACGAAGTGGTGAGTATCCCCGATGGTATGCTTTACATTGTACCCGAAGCAGGTTACTACTACAACTACCTTAATACAAAGAACCTTTACGACACGTGGACTCCTGTGAATATCGGCAACCAAACTTTTGAAGAAGGTGACAAGGCGATACTTGGCGGTATGTTTGCCCTGTGGAATGACCACGCGGGCAATGGTATCTCCATTTCCGACATACATCATCGCGTCTATCCCGCAATACAAACCCTGGCTACGAAGATGTGGAATGGTAAAAAAACAACGATGTCTTATGAAGCGTTCGATTCTCTTCGCCAAACGATTACCGTTGGTCCTGGTGTTGAAGAGTTGGGCTTGGTGAATACCGATTCCACCGTGATGTGCAAAGAACTCAAACCAGGCACCTCTAGCTCGTACTTGGGCGCAGGTTATCCTTACACCGTAGCTTTCGAGGTAGAAGGTGCAGCGGAAACTCTGGGCACTATCTTGACAACGTGCAAACGTTCTACGTTCTATTTGAGTGATCCGATTAGTGGCCTGATGGGCTATTCTCGCGATGGCTATCTCTATACGTTCAACTACAAGGTGCTACCAGGCGAGAAAGCCTCTATCTGCATAAAAGGAACAAATAACAGCACGTCACTCTACGTCAATGGACGATTGGTAGAAGAAAAACGTACTGAGATGATTGCGTACAATGCGGGCAAAGACAAGATGGCAAAGGTGAGCACACTCTTCTTCCCTCTTGCCAAAACAGGCAACTTTAAGAGCAAGGTTACCAACTTCAAGGTATACAATAATAAGTAGTTTTTATCAAGACCTAAAATGCCAATTTACGAATGACTTTATAGCCTATTTGTAAGTTGGCTTTTTTTTTATTCATAAGTCAAAAAAACAAGAAACAATGGGAACAAAGAAAGATTATAAGATGGAGAACAAAGCGTTTCTGAAGCGTATTGCGACAGAGCCAGATGTGGTGTCTTTGCCAAGTGGTGTGCTCTACAAAAGAAACCGCGTAGGCGAAGGAGACAAGCACCCAACGAAGCGCAGCATCGTGATGGTGTATTATCGTGGAACGCTCATGGATGGCACCGTGTTTGATGAAAATTTTGGACAGCCCTATCCCGAAGCCATTCGTTTAACGGAGGTGATTGAAGGTTGGAGAGAGGCATTGCCTTTTATGAACGTAGGCGATTCGTTCACGATTTATATTCCTTATGAACTCGGTTATGGCAATCGCAAAAGTGGTAAGATTCCTGCATTTTCGAGCCTTGTGTTCGACGTTGAGCTGCTCGGCATTGGCTAATCGTAAATGCGTATTATGGCTGTTCGATAAAAACTTTTTATTGAACAGCCATAATACGCATTTACGAAGTAATGAAACGTTCTATTTCTGACTTTAGGGAAGACAACTCTTTTATTCGAAGACGCAAAGTCCTTCTCGACGTTTGGATGCTCCGAAATATGAGATAATCCTTTTTAATCTCAAGTTTAGGTTTCTTCTTTATGTGCTAAAGTTTATAGAACATACGGAGTAATCTTTGTTGGAGGCATGTAGGGAGAAACGGGGTGATGCGTGCAAAAAATACTTGTTCGATAGGTCCAACCACGGTGCGGAAACGCGGATGAGGGGCATTCACTAAACGACAAATGGCTTTTGCTAACTTCTCGGGCTTACAACCTTTTTGTTCTGCTTCGTCTATGAGTTGCATCGTTTTGCAAAAGCTTTTGCCATAATCAGCATCGCGCTTGGTGGCTTCGGAGATGCAGCGGTTCGCGGTGAAGTTGGTGTGGAAATCGCCAGGTTCAACAAGGCATATCTTTATGCCAAAGCGATAGACTTCTAAGGCGAGCGCCTCACTGTAGCCCTCAATCGCGAACTTAGAGGCCGAATAAAATCCTTGATAAGGAACGGCGGCAACACCTGCTATCGAACTAAGATTGATGATACGCCCTTCGCGTTGCTTGCGCAGAATGGGGAGCACGGTAGCACAAACGTTCACGACACCATGGAAATTAGTCTCCATTTGCTGTGAAATTTCGCGATCTGTGGCAAGTTCTAACGCTCCGCTAATGCCCATTCCTGCATTGTTGATTACCACATCGAGATGTTTGTGGTCTGCCATAATGCGCTCAACGGCAGCATGAATAGATGGCCGTTGGGTGACATCGACAACCAACATTTGTACACCTTCCAACGTGGCAGGCTTGCGGCTTGTTCCATATACGTGATGTCCTTGTTGCGCGAGTTTACGGGCGGTCTCTTTTCCAAAGCCAGAAGAAGCACCTGTAATAAGAATTGTTTTAGCTTTCATGAGTAGGAAGGTTTAGGGTCCTACTTCCATCTTCATTTTCTATGATGGTCACTCTTATGGTTCCATCGGGTAGAACATCTTCTACCAGTTCTGGCCATTCAATAAAGCATAGAGCACCACTATAAAAGTAATCCTCGTATCCCATATCGTAGACTTCATCGAGTTTCTTGATGCGATAAAAATCGAAATGGTAGATCAATTCTCCTGAGGTGTCCGAACGATATTCGTTGACAATTGAAAAGGTGGGCGAAGTGATGACATCACTCACTCCGAGTTCTTCGCATAAGGCTTTGATAAAGGTGGTTTTCCCTGCGCCCATTTTACCATAAAAGGCAAAAATGGTGTTGTCTCCCATGGCAGTTATAAAGTCTTTTGCTCCCTGCTGAAGGGTGTCTGTTGATTTTAGTTGTATTTCCATAATGTAGGCCCTAACGGTGGGGCGTTTTATTTTAAATGTCTAACGTATTTTTGTGATGCTTTTAGAGGGCAGAACCTCTTTTCTTTCCTTTCAAGGTGATGAGAGGAATAATCATTTCTTCCATCGACACACCGCCATGTTGGAAGGTGTCCTTGTAGTAGTTTACATAATAATTATAATTGTTGGGGTAGGCAAAGAAGCGCTGTCCCGTAGCAAACAAGTAGGTGGTGCTCAGGTTGGGTGACGGAAGCTGCACCTTGGAGGGATCTTTGATTTCGTAAACTTCCTTTGGATTGTATGCCAAGTTTTTGCCAATTTTGTATCGTAGATTGGTGTTGGTGTTGCGGTCGCCTACCACCTTTATGGGTGTATCCACTCGGATGCTTCCGTGGTCGGTGGTGATGATGACCGTATAGAGGCTTGTCGCCAGCGTTTTAAAGAGCTCGTAGATGGCAGAATGCTGAAACCACGACAACGTAATGCTTCGGTAAGCAGCTTCATTTCCAGCTAATTCTCTGACCATTTGATGCTCTGTGCGAGCGTGGGATAGGATGTCTATAAAATTGATAACGAGTACATTGAGGTCGTTATTTTCCAATTGTTTAAAGTCGTGTAATAGTTTCTCCGCTCCTTGCGAATCGTTTACTTTATGATAAGAGAAAGACTCTTTGCGGCGGTAACGGTCGAGCTGTGTTTGAACGAGCGCTTTCTCGTTGAGGTTTTTGCCTTCATCTTCTTCCTCGTCCACCCAAAGCTCTGGAAACATTTGTTGTATTTGTTTGGGCATAAGTCCAGAGAAGATGGCATTGCGAGCATACTGCGTGGCAGTAGGTAGAATGCTGTAATAAAGGTCTTCTTCAAAGGTGAACAGATCGGCAATCTCGCGACTAAGGATGCGCCATTGGTCGTAGCGGAAATTGTCGAGAACGAGTAAAAAAACCTTTTTGCCTTGGTCTAATAAAGGAAATACTTTTCGCTTGAAGACATCGGGGCTGAGCAATGGACGATCTATTGCAGGGGTAATCCAACTTGCATAGTTCTTTTTTATAAATTTTGCAAAGGTGAGATTCGCTTCTTTCTTTTGCATGGCGAGCAGTTCGTCCATCGAACTATTGGTCTCGGAGAGTTCGAGTTCCCAAAAGACTAAACGTTTGTATATTTCTATCCAATCTTGGGCGGATAGCGAATCATTGATTTGCATACCGATGTGCCCAAAGTTTTGTTGGTAGGACGTTTGGATGACTTCCGTCTCAATTTCTTTTTTGTGTATATTCTTTTTGAGCGTTAGGAGTATTTGGTTGGGATTGACGGGCTTGATGAGGTAGTCGGCTATTTTAGAACCAATGGCCTGATCCATGAGATCTTCTGCTTCGTTCTTTGTGACCATCACAACGGGGATGGTGGAAGCTATTTCTTTGAGGCGCTTAAGGGTTTCTAATCCGCTGATACCGGGCATATTTTCATCCAGAAGAATCAGGTCGAAGGTTTGCTCGCCGCATAGTTCGAGTGCGTCTTGACCATTTGTTGCGGTCACCACCTCATAGCCTTTCTTCTCGAGGAACAAGATGTGTGCTTTTAGCATTTCTATCTCGTCGTCTATCCATAGTAGTTTCCCGTTTGTCATTGCCGTTTTGTTTTTATTGTATATCGTACCATTCTCCATCCTCTGTATTTTCTGGCGTTTCTTTATCCTTTTCTTCGTCTTTCGGTTTTTCTCCTGGTGCATTGTCTTCTGGAACGAGGAACTCTTCCGTTTGCTGATCTAGTTGTAGTTCTGGTTTGATTTTGAGAGGTGCAAAGTTCTTTTCGTAAAACGTTTTGTAGTCATCAAAGCTATATACCGTGCCGAGTAGTTTCAGGTTGTCTTCGGAGATGAGCACAACCCTTCCTTTCTTCAGTGTTTCCGAGAAGTTTTTTTCTTTGTACAGGCGCTGTGTGTAGTTGTGCACTTCGTCAAAATTAAGGAATCCTTTAAGCATCATTTCGTGAAGCTGTCCATCGCGAAGAGTTTGAATTTCGAAGTTGCGTACCATAAAACTAGTAAAGTTATAGCGTGCTAATTCGTAGAGCAATTGGTCTTCGTTTACAGAATCAGCAGGATAGGCAAAGACAAACACAAAGTTGGTGTTCCGTTCGGCGTTGAGTTTGGCATTTTGTCTGGTGGAGTCGGTGGTAGCATCGGCGGCTACGGTACGTTTATTCCATAAGGAACCGATGTCGTATCGTCCGCTTCCTATTTCGCGTCCATTCTCGATACCTTTTACAATGAGACCTGCCATTTCGCTCACTTCGCTTTCTGGATATTTCTTGACGAGGGCTTTGAGCACTTCTACGGTGCGTTTTCGGTCGTGCTGTTGAAGACTGCTCATGGCCTCGAAGAACATAAACTTGGCGCGGTTTTCTCCATTGGGGTATTTTAGTTCTGATCGTTTGCAGTTGGTTGCCATTTCGCTCGTGTTGCCCTCTCGATAAGCTTTGTAGGTGGCAGCGTAGAGCGAATCTTCTATGTGCTTCCCATAACGGGCGTTGAGCGCGTAGTCGGGAGCCGTGATGAGCTGAGTGTAGTCGCTTTTGGCATACGTGGTGGCGAGTTGTGTCCGATAGGTTTCTGCTGCATCTGCTGTGCCCCATCGCGACTCGAGGAGAAAGAGGTGGTAGAGCACTTCGTCCATCGGGGTGAAGTCGGGATACTGTGTATAGAGGCGAGTAAAAGTGCTCTTGGAGAGAACATAGTCTTCGAGTTTGTCTTTTTCTAGGATGCCCGCTTTGAAGAGGGCTTCTTTGATGAGGTTGTCGGATGCTGCCTTTTGTTCTTCAGTGAAGGGCAGTTGCGCTAAGTAGAATTCACGCATGTGAGGGTCGGAACAGATACTGTCTTTCGCGCTATTGTTCTCTTTTTGATGGGCAATGCTGTCGGTGGTGGTTACTTGAGTTGAATCGACGATGGTGGTGTCGTTGTAGTTGGTCTCTTCGAACTCGTTTGTTGCGAGTACGCTTTTGTTTGCACGTCGCCAATCGTCTCCATTTTTACGTTTCCCCCATTGTCTTTGGAATTCTGTTTTGCCTTTCATTACGAGTTGCATATTGTAGAAATACCAAGCACCTATGTCGTTGGGCTTTATGCTGTTGTTGATGCTGGGTAGCGGCGATGGCGCACCACCATTCGAGTTGGCTTCGGCGTTGAAGGTAGAGTCGGCAGCTGCTCTTTTGGCTTCTTTTTCTTTGCGCTTAAGGTCCTCGATGAGTTTGTCTATCTTTTTCAATCGTTCGCTTTCAGGCATTCTTACAAGAGCTTGCAAACTGTCTTGCAAATGGATGGCTTCGGTGTGGGGCACGAGTTCATCGAGCACGGCGGAACGGTGGTCTATTTGTTTGTACGTGGCGGTTCCTTTGTCGATTAGTCCAATGGCGACGCGGTAGCACCGTTGGGCATCGGCAAACTGCTTACGCTCCCAATAAACGTTTCCTAAGTGCAGCATCAGTACTCCTTTTTCGATTCCATTGCGTGTGCTTTTTGAGCCTCCTTCTTCGTAGGCGTTGATGGCATGAAGGGTGTCGTGTTGCGAAAGGTAAATATTTCCAATGGCGTAGAACACTTGATCCAAATAGTCCTTGTTGTTGGGCGACTTTGCCATTCGGTTGAGTTTGGCAATCATCTTTTTACCTTGTCCTTTAGAAAGTACTTCTGTTTGTTGTATGTGTGCATTGAAAGCGAGTTCGTACGAAGGGTTTTGGCGAATGGTTTTCTGAAAGGCTTTGTAGGCCTCTTGTTTTTGTCCTAAGGTATTATAGACCTGCCCAAGCAAAAAATAGCCACGTGCTTTTTGCTTTTTGCGCTTTTCGTTCTGGACGGCTTGTTTTAGAAAAGGAATGGCTTCTGTAAATCGTTCCTGACGCAGTAGCAAGTCTGCCATGGTAGCTTCGTATTCGTTTTTTGCATTACGGGGTATGCTGTCGTGCTTCATTTTCACGAGCACGTCTTCTGCATCGTAATACCATTCTTGTTCTACATAGCAACGGGCGAGCCACGCACGCGCTTCTGCTAGTATGGCGGGCTGTGTGGCATAGAGGCGACATGTATACGAAAAGGTTGAGGCTGCTTCCACAAACTCTCCTTTCTGAAATTGCGATTTTCCCATTAATAACCAAGCATTCTTTAAGAAAGGATTGAATTCTTTGCGCGCCAAATATTCTTTTTGTTTGGGCGTACGTCGTTTATTCGATTTCAAAATCGGCTTGCGCTTGATCGAGTGTAATTTGATGGCTTTTTCGCATTTGGTGATAGCCGTTTCAAAATTCGATTTTCCCATGCTTGCCGTGGCTTTGTTGCCTACAGTAAAGAGGGGCAGATATTCCGTAAAGTTGTCTTTGTTTCCTGTCTCTTTTGCCAAACAGCCCTCGTTGTAAGCCACTTGCCCGTTGTAGTAGATGTTGTATTGTGCGGTGAAGGAATGGAAAAAACGATTCCGCGCTGTGTTCTCTTTTGTAGAACAAGCGGCAAAAAACAGCACGAGGGCGAAGGCGATGGAGTAGGATAGGATTCTTTTCAAAACAACGTTTATTTCTTTATTAGTAAACTGTATATCAGACTTTTTATTGTCTTCGCTACGATATAAATAAGGATGGATACAAAAATGATAGAGGCACCACTGGGTACGTTGTATAAAAAGGAGAAGGCTAATCCGCCCATACAGTTCATCATACCTACGACAATGGACAGAGCCATCATTCGCTGAAAGCTTTGTGTAAAGAGGTTGGCTGTCATTTGAGGAATGGACAACATGGAGATAACGAGCACGATGCCTACCATTCGTAAACAGCTTACGATGGTGAGAGCAATAAGGGTCATCATTGCGTATTCAAGAAAGCGCACGGGCAAGCCTTGCGACTGTGCAAACTCGCTATCAAACGCTACCGCTACAATGGTGCGCCGAAAGAGGGTGAACAGTACGATGGCGGCAAGGGTGACGAATCCCATCATCCAGAGGTCGGCCTTGGTAATGGTCAGTATGTTTCCAAATAGATAGCTCGATAGTTGAGGCATAAAGTCGGGCGATAGGTACGTGAACAGGATGCCAACACTCATTCCGAAGGTCCATAGCATGGCGATGGCGGAATCCTCGCGCACCTCGTGCCGACGACTTAACCATTGGATGCTGTATCCCGAAAAAAGAGAAAAAAAAGCGGCACCCAACAAGGGCTGAAAACCAAAGAACGCACCGATACCCACACCGCCTAGCGAGGCATGGGCAATGCCACCCCCGATAAACACGAGTCGTCGCGTCACGATATAGGTTCCCACAATACCGCAGAGCACACTGGCTAGCAAACTACCCATTATGGCGTGCTGAAAAAAGAGGTAGTGTAAAATATCCATTAGCGTTCTCTCCTTTCTCCGATGATTAAGAACACTTCGTCTTTTAGCATCGTGGGCAATTCTACTTCGCGTAATTGCAAACTACGCACCCATCCTGCCACCTCTTCACTTTGCAGCGTGTAGAACACGTTGCGAAACGCTTCAACGTCTTCTTCGGTGTAGTCTTCCGCGTGTGTTCCCCGATAGAGGTCTAACTCTTCATCCTCGTAATATTCTATTTCACGACTTACGGCGGCTAGTAAACTTTCCTTTTCGCACACTTCGTGCTGCCCGCAGCATTCCGAGTCGCCATTGGTGATGACTTCTGGCATTTTTTCTATTTCGCCGCGTTCCATCTTTTTCTTTAAGTTGCGGTAGCGGAGGGCTCCCGCAAGGAGCGCAAATAAACCTAGAAAAAAGAGGGATAAAATAAGTACGATCATAATTGTTTTTCTATTTTAAAACCGACCTGTTCCAGGTTTTCCCAATACTGAGGATAGGACTTTGATACCACTTCTGGGTGGTTGATACGCAGAACGGGTAGCACGAGGGCACAAGGTGCAAACGCCAATGCCATCCGATGGTCATCGTAGGTCTCTATCACCGCATGTTGCTGTGGAGCACTGTATTCTCCGTTCCAAAAGAGTTCTGCATCGTTCGCTTCTTTCAGGTCATAACCCAATTTGGCGAGCTCGCAGCAAAGGGCTTTGATGCGATCGGTTTCTTTTATCTTTAAACTTTGTAGCCCTGTAAAGTGGAAGGCTCTTTTTTGCATAACGCAAGTCACCACGAGCGTTTGAGCCAAATCGGGCTGATGCGTGAGATTTAGTTGTAAGGTTCCTTGGGTGGGTGGAATTTTGCGTAGCGTTACGCCGTTTGTGTGGGGCTCGGTGGTTACGCCCAATGCTTCGAAAAACTCCTGCACGCGTGCGTCTCCTTGGTCGCTATGCCGAAAGAGTCCCGCGAGCGTAAGGTGTGCTTCTGGATCGGGTGTGAGCGCCATCATTTCGTACCAATAGCTCGCTCCGCTCCAATCGTTCTCTATGAAATAAGGACGAGCTGTATAGGGTTGTGGCTCTACTCTGATTACGTTGGAATGGGTCCATGCTGCGTTGGCGTTGAAGCTACGCATAATTTGCAAGGTGAGGTCGATGTATGGGCGAGACACGATGCCGCCTGTCAGTGTGAGGGTCAGACCTTGTTCCAACACGGTGCCAATCATCAGGAGTGCCGAAATGTATTGCGAGCTCACGTTCCCCGCGAGTTCCACATCCCCTCCGTGTAGGTTTTGTCCCTCAATGTGTAAGGGTGGAAATCCTTCTTCTCCCGCATATTCAATGTGCGCGCCCAGCGAGCGGAGAGCTTCTACCAATACCCGAATAGGGCGCTGTTTCATTCGTTCTGACCCCGTAAGGAGATGAATGCCGTTTGTCACCGAGAAGTAGGCGGTTAGAAAACGCATGGCAGTGCCTGCTGCACCAATATTGATCGGGAGGTTGTTGTGGAAGCCGTGGTTTTGAAGTGCGGCTAGCATAACGCGCGTGTCGTCACAATCCGATACGTTTTGTGGCAATTCCGTGTTTCCCGAGAGGGCGTTGATGAGGAGTGTACGGTTGCTAATGCTTTTTGAGGCGGGCAACTGTATTTGTCCCCGCAAGGTATTGGGACTTGTTATTCTGTACTGCATTCTTCTATATCATTCTGTCAAATGGCAAAAGTACGAAATAAATTTGGACAATTCAAAAACTCTTTATACTTTTGCACTCGCAATTCGGGGTGTAGCTCAGCCCGGTTAGAGTACTCGTCTGGGGGGCGAGTGGTCGCTGGTTCGAATCCAGTCACCCCGACGGATTGATAGATAGGCACTTACAGAAATGTAGGTGCTTTTTTTAGCTATGAATGCGAA
>JAVVVP010000029.1:0-25098 GCA_036652575.1 Bacteroidaceae bacterium
TTTTATCGTACAGCAGCCATTGTTTTTCTTTTAGCCGCAGACGGCTCACGTTGACACTTTTGCATCGATTCCCCGTTAAATATTCACAATACATCCTCTTTCCCCTCTTCCCATACAGAAAAAGATTGTATCTTTGCAGCGAAATGAAAATGTGGACAGATTTGGGCAGCTTGCAACCACAGTAAAAAATGCTAAAATCAGTTGTTTTGAACTGTGTGCATTCCTCCCAATATCCCCCATTGTTTATATGTTTAATTTGTGCTGCCCTAAAAACAGTACGCAAAGTTTATTGAAAAAATGGGTTATTTATTTACATCTGAATCGGTGTCTGAAGGACACCCTGACAAAGTGGCCGACCAAATATCGGACGCTGTGCTTGATGAGTTATTAGCATTTGATGCAGACTCTAAAGTAGCTTGCGAAACCTTGGTTACAACGGGACAAGTCGTTGTAGCAGGAGAAGTAAAATCGAAAGCCTACGTAGACTTACAAGAAATTGCACGCAAAACCATCAAGAAAATTGGTTATACCAAAGCGGAATATATGTTCGAGGCAAATTCGTGCGGTGTTCTCAGTGCAATACACGAACAAAGTGCGGACATCAATCGTGGCGTAGAGCGCGAAGACCCGATGAATCAAGGTGCAGGCGACCAAGGTATGATGTTTGGATACGCCACCAACGAGACCGACAATTATATGCCTTTGTCTCTTGCGCTAGCTCATGATATACTCGTGGTACTTTCCGACATTCGCCGCGAAGAAAAAGTAATGACATATCTACGTCCCGACTCCAAGAGTCAAGTAACCATTGAATATGGTGATGACGGCAAACCCGTGCGCATCGACACGATTGTGGTCTCTACGCAGCACGACGACTTTATCACTCCTACCGATGGCGATCAATTGAAAGCGGATGAAGAGATGCTCGCAACCATTCGCAAAGACGTGATCGAAATCTTAATGCCTCGCGTGATCGATCGTATCAGCACACAGGCGGTAAAAGACCTCTTCGATGGTCAGATAAAATACCACGTGAATCCGACGGGTAAATTTGTGATCGGTGGCCCTCACGGAGATACTGGACTTACAGGACGCAAAATCATTGTAGATACCTACGGTGGTAAAGGCGCTCACGGTGGCGGTGCCTTCTCGGGTAAAGACCCCTCAAAAGTAGACCGTTCTGCCGCATATGCTGCACGCCACATCGCAAAAAACATGGTCGCCGCTGGGGTAGCCGACGAAATGCTCGTACAAGTAAGTTATGCCATCGGTGTAGCAGAACCCATCAATATCTATGTAGACACCTACGGTCGTAGCAATGTAAAAATGAACGATGGAGAAATTGCAAAGAAAATAGCAAACCTCTTCGATATGCGTCCTCGCGCCATCGAGCAACGCCTCAAATTGCGCACACCGATCTATTCAGAAACGGCAGCCTACGGACACATGGGACGTACACCCGAAATCGTGACCAAAACATTTACAAGTCGCTACAAACCCTCTAAAACCATTGAAGTGGAATTGTTTACATGGGAAAAACTCGACTACGTAGAAAAAATAAAGACCGCGTTTGGACTTTAACATCAAAGAAGTCCATCCCTTCCAAATATGAGAACTTCAGTTTGCGTATATAGTGCTTCGAGCACAAAAGTGCCCGAGCAGTACAACGTAGCAGCTCGCTCTTTAGGACGGATACTTGCACAAAGCAGTATCCGTCTTATTAACGGGGCGGGACGCATGGGCCTGATGGCAGAATGCGCAAACGCTTGCCTAGATGCTGGCGGAAAAGTAACGGGGGTTATTCCTCATTTTATGGTAGAACAAGGCTGGCATCACAACGGATTAACAGAACTCATCGAAACCGATACCATGCACGACCGGAAAGAGACCATGGCAAAAATGGCAGAGGGTATCATTGCCCTACCTGGCGGAATCGGCACCCTTGAAGAACTCATGGAAATCATCACTTGGAAACAATTGTCGCTCTTTCTCCACCCCATCATCATTCTCAACACGGGCGGATACTATGACCCTTTACTTGAAATGCTCCAGCGCACCCTTGACGAACAATTTATGGGAAGCATTTATGCCCACCTTTGGCTCGTCGCCTCAACGCCAGAAGAAGCCGTTCAATTGCTACTCTCTACGCCCGATTGGGCTGCTGATATTCGTAAATATGCCGCTCTATGATGCAAGACCTCAACGATTCACTCTCCTTCTCCACAGAACAGCATGCAGCCTCCGACTCTACGGTTCATGTGAAGCACGTCAAAATAACACCAGCTCAAGTACTCAGTTGGTTACCGCGCAATGCAACGCCTGCGGAACAAGACTCCGCCATTCAGGCACGCTTTCCTCCCGCAGAAATTCACTATTCCAATCAACCCGATACCCTTTCGACACCAGGAATCAGGTTTACAAAGACAAACCTCAGCGAACTACCCTCCTATAAGGACGGTTTCTTTACAAGCAGCGGAACCCTACTCCATCCCGAATGCCCCCTTGTGCAGCTAGGAATGGCAGGCGACCCACCGCCCTATCGCTTAAGCTCCGACAACTACGTAACAGGTGCTTTACTCTTGAGCTTTTTTCTAGTCATTTATGTTATCGTTCGCTCTTCACATATTTTCATGCAACAAATCAAAGACTTTTTCTACGTGAATGAACACGAATCGCTCTTTGGCATCAGCACCGAGATGGAACAAAGCGGGCAACTTTTTCTCATTTCCCAAACTTGCTTTATCTTAGGCATCCTCTTTTTCGATTATACACAAATTACGATGACCGATGTCGCAAACCAAGTGTCACCTTATAAATTACTCTGCTTAGACATCGGCATCCTTTTTGTCTATTTCACCGTTAAAGTCTCACTTTATTCCTGTATTAACTGGGTCTTCTTCGAAAAGAAAAAGTGCAAACAATGGATTAGTTCCTATTTTTTAATCATTTTAGGAATTGGCATCTCTTTATTTCCCATCGCACTTTTAGTCGTTTATTTCGATCTATCCCTCCCATCTGTGCAGATTTCGGTCATTACAGTCTTAATAATAGCTAATACCTTACTGTTTCACAAGTGTTACAACATTTTTTTTAACTATCCATATGGCTACCTGCATTTAATTTTGTACTTTTGCACCTTGGAAATACTACCTCTGCTTATGCTCTGGCGAGCGATGGTGTATGCTAACAAATGTTTGATGGTAAATTTTTAAAACATCTATGGTAAAAAAAATTCTCGTATCGCAACCACAACCTACTTCAGACAAGTCGCCCTATTTTGACATTGCTGCAAAATATGACGTAGAAGTGGTCTTTCGTCCCTTTATTAAAGTAGAAAGAATTAGTGCTAAAGAATTTAGACAACAAAGGATAGACATTCTGAACCACACCGCGATTGTCTTTAATTCTCGCCACGCGATCGATCACTTCTTTGGATTATGTAAAGATCTACGTGTAACCATTCCTGAAGATCTTAAGTACTTCGGCATATCAGAGTCTGTGGCCCTCTATATTCAGAAATATGTGCAATATCGTAAGCGAAAAGTCTTTTTTGGCGCAACGGGTAAATGGCCTGAACTCATTACGGTAATGACAAAGCACAAAACAGAGCATTACCTCGTGCCACAAAGCGACATTCATAATGACGACATTCAAGAAATGCTCAACGCCAAGGGATTGAATCACACCGAAAGCGTTATGTATCGCACTGTAAGTAATGATTTTTCAAAGGACGAGTCCTTCGACTACGATATGCTTGTGTTCTTTACGCCTTCTGGCATCCAGTCGCTGCTGAAGAACTTCCCCAAGTTTCAACAAGGCAATATACGCATCGCAGTATTTGGTGAATCCACCGCCAAAACGGCCGAAGAAATGGGACTACGCATCGATGTAAAAGTGCCCAGCCCTCAAGCCACTTCTATGACAGGAGCCATCGATCTCTACCTTGAAGAGGAAATAAAAGTTACGAATTAATAGACTAAAAAAGGTCTTTCTCGTTCACTGTATCAAGAACGAGAAAGACCTTTTTTAATACACAACACTTGTTTGAAATGACAGAACGTTGCACTTTTAGCAAAGCCGAGCGTATGTGCTCGCAAATAGCCATTGAAAAACTATTTACTGGAGGCAACAAATCGCTATCCGCCTATCCCGTGCGAGCCGTCTATTGCAAACAAGAGCGAAACAAAATAGCCGTAGAAGTACTTATTAGCGTAGCAAAGCGGCATCTACATCACGCCGTAGACCGCAACCGCGCCAAACGACAACTACGCGAAGCCTATCGCAAGAACAAGCACATCCTGCTCGATGCGCTCGAAGGAAAAACCCTTTCCGCAGAGCCAAACATCACCAACAATGAACCATCTAGCGATCCATTTCCCATGGCGTTATCGCTCGCCTTTATTTGGCTTGCCGACGACCTTCACAGCTCCGCCGAAGTGGAAGAAAAAGTAATCAACCTCTTGCAGCGCATTGCCGAACAACTATGAAGCTTCTTTGGTTGATACGTCGCCTCGCCTCCGTAGTCCTTATTTCTTTTATTAAAGTATACCGCACCGCCATTTCTCCTTATACGCCAGCTTCGTGTCGCTTCACCCCCACGTGTTCACAGTATGCCCTTGAAGCCATCCGCAAGCACGGACCACTCAAAGGACTTTATCTCTCCATTCGCCGCATTCTTCGTTGCCATCCCTGGGGTGGTAGTGGCTACGACCCTGTTCCATAGCGTTACGTCATCCCCTCTTTATGCTCAATCTCCACACCCACAACCTTTCTGCTACGGGCGATGTCATCATCAATCTACCCTTAGAGGCAATGCTGCATCCCGAGACCTTTTCGCTGCGCCCCAATGCGCACTATTCCGCAGGCATTCATCCGTGGTACCTAGACCACAGCGAGCAGCAATTAGAGGCATTGCACTATTGGCTCACCCAAAAACAAATCGTCGCCATTGGCGAATGTGGTTTAGACAAAACATGCAAAAGCCCTTTCGCGGCACAGCAATCTCTTTTTGAGCAACAGTTACAGATTGCCGTTGAGCATCAAAAGCCCGTCATCCTTCATTGTGTACATGCTTTTGATGCCCTGCTGCGCATTGTCAAACCCTTGCTCTGTGCCGAGGCTCCACGCCTAACACGTTGCATCGTTCATGGCTTTCGAGGCAAGCCTGCGCTCGCCACCCAACTGCTCGCCGCAGGTCTCTCGTTGAGCTTTGGCGAGCACTTCAACGAAGGCTCTGTCCGCAGCTGTCCTACCCAGCGCCTTTTTATAGAAACAGACGAAAGCGCCCTTTCCATCGAAGAAATAGCGCATCGAATAGCATGCTGCCAAGCGCAATAAGGACTATCCGTTATTTATTTTTCCGTATGAAATAGACGGTGACTATAACGCCAAAAGTCAAAGCCTCCGCAACAGGAGTGGCAAGCCAAATACCAGACGTGCCCCAAAACAAAGGAAGCAACACAAAGGCGGGAACTAAAAAGAAACCTCCACGAAGCATCGTGAAAAAAGTGGCAAAACCCGTTCGTTCCACACTCTGATAATACCCCACAAACGCCACATTCAGCGCAAAGAAGATAAAACCAAACGCAAAATAAGGTATGCCTGCTATCGCTATTTGATACGCATTCCCCGTATGCCCCAGAAAGAGCAACACCAACTCGGGACAAAACAGCGACATACCCAAACAACCCAACGCACCACACAAAAAAGCAACCAGCGTGGTCAATCGCATGGCAGAACGAACCCGATGCAGACTACCCGCTCCGTGATTAAAACTTAGGATGGGTTGTGCCGATTGAGCCACCGCGTTGTTAATCATAAAAACAATGGGATAACAATAACACGCCACGCTCCATGCCGCCACACCATCCTCGCCCAGCGCATCCACAAATACATAGTTGCCCGAAAACATCATCACTGCCACCGCCACTTCGCTCAGCAAAGCCGATTGCCCAATCCGCATCATATAGCCCACGTTGCGCATCGTCAGGAAAAAACTCTTACGACTCAGTTTCAACCGATACAACTGAACCGTTTTCGAGCCCCACACCATATAGCCCACCACCATCATGGCACCCGACAACACCCCAATATCCGTAGCCAAAGCAGCTCCCTTCAGCCCCATGGCCAAAGGAAATATAAAAATATAATCCAACACAATGTTTAGAAGCGCAGGGATAATGCTACACATCATCGCAAATTTAGGCGAACCATCCAGCCGTATGATAAACAGCCCCACGCATTCAAGCATCAAGAACGTGCAACTAGGCACAAAGTACATCATATATTCCTCCGCAAGCGGTTGCAAGCGCTCCGTACTGCCAAAGAACCGCACCAACTCAGCACAAAACGTCATCGCCAGCGCCGTCAATACGATCATAATGATCGAAGACACCAGAAACGCTTGCGTCACATTGATATTCGCTGCTTTCGCGCGTCCTTGCGACAAATGAATCGAGGCCACCACCGATGCCCCCACACCAAACATGAGCCCTAGACCCGTTGTAATCAGAAACAAGGGAGCCACGATATTCACCGCTGCCAAACCATCACTGCCTACGCCACGCCCCACAAAGATGCCATCTGTCAAATTCAGCACCACCGTAAACACCATCCCCAAAAGCGTAGGAAAGAAAATCTTACCAAACAACGTCCCCACCTTCGTCACCCCAAAATCAATGCTGTCTCTCTGATCCATCTCTTTTTCTTTTTATTTTTAACGGTGTGCAAAGGTAGCAATAAAAGCAGACCCGCACCGATAAAAGCAAGAATAAACCCAACGCCCCCAACGCCCGCAAACACAATTCGATACGACTTTCTTTTGTCCACTTCAAAAGAAAGTCGTATTTTTGCGGACAATTAACTAAATCATTAAAAAAATAATTCGATGAATTTTGTAGACGAGTTAAGATGGCGTGGTATGGTGCACCAATTAATGCCAGGCACCGAAGAACTTTTGGCAAAAGAACAAGTTTCTGCATACGTAGGCTTCGACCCCACGGCAGACTCCCTTCATATTGGCCATCTTTGTAGCATTATGATTCTCCGCCATTTCCAAAAAGCAGGACACCAACCCCTCGCCCTCATTGGCGGAGCAACGGGTATGATTGGCGACCCTTCGGGAAAAAGTGCTGAGCGCAACCTCCTCACGCCCGATCTCTTGCTACACAACGAAGAAGCCATCAAAGCACAAATGTCTCACTTCCTCGATTTCGACAGCAAAGCCCCTAACGCCGCCCAGCTCGTCGACAACTACGATTGGATGAAGGACTTTTCCTTTCTCGACTTCGTACGCGAGGTAGGCAAACACATCACAGTCAACTATATGATGGCAAAAGACAGCGTAAAGAAACGCCTCAATGGCGAAGCACGCGATGGATTGTCGTTCACCGAGTTCACCTATCAGCTTCTTCAAGCCTACGACTTCCTACACCTTTATCAAACCAAGAACTGCAAGCTTCAGATGGGCGGTTCCGATCAATGGGGAAACATCACAACGGGAACAGAACTGATTCGCCGCACCTGCGGAGGCGAAGCTTTCGCCCTCACTTGCCCCCTCATCACCAAAGCCGATGGCAAAAAATTTGGTAAGACCGAAACGGGCAACATCTGGTTAGACAAACGCTACACCACACCTTATAAGTTCTATCAATTCTGGCTCAATGTAGGCGATGCCGAAGCAGAGCGTTACATCAAAATCTTCACTTCTTTGCAAAAAGACGAGATAGACGCACTCATCACAGAGCACACCACCGACCCTGGACGACGCACGCTGCAAAAACGCTTAGGCGAAGAAGTGACCTGTATGGTCCACTCACGCGACGATTTCGATTTAGCCGTAGAAGCCTCCAACATCCTCTTTGGAAAAGCCACGAAAAGCAGCCTCTTAAAGCTCGATGAGCCAACCCTACTCAACGTATTCGAAGGCGTGCCCCAATTCGAAGTTAGCAAAGACCAACTTTCGGGAGCCAAAGCGATCGACCTCCTCGCCGAAACCACACAATGTTTTGCGAGCAAAGGCGAAATGCGCAAACTCACACAAGGCGGAGGTGTAAGCATCAACAAAGAAAAGCTCGAAAACTTCGACCGCATCATCACCACCGACGACCTCATCGATGGCAAATATCTACTCGTGCAACGCGGGAAGAAAAACTATTTCCTCATCACAGCAAAGTAAAGTAGACCCAAAACGCCGAGAAAAAGCACTTTTTTTCGCCATTTATTTGGAAGATTACCGAAATCTCTTTATCTTTGCATCGCTATTCAAAAGATAGCCCAATGATGTTTGCCCTATGGTGTAATGGTAGCACTAGAGTTTTTGGTTCTCTCAGTAGAAGTTCGAATCTTCTTAGGACAACATAGTAAAAGCCTGTAAGCGTAATTGCTCACAGGCTTTTACTGTATAGGCACCTTGCGCGACGCGCCGTGCCCGAGGTCAGCCCCTCAACTGAATTCCTCGGAATGTAAAGGAATACAGGTATGTTTTCGGTAAGTACTCTTTGTGGGGGCTTGGATGCCGTCCTCTTGTTACGAGAAAAGGCGTTGCCCTATTGCAACGCCTTTGTATCCACGATTCTAATAATAATTGATTTGAAAAATTGAAACTTCACAGCTTCTATTTTGAGTTTTGTTTTAATAAGTTTGACTGCTCCACTGAGCAACGGTTTTAAATGAATTATTATCTATTTAGGTTCACTACATTTTTGCGATTGTTTTGATGAATTCGTCGTCCATTTCTCCCGTTACGTTCACCACTTGAAAGAGTCCGTCTTTGTCTCGATTGAGCGTAATGAGTTCTACGATCTTTTTTCCTCTTTTCCGCATCCACACTTGTATTTCGTCGGTAGGGTCGTTGGACGTGGTGTAAGGCTGGTAGCGGTGCTTGTTCTTTTTGAGCAACTCCAATGCCTCTGTGCGGTATTTGTTTGCGCTACGGTTTGCTTTTACGATTCGGATGCTTTTTATATGCGATAGGATGTCGGCACTTTTGTTATTTTTTATTTTTTCGGTCATCTCTTGTACCATTCTAGGGCTAATGGTAATCAGTTCGAGGTCCTCGTTGGGCTTGTTCTTTTTACGGTTTAGCATCACGCGAGCGGAGGAATCACTGTTGGCATTTGAAGCAATGGTTAGAGCTTTCATCTCTTGCATATAGCGTGCTGCAAAATCCTGTTCCTTTTGGCTCCATAGCGGTAAGGCTATGACAAGGGCGCAGATCCAACTCATCATTCTTTTCATTTTGCTTTCTCAGGGTTAGGTGTGGACGAAAGCGTATCGTTGAGCTCTGTGCGTAGCAGGTCAGAAACGAGTTGCAAGGCCGAAGACGCATGTTCGTACGCCACTTGTGGGTCGGAATAGGTATCCTTATAGGCACTATAATCGTAATTGCCATTGTTGCTAGGAGCTTCGTTGGTGAACGAACGTTGTGCCGCAGTGCCCAAGGTAAAGACGATGGCAACAACAGCCGCTGCTTTGTAGAGCGGGCGGAGGCGATATGCCAAAGTGAGGGGACGTGCTTGAATAAGTTTTGGCTCTTGAATTTGTTGCAGCACACGTTCCTCGAAATCAGGACCTAAACAGAGCGTTGCCTCGTTTTGTTCGTAGAGAAACAAATCCTTGTATTTCGCTAAATGGGCGGGCACTTCTTCTTGGCAGAAGAAATTGCGCAAGATGCGCTCTTCTGCAACAGAAGTTTCGCATTGCCAATAGCGTTCGAGTAGTTGTTCAATATACTTATAGTCCATAATTCTCTATCTTTTCGTATTGTTGTCTAATTCTTTGCCTTGCTCTGAACAAGGTGATTTTCACTTGTTCTTCGGTCAGCTGAAGAAGGGTTGCGATCTCTTTGTAACTTTTTTCTTCTATATCGCGCAGTTGCATCACCGTTCGTTGCTTTTCAGGCAAGCGGGCAAACAGTTGATAAACGGTTTTGCTTCGTTCGCTTTGCGTGAGCTGCTCGTAGGGATTGGAAGGGGTTTGTAGTGTTTCGCTTTGTTCCTCGTTCAACGGAATGTTTTGCGCCTCTTTCTTTTCGCTACGGTCGATGGCTAGGTTTCTGCAAACCGTGAAGCCATACGCTTCGATGTTATCAGGAAGCTCGCTGCGCTTTCCCCAGAGCCTGATAAGTGTATCCTGCACCACATCCTCGGCTTCTGCTGTATCAAGCGTGATACGCAGGGCTAGCCGGTAGAATTTGTTTTTCAACGGCAAAATATCGTCTCGAAAACTGATTTCTTTCATTGCTCTCTATTTATAGGACGGGTGAGTCGACGTAAAGTTACACCCTTTACCCTCTTTTTTTTCGTTTTTCTCGAAAAAAGGATGATTTTAGGGCGTTTTGCCTTATCTTTGCAACATGATGATACATTTAAACCATACAATTTGCAGGGTGGCAATGGTTTGCCTACTGACTGCACCTAGTTTCTTCGCAATGGCTCAAACCGATCTAGCAGCCGTTCCGCGCGAGAGGAATCAAATCCTATTTCATACAGGCGATGAATACAAAGTTCCGTATCGCATTCCTGCTATTGCTACGGCTAAGAATGGCGACATTATGGCTTTGAGCGATCGCAGATTCTGCGGATCGGATATCGGCTACGGGCACGTGGACATTGTGGGGCGTGTGAGTCGGGACAACGGCAAGACGTGGGGCAAAGATTTCATCGTATTGCGTGGCGGAGGCACTGGACGTGAGACGGGCTATGGCGATGCGTGTCTCGTGGCGGACAGAGAGAGCAACCGCATGTTGCTGGTATGCGTGGCTGGGAATGTGTCGTATTGGAACTCGACCATCGAAAACCCGCAAGCAATCGTGCGAAGCTATGGTACGTATGACAAAGCGACCAAGTCGTGGAAGTGGAGCAAACCAGTGGACTTCACGGACCATATATATAAGGAATTGCTCGGTAATCGCGTGAAAGGACTGTTTATGGGCAGTGGGCGCATTTGCCAATCAAGAAAGGTGAAGGTAGGGAAATACAATCGCATTTATGCAGCGTTGGCAACGCATGTCGGAAACTTTGCTCTCTACTCCGACAACTTCGGCGAGACATGGGCAGTACTCGGCTCTGCCGAAATATCGTGCGCGCCCAAAGGAGATGAGCCCAAATGCGAAGAATTGCCCGATGGCTCAGTGGTGTTGAGCAGTCGTAAGCAAGGCGGACGGTGGTTTAACATCTACAAGTACACCAACGTGAAGACCGCAGCGGGCACCTGGGGCACACCGTGTGACAGTAAAACGGCGAAAGGTGGCATCTGCAACGAAGGAAGTCCTACCGATGGCGAAATTCTGTTGACCACGGTTCGCAACACACAAACGGGTCAGAAAGTAACGCTCGCGTTGCAATCGATTCCCGCAGGTCCTCAGCGCAAGAATGTGACAATCTATTATAAGGAACTATCAAAGGTGACAGACTATGATACCCCCATTCATTTCTCTGAAAATTGGCTCGGATCATATCAAGTAAGTTACCGCGGTTCGGGGTATTCCACGATGATTCAGCAAAAAGATGGGCGTATTGGATTCTACTTTGAAGAAGAACCGACAAACTATCAAATGGTGTATTTACCCTTAACCATTGGCGAAATAACAAAAGGGACCTATAAATAACACGTAAAATAAATGCAATCCGCGCACACCTTTTGAGCGTTGCTAGGAGGGCTCAACACCATGAAAAAAGGGTTGATTATGATGTGCTTGTCGATGGTTTCGTTCACGACGTTAGAAGCACAAACCTCTTCAGACAAAAAATTTGAAGAGGCGTATTACACGATGCTCGAAAAGAGTGGTTCGCTCAGTATGTTGAAATCGCTGCCCCATGAATTTTCGGAGCAATTGAAACAGATGGATCCCAACGCGAATCCTGAGAAGACAAAAGAAATTTCGGACAGTTTGACGTTCCATATTCGAGAACTCATCCTGAAGAAAATGATACCGATTTACCAAAAAAAGCTCAGCCTTGACGATGTGCGTGCCATCAATACCTTTTATGACAGCGAAGCAGGTAAAAAATTGCAACAGATAACCTCAAACTCGTTTCAAGAAATAGCCCCTCTCGTCCAAGACTTCCAAAAATCTTTAGTTCAAATGATGAACAAGATAAAGACGAAATGGGAGCAGAAAACGAAGTAAACAAAAACAAAAAGCCCATAAGTTCTATCACGTTTATAGAACTTATGGGCTTTTTGTTTCCATACGCTTGATATGCGGCTGTATTTGCGGCCGAAAGGGGATGCAGCTCCTTCTTGAAGTGATCTTTTGTCCTCTTTTATTCCTCTGCTGCGAACATGGGGTCCCAAGGGGGAAGAAGAATGGGTTTTTGCTTAAGAAGTTGGAGCACGGTGGCAGGCACGTATTTTTTATCGACGACCAGACGGAACATATATTCGTGAAACCATTCATCTGTCATCATCAGATGACCTTGATAGCCATTCGATGCGCCCCAACTATTTTCGACCATCCATTTTTTAGGTTGACCCTTGTCGGTGAGGTCTACCGCCATCAGTGTCATGGCATGGCTTGAACCACTTGCAAAGCTCTGCACGCGCTCACTCTTGTTCATGGGAAAGTCCGTGCCGAGCAACGCGCCGTAATCGAAATGGTGTACATCCAACAAGCCTCGGCGCGAGTCAAGGCATTTTCCTACGTCACACGAAAAATACATCATCGTGCTATCCTTGATACTGGCAATCGCCATTTTCTGAATGTCTTCGATGGGCAGATTGACATATCGCCAATTGTGTCCATCGTAAGTATGGCGATCGAGGTCTATCTCGTAGCATTGATAAAAGTCGCGGCTCGGGTCATTCATCAGCATCACAAAATTGGCGTTGAGATCCTTGTTCACATACTCTTTATAGAAGCTTTGTGGTGTGTATTTGCGCGTATCAATTGGTTTCCCGTTGGCATCGGTACGTGTCCACGTAAATTCAGTAGGTGGTTCCCCGAGACAGCGTACCAGCATCCGATAGATGGTGGAAAGCATTTCTGTTTTTTGCGTTTTCAAAGCCTCTCTTTTCGCCCCTTTCGCAGCTTGTTTGCGCAAGGTCAAACCGTATTCGCGTAGCTTTTGGATAAGGAGAGAACTCATTTGTGCTGTGTTGTTGCTGCTATACGTTTCGGGCATCACCGTAGAGGGCACCAGTCCGTACTTCATCACGAGATCGCTCACGCCTGTAAACGTGCCTCCATCGCTCAGCGGATTCTTGAACAGCCATTCTACGAGTTTATCGTCCTTGGGTTGGCTCGCATGGTCAAGGATAGCTTGCAAAAAAAGATTCGACTTTTCGAGTTGGTCGTAGAAGAAGTTATAGTTTTGCGAAAAGAAAAATTCGCCTAAATGATGGCGTGCCATCATTTCCGAACGTAGCACATTGAGTCCCGTGAAGAGCCAGCAACGTCCAGAGGCTTCTTGATTCGTGATGCCTTTAGAAGGCACGCGGTTCGAAAAATAAGTATCAAAGTTCGCTTGATTTTCCTGGTTTACCACTAGTGTTTTGATGCTATTCGCTGCCACTGCGTTGTTGAGTGCACGGTTGGCGGGATCGATCTCACCTTGCGTCTTTAGCTGCTTGAGCAGTTCGGGTGTAATGCCGCCAGAGGTTTGTCCCGCTAGGGGTACAACCGCCATTGCCACGACCACGAAGGATAGAAAGAATTGTTTCATAGGGCTACGCTTTACTTGCTTTTGAGTTGTATAAATGAGGATTGAAGTCCTTTCGCCGAAACTTGCAAACGGATAGCGCCCGCTTTCTCGGTGGAACGTACAATTGCGGTTAGTTGTCCACTAAAAAGGTGCATTTGGGGTAAATGGAAGAGGTCTAAACAGGCGGCATCTCCATTGGCCGCGGCACAGAAGGTACCTTCGCCCGTTACCTTAAAATGAACGAGCTCATGGGCTGTAGGACATAGATTTCCTTCTTTGTCTACTGCTTTCACGCGGATATAGGCAAGGTCTTTGCCATCGGCTACGAACGTATTAGAAGGCTCCAATTCAGCAACCAAGCGATAGGGCTTGCCAGCGGTGCGTACCGTTTCCTCGGCAACGGCTTTCCCGTTTGCATCGTATGCCACCACGCGCAATTCACCTGGTTCATACGTCACGTTCTTCCACATCAAGCGGTAGCGGCTTTGGCGTTTCAAACTTTTCTCCGAAGCGGCATCGGCACTGTTGTCAATGGTGACCGTTGTATCTTTCGTTTGAATACCTTGACTCTTTCCATTGATAAAGAGTTCTGCGCGACTTGCATTGGTATACACAAACACGGGCGTTACTTGTCCCTCACGTCCAGGGAACGTCCAATGAGGTAACAGATGGAGGGTTGGAGCCGTGGGGTTCCAATGGCTGCGGTATAAATAGTAACGATCCTTTGGAATACCCGCAAGGTCTACGATTCCAAAGAGTGAACTATGGCTCGGCCAATCAGAATAATAAGGGGTTGGCTCACCCAAGTAGTCGAAGCCCGTCCATACAAACTCACCCATACACCAAGGTTTGTCCTCGTGCCAAATCCAATCGTCCTCTGGCAAATTACTCCATCCGCAATGCTCTACATCGTAAGAAGAAGCTTGATGGTCGTCGTACTTGCGCATAGCTGCACGCTCTACGGGAAATTTATACACTCCACGCGAACTAATGGTAGAGGCGGTTTCGCTTCCTAGAATCACCTGTTGTGGCAGTTTGTCGTAATTGATTTGGTATTTAGAAGGGCGATA
This sequence comes from Bacteroidaceae bacterium, assembly GCA_036652575.1. Lineage (GTDB taxonomy): Bacteria > Bacteroidota > Bacteroidia > Bacteroidales > Bacteroidaceae > Alloprevotella. The sequence goes on from JAVVVP010000029.1 coordinate 14,714, forward strand.
ATTAAAGCCTGGCACATCCATTACAGCTGCCATATTGTTGTTGACCACCGCATCGGGCGCATCCATACCCTGCGTAACGGGGCGGGTAGGGTCTTCGCGATGGCAGATGTCTTGCAGAAAGCGTGAAAGTTTTGGTCCGCGATTGCCGTTCCATTGGTCGGGCACTTCGTTGCCGATACACCACATCACCACAGACGCGTTGTTGCGATAATGACGAACAAGGTTGACCAAGTCCTTTTCAGCCCATTTATCGAAGTCCAGATGATAACCGTTTCCTACTTTCGCGGCTTTCCACTCATCGAAGCTTTCGCACATCAGCATCATCCCCATTTCATCGCACGCCTCTACCAATTCGGGGGCAGGCATATTATGACTGGTGCGAATGGCGTTACATCCCATCTCTTTCAAGATACGGATTTGCCGACAAATCGCGGTCTTGTTGACAGCGGTACCCAAAGGTCCGAGGTCGTGATGATTGCAAACGCCCCGAAACTTCACCACTTTGCCATTGAGCACGAAACCCTTGTCGGGCACAATCTCGAGGGAACGAATGCCAAAACGCAGACTTACGCGGTCGCACACCTGATTCTCTTTCAGAATCGTGGTGACAGCCGTATAGAGGTAGGGCGATTCTGGGCTCCACCAAAGCGGGTTCTCAAGGGTAAACCGCTTCATTCCCGCACCACTCAGTGGCGCAAGGTCTGTTTTCAGGAGCTGCCCTTCTGCACTAAAAATTTCTGTCTTCACCTTATACGCATCCGCCTCTGCTCCTTGTGGCAAAACGAACGGTGTTTTTATAGAAACGGTAGCCTGCTTGGCGGAGAGGTCCGATGTCGTTATTTGTGTTCCCCATAAAGGAATGTGCGCTTCGTCGGTAACGAGGAGATGGACGTTGCGATACAGTCCCGCACCTGGATACCAACGCGACGATTCGTTCTTGTTTTCAAGGCGAACAGCGAGCAGATTTTCTTTCCCCTCTATTATATAAGGTGTAATATCTACCGAAAACGAATTGTATCCATACGCCCACTCGCCTACTTTCTGCCCATTCAGATACACTTGCGGATGATTCATAGCTCCGTCAAACAAGAGCGAAACGCGCTTGCCTTTTGTATATTCGGGAACGGTCAAGCGAAGGCGATACCAGCCAATGCCTACAAAAGGCAGTCCGCCTGTACGTCCAGCGTGCTCCATCGCTTCTTTTTGTCCATCCTGCGCAATGGCGATCTTCTGCTTGTCGTTGTTAAAGCTAAAAGGTCCATAAATGGCCCAATCGTGAGGAACGGATACATTTTGCCACTTTTTGTCGTTAAAGTCGGGCTTTGCAGCTTCTGCATTGTCGGTACGCGTAAAACGCCAGCCTTTTTCGAGGAGGCGTTCGGAACGCTGCGCACTTGCCGTGAGTGCAAGGCATAAGAGAGGGATAAAGAAGGTTTTTTTCAACGTGTAAAGAGTTTAGTATTTAATGTATTCGCTCCAATCGGTAAGCCGCATATCGCCTTTGCGGCACAAGGTGTCGTGCATGGCAAACGCCGCAGGCAGATAGTGATGAGCGTGTCCTTTGTGAGGAGCCGCTAGTTTCAGGTAATCTTCGAGCAAAGGACGATAATCGGGATGCGCTACTTTGATGAGCTCGGCCGCTTTCTCCAAAGAGTACTTGCCCCGCAGGTCGGCTACGCCATATTCCGTGATGACAGCATCCACAAAGTGGCTGGTATGGTCGATGTGTGAACAGAAAGGCACAATGCTCGAAACTTTGTTGTCCTTTGCCGTGGAGCCACACGTAAAGATGCTGAGGTATGAATTGTTGGTAAAGTCGCACGAACCACCGATGCCATTCATTATATGTGTGCCGCCAATCTTGGTTGAATTGACGTGTCCATAAATGTCTACTTCGATTGCCGTATTGAGTGAACAAACACCAATCCGCGCAATGACTTCGGGGTTATTCGATATTTCCGAAGGACGAAGTACCAAGCGTTCTTTGAAGAAGTCGATGTTGTCGTACACCGTTTTCAATACATCGGGCGTTACGGTGAGGGCACACGTAGAACCACAGGTGACGCGCCCTTCTTTGATCAATTCTACAGGCGCATTTTGCAGCACTTCGGTGTAGAGGCTAAAATTGGGCACTTCTGGACTATGTCCTAAAGCGGACAACACGGCATTGGCGCCCGACCCCACGCCACTCTGAATGTTGAGGAAGGACGCGGGAATGAGTCCTTGCTTTCTATTTTGAGATAAGAAATCTGCCACGTTTTGACCGATGAGATTGGTGGTCTCGCTCGGTTCCGAAAAAGCGCGTGCCTCGTCCGCTACACACCCTGTCACCACGCCTCGTATTTGCGATGCGGGCACTTCGATATAGGGCTTTCCGATGCGGTCGGTCGTTTTCAGAATCATAATGGGCGTACGATAAGGGTGATCTTCTATTTCGTAGATGTCGTGAATGCCCTTCATCTTCACATTGTGATACGTGTTCAGCTCTACAAAGACCCCTTTCTTTGCCATTCGGCAAATGGTGGGCGCAATGCCAACACCTGTGGTGGGATAAAGGTGCACGTTATCGCCCACTCGCTCAATGGCACACACTTCGACAATGGCCCAATCCAATTCGCCAAGAAATCCTTGACGTAGTTGAGTTGCCATACCCGAAAGCGTAATGTCAGTGTAGCTCACCTCGTTGTTGTTCGCATGGGTGCGAAACTCTTTGCTCGTGATATAAGGCGCGCGGAATTGAATGGCATGGGCTTCGGAGAGCACTTTGTCTACACTTACGCCTGTCGAGGCTCCCGATAAAATGTTTATTTTGAAAGGGCGTCCTTCTTCGTGCTCTTTCACAGCCCGTCGAGCAATGGCTGGAGTGATCACTTTGGGACTACCTGCGGGCGTAAATCCGCCGATACCTACTGTATCACCGTTTTGAATCAATGCGGCAGCTTCTTCTACCGTAATCTGTGGAAAGTTCATACTCTATTTTAATCGCGTTTTTATATTATGACAGCAAAGATATATAAAAAACAGATAACGTGTCGCTTTACGCCCATGAATTTATAAAATAGAAGTACAAGAATGAATATCGAAGCGCTTTTTCTGTCAAGAGTGCATAAAGATACACAAACAGCTGCAAAAGAGACGCACCAAAACCGTACACACCCCTCACGAAGGTGGACGACTTTTGGGCGCAAAAAAGGCACAAATGGGCTTCCAATACCTTTCCATCTCGCGTCAAACGCCTATTTTACCCTCTAATCTATTAAAAGTCAACAATAAAAGCACGTAAAAACCTGAAATAGCCGCTTTTTTGCGTAACTTTGTACCGAATTATAATAGAACTATATTGAAAACATTTGAAGAGCTGGGCGTTTCTGAGGAGATTCTCCGCGCAATTAAAGAAATGGGGTATGAATCCCCAATGCCAGTGCAGGAGGAAGTGATTCCTTTCTTGCTGGGGGTAGGGAATGACGTGGTAGCACTCGCACAAACTGGTACAGGAAAAACAGCAGCCTACGGACTGCCACTCATCCAAAAGGTCAACGTAAAGAGCAATCTTACGCAGGCTGTCGTACTATGTCCAACGCGTGAACTCTGTTTGCAGATCGCCGGCGATCTAAAAGATTATTCCAAGTATATTAACGGACTACAAGTGTTACCTGTGTATGGGGGTTCTAGCATTGATAGCCAAATACGAACTTTAAGACGTGGAGCGCAAATTATTGTGGCAACTCCAGGACGTCTGATTGACCTCATGAAGCGCGGCGTGGCGAGCTTAGAGCACGTGGAAAACGTGGTGCTCGACGAAGCCGACGAAATGCTTAATATGGGCTTTACCGAAAGCCTTGACGAAATTCTAGCCGGTGTACCCAAAGAGCGCAACACCCTGTTGTTCTCCGCCACCATGAGCCGCGAAATCGAACGCATCTCTAAAAAATATCTACACGACGCGAAAGAAATCGTTGTCGGCTCTCGTAACGAAGGCGCAGAGAACGTGAACCACCAGTATTTCTTGGTTCATGCAAAAGATAAATATTTCGCACTAAAGCGTATCGTCGATTTTTATCCTAAAATCTATGGTATCGTTTTCTGTCGTACGCGTTTGGAAACGCAAGACATTGCCGACAAACTGATTCAGGACGGCTATAGCGCAGAGGCTTTGCACGGCGAACTATCACAAGCACAGCGCGATGTGACGATGCAAAAATTTCGGCAACACCGCATTCAGTTGCTCGTCGCTACCGATGTGGCCGCACGCGGATTGGATGTGAACGACTTGACACACGTTATCAATTATGGACTTCCCGACGACATCGAAAGCTACACCCACCGAAGTGGACGTACGGGACGTGCGGGAAAACAGGGCACCAGTATCTGTATCATCCATATGCGTGAGAAAGGTAAAACCAAACAAATAGAAAAGATTATTGGTCGTAAGTTCGAAGTGGGCAAAATGCCAACCGCAGACGAAATTTGTACCAAACAATTGTATAAGGTGATGGACGAAATCGAACGTGTAGAGGTGAACGAGGAGCAAATCGCGCCTTTCTTACCCGAAATTTTACGCAAGCTCGATTGGCTCGACAAAGACGACATCATCAAACGTATCGTGATGCAGGCGTTCGGACACTTCTTACAATATTATGCCAACGCCAAAGACCTAGAAACGCCCGTCAGTGATGGACGTGGAGAACAAGGGTTTTCTTCACGAGAACGTGAAAGAGGCAGCCGTGGCGGATCAACACAAGCGCAAGAAGGCTATGCACGGCTCTTCCTCAACCTGGGTAAGAACGACAAGTTCTATGCCCGCGAAATCATTAATTTGGTCAATCGCAACGTGAAAGGAAACGTGGAAATAGGTCGTATCGACTTGAAACCAGCTTTCTCTTTCTTTGAAGTGCCAGCCGACAACGCTGAATTTGTGATCAAAGCCATGAAAGATGCCAAAGTAGATGGACGAAGAGTTGTTGTGGACAGTGCCGAAAACGCAGGACCCTCACACAGCAGCAGTGAGCGTGGATCACGTTGGAGCGGTGGAGGCAGTCGTTATGGCAATCGGGACGAACGCCCCATTCGCGGTCGTCGTGAATTTGGACGCGATGAGGCTTCTCGGAACCGTTTCAATGAAAGTGCTCCCAAGCGCACCTTCCGCCCCGCAGAAGAGGCAAGACCCCTACCCGCAGCAAGTGAAAAGAAAAAGAACCGTGAAGAACGCGGTTACACCGAGCCTCGCGGCAAAGTGAAAAAAGCCGATTGGCAACAATTCTTCAATGTACCAACCGAAAAGAAAGCAGGCAAGCTGAAAGGCGAAGCACCCGATTTCTCAGAAGGTGGATGGGCAAAGAACGACTAAAAATCGGTGGAAAAATAGTATCGAACAGCGAAAGTCAACGAATTAAAAAGGAAAAGGTATGAAAAGGAAAGGAACCCTGATGGTATGCTTTGTACTGATGACGGTTACCGCTTCAGCGCAAAATCTGATGTTTCGTATTGGTGGCGGACTTGCTTCGCACTACAATAAGGAAACAAAGAACGTAGGCGCCTTCAAATTTGGCGTTGGTTATGAATTTGAAATGACTGGTATGTGGTCTATTGAGCCATGCATTTCCTTTTATGCCAAAGGATGGAAGGAAAAAAACCAAGAAGTCAACATCCTCGACAAGGATGGAAATCAAGTAGTCGACCCAGAAGGAAACGAGGTGACAGGACAGAAAAACGTGTCGAGCACTGCCAACTACATCGAACTACCCATCTTGTTTCATTATTATTATGAAGTAAAGAAACATCAATACATGGTACTGACTGCTGGCCCTTACATAGCCTATGGCATCGGAGGTAAAATGGAAACAAAAGGCGATGCCGAGAAACCTGGTGTAAACAAGTATTATTATGCTACGAAAACCTTTGAAGAAAAAGGCGCACACCGACTAGATGCCGGCATTCAGTTGGGCGTGGGCTTCGAGTACAATCGTTCCTTTGGCGTAGGAATTGAAGCAGACTTTGGTCTACTCAATGCGTCTCGCCAACAAAAAAACATGTCTGCACTTCTCACCTTGCGCTATCGCTTGCCCCTGAGCAACTAAAAAGAAGCGATTCGAATCTTTTTGAATCTTTTTGCGTCCCCCTGCTTCCCTTTTTTGAAGCAGGGGGACGCAACTTTTTTTGAGGCCTTGTCGTTTCGTATTAAAAAGTATATTGTATCTTTGTTGCCCGAAATCGGTACGGATTTATGCACGGAATACAAACCTAAAAATAAAGCGAGAATGAAAAGAGAAACCCAATGTGTACAAGGGGGCTGGCAGCCCCAAAAAGGAGAACCACGTGTACTTCCTATTTACCAAAGCACCACGTTTAAATACGACAACAGCGAACAAATGGCGCGCCTCTTCGATCTCAAAGATACGGGTTATTTCTACACCCGTTTGCAAAACCCTACGAACGATGCCGTAGCCAGTAAAATAGCGGCACTCGAGGGAGGCGTAGGTGCCATGCTCACCTCTTCGGGACAAGCAGCCAACTTCTATGCCATCTTCAACATTTGCGAAGCTGGCGACCACTTCATTGCCTCCAACACCATCTATGGCGGCACCTACAACCTCTTTGGCGTTACCATGAAGAAACTAGGCATTGAATGCACCTTTGTAGATGCCGATTGGAGCAACGAGCAAATAGAACAAGCCTTTCGCCCCAATACCAAATGCTTCTTTGGCGAAACCATCTCCAATCCAAGTGGTCATGTGTTCGACATCGAACGCTTTGCCAAAATGGCACACCAACACGGCGTGCCCCTCGTGGTCGACAACACCTTTGCCACGCCCCTCAACTGTCGCCCCTTTGAATGGGGTGCCGACATCGTGACCCACTCCACCACCAAATATATGGACGGACACGCCACCAGTGTGGGCGGTGCCATTGTGGATAGCGGCAACTTTGATTGGAATGCCCATGCCGCCCAATTCCCAGGAATGTGTCAGCCCGATGAGAGCTACCACGGATTGGCATATGCCAACGCCTTTGGAAAAAATGCGTTTATAATGAAAGCCACCGCTCAACTGATGCGCGATTTGGGCTCGATTCAAAGTCCTCAAAATGCTTTTTTACTCAACCTCGGACTCGAAACGCTCCATTTACGGATGCCACAGCATTGTAAGAATGCCCAAAAAGTAGCCGAATACCTACAAGCACAGCCCGAAGTGGCGTGGGTGCATTACAGCGGACTCAAGGGCGATAAATATTACGAATTGGCGCAAAAGTATTTGCCCAACGGTGGTTGTGGCGTGATCGCGTTCGGTCTGAAAGGCACGCGCGAAGAGGCCATCACCTTTATGGATCAACTAAAGATGATTTGCATCGTGACCCACGTGGCAGATGCACGCACCTGTGTGCTCCATCCCGCAAGCCACACCCATCGCCAACTTTCCGATGAGCAGCTTCTCGAAGCGGGCGTTGCACCCGATCTCATTCGCCTCTCTGTTGGTATCGAAGATGTTGACGACATTCTCAGCGACATTGCACAAGCGTTAGGAAAATAGACAAATAATATATCTGGTTTAATATTTCGGTGCTAAAATGCGTCTTTGTCAAAAGAAAGGCGTACTTTAGCACCGATTTTTATAATACGGCCTAAGAAAACAAATAATGAAACAAACTTTACTTCAATTTACGGCCTTTGCATTGTTCTCAGCATGCTGTGTGAACACAGAGGCAAAAACAGAGATTACGCGTGATCCTGGTGCATCCGACACCTTAACGCTAAACGCTACAGAAGGGTACAAAACCTATCAGTGGCAAGTATCTACCGATGGAAAAGCCTTTTATAGCTTGCCAAACGAAACGGGGAAGCAACTACGCACGGTGCCTTATGCTCCCAACATGTACCGAGTGAAGGCGACCCACAGTGACGGCAGCGTGGCTTACCTCGACACCACCACCATCAACTTTCGCACCTTTATCGTTAAAAAAACGTCCGACATCTCGGCAGCACATGGTTATGTAGAAGTGAATGGACAGCCTGGTGGCGGAATCAGCATTCCTGGAGAAGAAAGGGTAGAGGGCGTTCCCGATTTGAAGCGATCGCTTACGAATTGGAACAACATTCATGCGCATGCCGTCTATATGATGTGTAGTCCTTCGGGACCTTCTTCACTCTCGATGCTTCTTACCGCAAAAGCCAATACTGTGGTCCAATTTCACTTGTGCGTTTACAACCCCAACGCTCCCGAAAAACCACTGATCGATACGTATATCAGCATAAAGGGCACAGGTTCAGAGCAAGAAATCCCCGTGTATACCTTCAAAACACGCTCTAGATATTCGTATCTTCGTTACGACTTGCAATGTCTTTCGGGTAATGCAAACATCGACAACATCAACCGCTGGCGGTTTAACACCAGTAGCGTCGAGGCCTCGTATCCTCCTGCCTTTTTATCCTCCCCTTCTGTACACTTAAATGGCTGGAAGAGCACGAAAGCAGGTGCGCCAACAGGCAGTGCTTACGATTGGTGCTATCAAGAGATTATGATCCCTAAAATAAGTGATTATTCTGGTACGTATGCCATGTCGCTTGGCGTATTGGCGGGCTATATGGGCATTCAAGTAAATGGATCGAACCACGATGTCATCTTCTCGATGTGGGACGATGGAAGTACCGATGTAGATCCTGGATTGGCGAACTATAAAAAAGCCGGAGCCGTAGATGTGGCAAGTTATGCCACCGCAGGACGCTTTGGAAACGAAGGTACTGGTGTGAAAACCTTTGTCTCTGGCGATTGGTGGAAAGCCGATCAATACGTGCAATTCATCACCAACTCTCGGCCAGAAGTACGCCAATACGTCATCAAAGATTCTCACGGAAACGACTCGACCATTACGCGGCAAAACTCACTCGTAACCGCATGGTTTAATCCCTTGGATGGCAATGGCTGGAGATACATTTCCACCATTCGCCTATCGGGCTCGGGGCACATCTTCGACTCGTGGTATTCGTTCCTCGAAAATTACAATTGGCCAAGCGGACAAGTAGCACGCAAAGCTTATTATCGCAATGGCTATGCGCACGCCATGTCGCAGAACAAATGGTATCACTTCAACAAAGTAGGCTTTGGTCATACCGATGGCGGAACAAAGATGGGAGCTCGTAACGACTACGGACAAGGACGCGTGAAAGAGCAGCCCAACACCTTCTATATGAGTTCGGGTGGCTTCACCAAAACAGAGCAAAGTGAAGATAACGTTGCCCTAAACGCACTCGACACGCCCATAGATACCATCAACATCGCAAAACTACTTCAACGTGTAGACGAAGCCGTTGCGCGCGAAGACTCCATCGCTAAAGCGGCCGAAGAACTTCAAGCCTCTACTTACGACAAAAAAGGATGGAAGATGCTCTCTTTCTCTTCTCAAGAAGCTTCTGGCGAAGGTACCAACGGACGTGCGGCTCAAATTATAGATGGTGACGATGCTACTTATTGGCATTCTCAATGGACGGGAGGCGGAGCTTCTTTCCCTCATTCTTTCGTCATCGATATGCTCAAAATTCAACCTGTTAATGGGATCCAGTTCACCCTTAGTGGCGGATCTACACGCCATCAAAAAGGAATTGAAATATATGGAAGTAAGAACAACATTACCTGGAAAAAAGTATACGAAAACAAGAATTGTCCTGATGTAGAGAAGTATTTTCTCAAAATGGACTCCACCGCAGAAATGCGCTATATGAAGCTCGTGATCAATACCTCACAAACAGGAGAAATTCATACGCGTATCAACGAAATCAACCTGATGCACCCTCTTGTTGATGACCCAACAAGCATCCTAAGTCCTCTTGCCAAGGCAAACAATTCGCTCAGCGTCTATCCAAGTCCCGCTACCACTCAAATCAATGTTGTAGCGCCTATAAATGCTACCGATCTGTTCGTAACGCTTTACACCTCTGTGGGCGAAAGCGTTTTGTCACAGCATATCTACAACCAGACAGCAGGCGAAGTGACCACGATCGCATTACCCACCCTTTCCAAAGGTGTTTATGTGGTCAAAGCCAATGCCAGCGGAAACACTTATTCACGCCTTATCCTCGTGAAATAACAAAAAGACCTTTCCTTAAAAAGACCTTTCCTTAAAAACAAGCGTGTGCGCGTCCTTTCACAGGAGCGCACACGCTTGTTTTGGCACCCTACTCGCTGCAAGGTTCACCCTACACACGGCATTCCAAATATTCGAGCGCGCTCCCTTTCCCAAAGGAGCGCGCTCCATGTGTCCTTCGAGCGCGCTCCTTTGGGAAAGGGAAGCTGTCTGAAAACTATTTAGATAGAGGCGTGATAACATTCCTTGATGACCGTATCAAACGTTTGGAGGAACATATCACTTTATACATGGAAGAGCTTGACTTGCAC
>JAVVVP010000030.1:0-2734 GCA_036652575.1 Bacteroidaceae bacterium
CGTCATTGCGAACCGAAGGTGAAGCAATCCAGCGGTGTTTCCATCCTTTTTTTGTATCTCGTCCTTGATAGATACGGCTCTTCCTTGTGTTATCGTGTTGTGTTCTGGATTGCTTCACCTTCGCTCGCAAGGACGGGAAGGAGAGGATTGCCTCTCCAACGTTACAAGCTTATGGGGACTCGTTAAAAATGGCCTCTCCTTTTGTAAGAACGTTTTTTTGCTGTGCGGATGCAAAGTTTCTTCGTGATCTGGCAGGAGGAGGTTTCTATTTCGAAGAAATGGAGATCTAAAAAAAAGTAAAGAAATAAGCTCTCGGAAGAACTCTTTTTTGAAGCGTTTTTACCTTGCAACGAGCGGAAAAAAGACGGAGAAAAAGAATTTTTGAAACGACAAAGCGGAAATGCAAAAACAAACTTTAAGATATAAACCCCTTAAGATGGTGCTTTCTTTTAGTTTGTTTACATTCTCACGCTCTAGTTGCGCTTTTTGGCTCGAAAATGCGCATTCGCGAAGCAGCAAAAAAGTGAACAAGTCCTGGGATCGTTTTCAAAAAGCGGCATCTATTTCAAAAAAGTCCAGGGATCGTTGCGCTTTTCTGACCACTCGGGGGAGAGATCGGTGAATTTCACGCGATTCTCAGCGATGGATGGCCACCTAAAAAGAGAGGAAGATTGAATTTACTTTATTTTTTTTATAGAAAAGAACGCCACTTTGCAAAATAGAAAGCCTAAACATGCTATTTTGAATTTTCTAATTTCTCCAAGGGTCTACAATAAAAAGAGTTTTTTTTTGGTAATTATTTTGTTGTAATAAATAGATATTGTATATTTGCTGCGTTAAATGAATGATAATTTATCAGCAATATGTAAATAGTAGAATGGCGATAAAGGAAATACGATAAAGGAAATACGATTCATAAATAGAGATAACCAATACAATAATCAGAAATAACGATGAAAAAACAGTTACTCAAAAGCTTGGTGCTGCTTGTTGTAAGCCTATTCTGTGTGCAAGCACAAGCACAGACTGTCGGACTAAAAGCCCAATATATGATATATGGAGGAGTTTATGATTCTTACACTAGGAGCGATGCAATAGGCACAAAGATTTATTTAATGAGCACAGACAGCACTGTGATAGAAGATGACGTTTTAAGAAAAAATTCAGGTGCAGCCAATAGAATGACTGCATGGGGCTTTTTTATACCAAAAGAATCAAAATCTTATATCGTTCACTTCACAAAAGAAGGCTATGAAGATCAATATCTAAACATACCCCCTCAAAAATTCGGACGTGAAGCAGCGATCTTTATAAAAGATGTTTTCCTAAAGCGCAAACCCAAAGAGCGCAAGCTAGGCGAAGCCGTAGTAAAAGCAACGCGCGTGAAGATATACGCCAAAGGCGATACGCTGGTATACAACGCCGATGCGTTCCAGATGGCGGAGGGCTCAATGCTCGATGCACTGATAAAGCAGCTCCCAGGAGTGGAACTGAAAGACGACGGACGAATATTGGTGAACGGAAAATACGTGGACAACCTGCTGCTCAACGGCGAAGATTTCTTCAAGAAAGACCGCTCCGTGATGCTCGACAACCTGCCATCGTACACGGTAAACAATATAAAGGTGTACGACAAGCAAGGAGACCTGAGTCGACTGGCAGGAAAAGACATGGGCGACAAAGAACTGGTGATGGACGTAAGGCTGAAGAAAGAATACTCCATTGGCTGGCTAGCCAATGCAGAGGGAGCCGCAGGAACGGAGAACCGATACATAGGCAGAGCCTTTGCACTACGCTTCACGCCGCAGTCGCGCATCTCCTTCTTTGCCAATCTGAACAACCTCAACGAGACGCGCAAGCCAGGGCAAGACGGAGAATGGACACCCGACCAACTGTCTGGAGGGCTGACCGCCACCAAGACCGCAGGAGCAGATTATCTGGTGAACGACAGACTGAAAAGGTTCACCTTGAACGGAGAAGCAAAGCTGACACATACAGACCTAGAGAACCAGACCGCCGTATCTTCGGAGAACTTCCTGCCGCAAGGCAACACGTGGGCGAGAAGCGAGAACCTGCAACGAAACAAAAACACAAGTTTCACAACGAACCACAGCCTGAAATTCATGTGGAAAAAGGCAGACCTTAGAATCAATCCCTACTTCTATTACAATAAATGGAACAATTACGGAAATCATGCCTCTGCCACCTTCTCCGAAGACCCCGGGCTCTACGCCACACAGGGAATCATGGACAGCATACGCACGCCGAACGCAGGAAGCATGCTGCGCCGCATAGCCGTGAACCGCAGCATCAACCTGTCGAAAATAGACGGACACAATGTCAGCACAGGCGGCTCGTTCAGAACGAACATAAAGGCGTATGCCAACGACATCTGGGCTCTCTACGGAGGGATGAACTATTACTCGTCTGAGGAAGACAACTTCTCGCACTACCTCGTAGACCATCCATCCGACGCTTCAGCACAAACCGACTATCGCAACCGATGGACAAAGGATGATCCGAACCAAAACTTCAACTACAATGCAGGAACAAGCTATTTCTACTGGCTGCCAATAAACATGATGATAAAAGCAAATTTCGATTTCGGACAAAGCATTAGCGAAAACGAGAACGCGCTCTATCGCCTGGACAAGCTGGAAGGATGGGGAGCAGCGTCCGACCATCCGCTGGGAAGCCTTCCCTCTGAGACTGACCAACTGCTAAGCACCATCGA
>JAVVVP010000030.1:2834-24308 GCA_036652575.1 Bacteroidaceae bacterium
TCCGCGCCAGCAATGACCAACCTAATAGAGCTGGAAAACACACGCGACCCGCTGCGTATATATAATGGAAACGCGAACCTGAAAAACACCTTCAGGCACACCGTGAAACTGAACTACTCCGACTACAAATCGGCAAAGCAGAAGTTCTTCAGCGCATACGCCACATACTATATTAGGAAAGATGCTGTTGCATCAGGCTATCGCTACAATCGCTCAACGGGCGTTTACACCTATACGCCAGACAACGTGAACGGGAACTACGTAGTAAACGGAGGGGTGAACTACTCCACACCGCTGGACAAAGCGAAGAGACTTACGCTCAACACCTATACGTTCGCACAGTTCTATCACAACGTAGATCTAATCTCAGTGGAAGAAGCCGATGTACCCGCTAGAAGCGCAGTGCAAACGCTTTGGGTGACAGAGACCGTTCGCCTGGACTACAGAATAGGAAAGGCAAAAATCGGAGCAAAGATAGGCGGCTCATGGCACAACGCCACGAGCCATCGCGATGGATTCAAAACTATCAACGTGGGCGACTTCAACTACGGACCGACGGCACAGATATCACTTCCGCTCAACGTGCAGCTGAACACCGACATCACCATGTTTAGCAGAAGAGGATATGCCGACGACGCAGCCAACACTAACGACATGGTATGGAACGCAAGCCTATCCAAGCGCGTAATGAAAGGAAAACTTACCTTCAAGCTCGAAGGATTCGACCTACTCGGTCAGCTATCCAACACCACGCAGACCATCAACTCGCAGGGACGATACGAAACATACCGCAACGTAATTCCACGCTATGTCATGCTTCACGCAATATACCGACTGAACGTAACACCAAAGAAACGACAAGGAGAATAAAACAAAGACAAGGCTTCAAAGAAGCCAAAAGACGAACAAGCACTGCAAAGAAAGTTTTATGCAATCAAAAAGAACGATAATAGATGCTTGGAAAAGTCATACGAATCAAAAGCGGGGCAAAGATTTGGCATTCCGCTCGCTAAATTGTATCTTTGCATTCTAATTCAAACGATTAAAAGAATGAAACGTATCTTTTCCGTCTTGACACTTTTACTACTCGTTTTAGCGACACAAGTACAAGCCTTACAGCCTGTAAATTTTGTGGTGTCGCAAAAACGCATCTCAAAAACCGAGATAGAGGTGGCCTTTAAAGGTACGATCGCGTTGGGATGGCACGTTTATTCCACCCACTTACCCGCAGGAGGACCTACGGCAGCCTCGATCAACTTTGATCAGAAGAGCGGCATAGAAACCGTGGGAAAGCTCAAGACGATAGGCAACGAAATCTCCTCGCACGACCCCATCTTTGATATGACGGTACGCTACTTTGAGAAGGCGGTCACCTTTGTGCAACGCGTGCGCATTACCCAGAAAAAATACACGGCAAAAGGTTATCTGCAATTTGGTGCGTGCAACGAGGGGAGCTGTACACCGCCTACTGCTGTCGACTTCCAAATAGAAGGAAACGATGGTGCGGAAGAAACGGAGCGCAATGTAACTACGGCAACAGAAGCCGTGAACCCGCTTCCTCCGACCTTAGATACCACCCGTACGAATCGTGCGAAGGCAGAGGTTGTCGATACGGCAAACGTGATAAAATCGGACTATTGGGCACCTGTGATCGACCAATTACAGCAATTCGACGGCGATACGTCCTCTTCCGACCGCGCATGGTGGGGCATCCTTTTGCTCGGCTTCGCAGGGGGGCTGCTCGCACTGTTTACTCCTTGCGTTTGGCCGATCATCCCGATGACGGTCAGTTTCTTTTTGAAACGAGCTGGCAACAAGCGCAAAGGCGTTCGTGATGCCATCACCTACGGTATCGCGATAGTGGTTATCTACGTAGGTTTAGGGCTTGTTATTACGGGCTTATTTGGCGCGAGTGCGCTCAATGCGTTGTCGACCAATGCGATTTTTAATATCTTGTTCTTTTTGATGCTTGTGGTCTTTGCCGCTAGTTTTATGGGAGGCTTTGAGATTTCATTGCCCGCCTCTTGGAGCAATAAGGTAGACTCTAAAGCCGACCGTACGACAGGTATTCTTAGCATTTTTCTGATGGCCTTCACGTTGGCGTTGGTCTCTTTCTCGTGTACGGGTCCCATTATCGGCTTTTTACTCGTAGAAGTGTCTACTTCGGGCAGTATAATCGCTCCAACCCTGGGGATGTTTGGCTTTGCCCTTGCCCTCGCTTTACCTTTCACGCTCTTTGCTCTTTTCCCTACGTGGCTGAAGAGTGCGCCAAAGAGTGGTAGTTGGATGAATTGTATCAAGGTGACGCTCGGCTTCTTGGAATTAGCCTTTGCCTTAAAATTCTTATCGGTAGCGGACTTGGCGTATGGTTGGGGGCTACTTGATCGTGAAACTTTCTTGGCTTTATGGATCGCTCTCTTCTTGTTATTGGGACTCTATTTGCTCGGCAAAATCAAGTTTCCGCACGACGATGAGAACGGTCACACCAATGTGCCCCGTTTCTTTCTCGCCCTTTGTTCCATCGCCTTTGCTCTCTATATGGTTCCAGGTCTTTGGGGCGCACCGTTGAAAGCGGTCAGCGCCTTTGCACCCCCGATGCACACCCAAGACTTCAACCTAGACCAGAACGAAGTGAAAGCGAACTTTACCAACTACGATGAAGGAATGGCTTATGCAGCACAAGTGGGCAAACCCGTGCTCTTAGACTTTACGGGGCACGGTTGCGTGAACTGCCGTAAGATGGAGCTAGCCGTATGGTATAACCGTAAAGTAGCCGATTTGATACAACAAGAATATGTGCTGATTTCACTTTATGTGGACGACAAGGAAAAACTAGCAGAGCCGATTGAAGTAAACGAGATGGGAACGGTCCGTACCCTTCGCACCATAGGCGATAAATGGAGTTACCTAGAGCGGGTAAAATTTGGTGCGAATGCGCAACCGTTTTACGTGCTACTCGACAATCAAGGGAACCCGATCAACGGTTCTTACTCTTACAACGAGAATATAGATCAATACGTATCCTTTCTACAAACAGGATTGGATCGATATAAGAAGTAAAGATATGAAAGTAATAAAATTTGGTGGAACATCCGTAGGTTCAATAGAAAGCATCTTGAACGTAAAACGTATCGTTGAAAAGCAAAGCGAACCAACGATCGTTGTCGTGTCGGCATTGGGCGGCATAACCGACAAACTGTTACAAACCTCGACGCTTGCAGCCGAAGGGAACGAACGCTATCGTGATGTGTTTGCTGATATGTTTTTGCGCCATCACCAAATAATAGATGCGATCTTACCCGAAAGTGAGAACCGTCTCTGCCTACTCCAACGCATTGACGCTTTATTCAGCGATCTGAAAAGCATTTACCAAGGTGTATTCTTGATACGCGACCTTACGCAGAAAACAGCCGATGTTATCGTGAGCTATGGCGAACGTTTGTCCTCGCTTATCGTGGCAGAACTGATAGACGGAGCGGTTTGGTTCGACTCCCGTAAATTTATACGCACCGAGAAGAAAGAAGGTAAAAACTTAGTGGACTTTAACGCCACAAACCGCTTGATACAAGACACCTTTGCGCAACTGCCCAACGTGTCGCTCGTACCAGGATTCATTTCCTCAGACATCGAGAACGGCAACACGACCAATCTGGGACGAGGAGGCAGCGATTATACTGCCGCGATTTTGGCCGCAGAACTCAACGCCTCGGTTCTTGAAATATGGACCGATGTAGATGGCTTTATGACCGCAGACCCCCGTGTGATTCCTACCGCCTACACCATCGACGAACTATCGTATGTGGAAGCGATGGAGCTTTGCAACTTTGGGGCAAAAGTGGTTTACCCTCCTACAATTTACCCTGTATGCGTCAAGAATATTCCTATCTTAATAAAAAACACCTTTCGCCCAGAGGCAAAAGGAAGCATTATACACCACAACGCCGTAGCCACGAAACGGCCCGTGAAAGGACTTTCGTCTATCAACGAAATGTCGATGGTGACGGTGTCGGGACTCTCGATGGTGGGCGTGATTGGCGTGAATCGTCGCATCTTCGCCACTCTTGCAGGTCACGGCATTAGCGTGTTTATGGTGGCGCAAACCTCCTCGGAAACAAGTACGAGCATCTGTATGACAGAGCAGGATGCGGAAAAAGCATGTCTCGTGCTCGACGAAGAATTTGCAGAAGAGATCGCAACCGGTGCGATGTATACCACGCAACGTATCGACTCTCTCGCCACGATAGCCGTGGTAGGAGAAGGTATGAAGCACGTTCCAGGCATTGCAGGTAAACTGTTTGGCGTTCTTGGACGCAATGGCATTAGTGTCTTCACCTTTGCACAAAGTGCACCAGAAACCAATATTTCTTTTGTGGTAGAACGGAACTTGCTGCGCAAATCGCTCAACGTGATTCACGACAGTTTCTTCTTGAACGAATATCAAGTGCTCAACTTATTTATTTGCGGTGTGGGAACGGTGGGCAGTAGTTTGATGGAACAAATCGCGCAGCAACGCGACACCTTAATGCGTGAACGCGGTTTGAAACTCAACGTTGTGGGAATTGCAAGCGGACACTTGGCGGTGTTCGATCGCAACGGTATCCACCTCGCTTCTTATCGTGAAGCGATGAAAGCAGGTGGAAAAAGCGATATGAACCGCCTAAAAAGTGAAGTAATCGGAATGAATATTTTCAACTCGGTGTTTGTGGATTGTACCGCAAGCGGTGAGGTGGCAGAACTGTATCAATGTTTTCTAGAGCACAACATCTCGGTTGTGACGGCAAACAAGGTGGCAGCCTCCTCTGCTTACGCCAACTACGAGCGACTGAAACAAACGGCACGCTATCGCGGTGTGAAGTTTCTCTTTGAAACGAACGTCGGTGCTGGTTTGCCCATCATCAAAACCATTAACGACCTCATCAACAGTGGCGACAAGATTCTGCGCATCGAAGCGGTGCTGAGTGGTACTCTAAACTTTGTGTTCAATACGCTATCGGAACAAATTCCGCTAAGTCGTGCTGTCACGATGGCAAAAGAAGAGGGGTATAGCGAGCCAGATCCACGCATCGACTTGTGCGGTAAAGATGTGGTGCGTAAACTCGTTATTCTTGCTCGCGAAGCGGGTTATCCACTAGAAACCGAAGAGGTCGAAAAGGACTTGTTCATACCACAAGAACTTTTCGACGGTTCTTTAGAAAACTTCCTCGAGAAACTACCCTTGCTCGATGCCGACTTTGAAACGCGTCGTAAAAAACTCGCCGCTGAGAACAAGCGGTGGCGGTTTGTGGCTTGTTGGGACAAAGGAAAAGGCTGCGTAGCCCTGCGCGAAGTGGCGCAAGGACATCCCTTCTACGATCTGGAAGGCTCTAATAACATTATCCAAATCACCACCGAACGTTATAAGGAATATCCGATGCTCATTCAAGGTTATGGAGCTGGTGCAGCGGTAACAGCCGCTGGCGTTTTCGCCGATATTATGAGCATCGCAAACATTTAAGGAGTCCTCTTTATTGGATCTTCTTCCCTCAAAAACGAATACAACAACTATAAAAAATAAATGCAGCCAAAAGCTCCATGGAAGGAGTGGAGGAGGCTAAGAATATGAAACCAGGCATTCCAAAAGGAACACGCGACTTCTCACCACTCGAAATGGCGAAGCGTAATTATATTTTCAATACCATCCGCGACGTGTACGCCCTCTATGGCTTTCGTCAAATAGAAACCCCCGCAATGGAGAACCTCTCGACTTTGATGGGCAAATATGGAGAAGAAGGCGATAAGTTGCTCTTTAAAATTCTCAACTCTGGCGATTTCCTCAGCGGAACGACCGTGAGCGAAATGGAAGAGCACGCTACGAATAAACTTGCTGCAAAATTCTGCGAAAAAGGACTTCGCTACGACCTTACAGTGCCTTTTGCACGCTATGTGGTGCAACATCGTGAAGAGCTCACCATGCCTTTCAAACGCTATCAAATACAACCCGTATGGCGTGCCGACCGCCCACAAAAAGGACGTTACCGTGAATTTTATCAATGCGATGCCGACGTGGTAGGCTCCGATTCTCTTCTCAATGAGGTGGAATTGATGCAGATTGTCGATACCGTATTCTCGAAATTTGGCACACGCGTTTGTATCAAAATCAACAATCGCAAAATCCTATCGGGTATCGCGGAAATGATTGGTGCCGCAGATAAAATAGTGGACATCACCGTAGCCATCGACAAGCTCGACAAGATAGGACTTGAAAAGGTGAACGAAGAACTGGCCGACGTGGGTATCGCGCCCGAGGCAATCGAAAAATTACAACCGATCATCTTGCTCTCTGGAACAACCGACAACAAGCTGGACGAAATGCGCCAAGTTTTGTCGGGCAGCGAAATAGGCCGAAAGGGCGTAGAAGAATGCGCCTTTGTGTTCTCTTCTCTCAAAGCACTCGGATTGAAAAACGAAGTGGAATTTGACCTCACCCTTGCTCGCGGACTCAACTATTATACGGGGTGTATCTTTGAAGTAAAAGCCCTCGACGTTCAGATCGGTTCGATCACAGGCGGCGGACGTTACGACAATTTGACGGGCATTTTTGGTATGCCAGGATTGAGCGGTGTCGGAATCTCGTTTGGTGCGGATCGCATCTTCGATGTACTGAATCAACTAGACCTCTACCCTAAAGAAGCGGTCAACGGTGTGCAAGTGCTCTTTATCAACTTTGGGGAGAAAGAAGCCGCGTACTGTTTGCCGTTAGCTTCAAAACTACGTGGCGCAGGCATTCGCACGGAAATCTATCCCGATACGGCAAAAATGAAGAAACAAATGAGTTATGCAAACGCTCACGCGGTGCCTTTTGTTGCCCTTGTTGGTGAGAACGAAATGAACGAAGGTAAAGTGACCTTCAAAAATATGGCAACGGGTGAACAAAGCATGGTTACGCCAGAAGAACTGCTCGATAAGCTCAACGCATAAATGAAGAAGACGGTAGCAGGTAAAATCGTAGATGTTTGGAAGAAAGAGATTTTTGAAGGTTCGATAGAAATTGAGAAGGGGCGCATTGTCTGTATCCACCGACACGCTACCTCACAACCAGGATACATCATTCCTGGTTTTGTGGATGCTCATGTGCACATAGAGAGCTCGATGCTTACGCCTGAGCACTTTGGTCAACTGACGATTCGTTGCGGCACGGTAGCCGTGGTGACAGACCCTCATGAAATTGCCAACGTAATGGGCGTTCAGGGAATTGACTTTATGATAGAAAATAGCAAACGCTCCCCGATCAAAACCTTCTTCAGTATTCCTTCGTGCGTTCCTGCGACCCCTTTCGATGTTTCGGGGGGCTCAATTTCTGTTGCCGATACGCAACGGATGGCGGCATCTGGACGCTTTGTAGCTCTCTCTGAAATGATGAACGTACCTGGTGTGTTGTCGCAAGATAAAGACGTGATGGCAAAACTTGATGCCGCCAAGAAGCATGGTCTTCCGATTGACGGACACGCACCAATGTTGCAGCAGGAAGCCCTTCAAACGTACATTGATAACGGCATTCGTACCGACCACGAATGTGTAACACTGGAAGAGGCACAAGAAAAGATCAAACGAGGCATGAAAATATTACTTCGTGAAGGAAGTGCCGCTCGCAATTATGAGGCGCTGAAATCGCTGGTGCAGACGCATCCAAACGAGGTGATGTTTTGTACTGATGATTCGCATCCCGACGAACTTCTATCTGTAGGTCATATCAACAAATTGGTGATAAGATCGGTGGCAAATGGGTTGGATGTTTTCGATGTACTGAAAATCGCATCTATAAACCCGATACGTCATTACAAGCTTGATGTTGGTCAATTAAGAGTTGGCGACAAAGCCGATTTTGTGGTGGTAGAGAACCTCAAACACTTTCAAGTAAAGCAGGTGTATATTGAGGGTATCGACCGCTTGCAGTGGCAAGCGCCTTCGCCCCTTAAAATTCGCAACATCAACCGTTTTCAGCACGACAAAATAGAGGTAACCGCACTCCAAAAAGCGGTGACAGAGCCGATAAAAGTTATTTCTGTCATAAAAGGAGAATTGCTTACCCTCGTTGGCGACTATTCACCGACCCAACCTACCGAGAATTTAGAAGGAGATCCGTCCAACGATCTTGCCAAAATAGTTTATCTAAACCGCTATACCAACGGAGTGCCGCAGGTGGCGTTCTGCAAAGGGTTTTCGATCCAAAAAGGCGCTTTCGCGAGTTCCATCTCCCACGATTCTCACAATATTATAGCTGTTGGTTGTAATGACAACGAGCTTGCCCAAGCGATCAATGCCCTCCTTGAACAGAAAGGCGGACTTTCGGTTTGCTGCGACAACGAAATCACCGTCTTACCGCTGCCTATTGGTGGCATTATGAGCGATGCAGGTGGCGCGGAAGTAGCAAGGGACTATCGTCACTTGTGTCAGACGGCGCACGCAACGGGTTGTACGCTTGATTCCCCTTTTATGACGCTTTCTTTTATGTCTTTGGTGGTAATTCCCGAAATAAAGATAGGTGAGAAAGGACTGTTTTGTTATTCTCTCTTCGATTGGATTTCTCCATCCGCGTCGTAAGCCTTTCCTCAGAGCGGATCCACATCAAAGTAGATATGGATGGCTTTATATCGATCCATCGCTAGAACCTCTTGTTGCACGGCAAGAAGGGTTTTGCGAACATTCTTCATCGGTGCACCGCGTTCCACCTTTAAAAGTATTTTGCGAATATATTGCAATTGAATTCTTGCTACCGCGGGCCTATCGGGCCCTAACACGCGCTCTCCAAAGAGAAAACGCAATCGATTTCCCATCGTTTGTGCCGCCTCTTCCACGAGGTGTGCATCTCGATGCTTCAGATAAATAGCGGTTAGGCGATAATAGGGCGGATAATGGAAGAGCTTCCGTTCCTCCATTTGCTCGGCAAACAGTGCTGCGTAATCATGGTTTACCACTTGCTGGATGACGGCGAGGTCTTTCTGCTTCGTTTGAAGGAGTACCAATCCTTGTGTTTCTCTGCGCCCAGCTCTGCCAGATACCTGCGACATCATCTGAAACGAACGCTCGTAACTGCGAAAATCGGGCTGATTGAGCATGGTGTCGGCATCCAGAATACCCACCACTTTTACGCCCTTAAAGTCCAATCCTTTCGTGACCATCTGCGTGCCAATAAGAATATCCGTATGGCCTTGCTGAAAGTTCGTAATCATACTTTCGTAAGCCAAGCGTGAGCGCGTGGTATCTAAATCCATACGAGCGGTTCGCGCCGTTGGAAAGAGTTGATGGATTTGCTCTTCTATTTTTTCTGTGCCATAGCCCAAATTACGCAAATCCGTTTCTTCGCAAGAGGGGCATTGCGTGGGCACTTGGTAACTTCTACCACAATAATGGCAAACCAAACGCTGCTGTTCCCGATGATAGGTTAAACTGACATCACACTGTTGACAACGAGGCACCCAACCACACTTATGACACTCCATAATGGGTGAATAGCCGCGGCGGTTCTGAAAGAGAATCACTTGTTTTTGATGATCTAGCGCATGTTGAATTTCCTCTATCAAGCGGGGCGAAAAAGGACTTTTCATGCTCTTTTTACGACGAAGTTCCTTGACATCTACCACTTCGATTTTGGGCAACTGAACCTCCCCAAAACGGGTGGTCATACAAACGAGTCCGTACTTGCCGTTCTTTGCGTTGGCATAGCTTTCCAAACTCGGCGTGGCGGTTCCGAGCAGCGTGTTTGCCCCAAACTGATGGGCAAGGAGTAGCGCCGCATCGCGAGCATTGTAACGCGGCGCTGGATCTTGTTGCTTATACGAGGTTTCGTGCTCTTCGTCCACAATAATAAGTCCTAAGTGGTTAAAGGGGAGCAGCAGCGATGAACGTACGCCCAATAGAAGTTGATAAGGATGCTCTGAACTTTGTTTTTTCCATATTTCCACACGTTCCGCATCTGGAAACTTAGAATGATACACGCCCATTTTGTTCCCGAAAATACGCGAGAGACGTGTCGTGATTTGTGTGGTAAGGGCTATTTCGGGTACTAAGTAAAGCACTTGTCGTCCCGCCTCCAATTCGCGTTGGATAAGCCGAATGTAGACTTCCGTTTTGCCACTCGAGGTAACGCCGTGAAGCAAACAAATTGGTTTTTGCTCAAAGGACGCTAGGATTTGGGCATAAGCCTGCTCTTGCGTTTCGCTTAATGGCATTTGTGCCACCACCGATGAGGTAGAGGTGTCTAACCGCCCTATTTCGTAAGGATAGGTTTCGAAAACTCCTTGTGTTATCAGCAGATTGAGAATGGCACTTGACGTGCCCGCTTCTTGTAAGAGTTTTTGTTTCTC
Organism: Bacteroidaceae bacterium; assembly: GCA_036652575.1. Lineage (GTDB taxonomy): Bacteria > Bacteroidota > Bacteroidia > Bacteroidales > Bacteroidaceae > Alloprevotella. The sequence continues at coordinate 13,178 of JAVVVP010000030.1, forward strand.
TACTTCCACAAGCAGTGAAGGATTGGCAAGAGAGAGCGCGGCTTTCGCCTTCGATAATTGAAGATAATGCGTAAGCAACGCGACACGTTTCGGAGCTTGTTTCTGGCTCTCGAACCATTCCGCAAGTAGCTTGTTCTCACAATAGGCTTTCTTCAAACGCACGTGGGTTTCCGTACGAGGCTTGTAGGATCGCAACAGTTCTTCTTTGAGGGTTAAGATTCCTTTCTCTAACAATTGATGCAATGTCGGCAAGATGTTTTGTTGACGGGAGGCTTTTTGCAGATCGGTGACGCGTTGTCCATTTTTCTTTCGGAGCAAGAGCACGACTTCCTCCTCCTTTGTGGTCAACTCGCGGGGATCGTTTTCGCGCGGGGTTAACGTTACAATGCTTTCGCTTTCCAACTTTAAACCCGAGGGCAATGCCGCTTTAAACACCTCGCCCATGGCACACATATAATAGTCCGCCAACCAAATCCAAAAATCCAACTGCTTTTGCGTGACAAGGCCATGGCTATCCAATAGTTCCAAAGGCTCTTTTAGTTCGATGTTTGGGGCAGGAGGATGATTGTGAAGGCGCACAATCATTGCGGTGTACAATTTTTTCGTGCCAAAAGGTACCACCACACGCATTCCTACCTTTGCTTTCCCCATCATGGAGGCAGGCAAAACATACGTAAAGTAACCGTTTAGCGGAAGTGGGAGTAGGGTGTCGATGTATTTCATAAATCTGTAAAACCTTAAAACCTCTCCCGAAGGAGAGGCTATAAGTTCTTTTTTTTAGTTTAGAGGAAGAAGGCCTTTTTCTGTCTTTGCGTCAGGAGGAAAAACCTTATTTCTTTTTTCTCTTTTTCCATATTGAAAAGTAAAGACCTGCAAAGAACGCATGCAGCAAAGCGATAATGGCAAGATAAGCGATGGTCTCTGTCGTTGTTACCGATTCTGGCTTAAAGGTCATCACGATGGTATGGTTGCCCTTAGACACGTTCGCTCCACGTAGTGTATAGTTCACTCTGCCGATTTCTAGTGGTTTACCATCTATCGTCGCCGTCCAACCTGGATAGTAAATCTCGGAGAACACCACGATACCGCCCGTTTTCGAGTTCACCTGATACGTCAGTTCGTTGGGCTCGTATTTCGTAAGCACTACACGACTTGTCGAATCCGTAGGCACGGCTGTTTTTAGTACTTCTTTGAAGGACTGATCGGCTACTGCCGTCGTCTTTGTGTTCAGCGTTTTGAGCATAGCCATTTCTTCGTTCGCTCCCGTCACGTAATGCAACTCCGACACAAACCACGCATTGCCATTGGCATAAGGGTTTTGTATCGGTGCTGTTTCATTGTTTTGCATGGGGAAGATGAAGTACTTTGTATTGAGCATATTGAGCACGGGGAAGCATTTTTCGCCTTCCACTTGCTGCATATTGCCACCTGCCTGCGATATGGCATTCATCGTCGCTTTCATTTCGGGCTGAATGCAACGATTGATCAAGTCTTGATAGCGACCGAGCTTCGCGGCATGATATCCGCCAATACTTTTATGCCAATAACTTGTTGTGTTTTCGTTGAAGGTATCGCTTGCAAAGTTTAGCACTCGATAATCAAGGCTCTTGTCCTGCAAGATGGCTTCGTCGGTAGGTGTTTTTTTGAAAGCTTCTTCCTTTTTCCATGGTTCTTCAAAAGAGTTATCGTTCAGATAACGCTTGTTGATTTGCCACATATCCACCAAGCAAAGCACTACCAAGCAGAGTACCATCGGCATCGCTTTCAGTTTTCCTGCGCGATAGATCAACAAGATTACAAAACCGATGGAAATAATCCAGAAACTACGCCATGCATCCGCCGTAAAGATGGCTTGACGCATTTCCGTAAGATTACTGATCACGCTAGCCGAGATGTCTGCTGGCAAATATTGCTGTAGATTGGCAAGTTCGGTAGCAGGTATAAAACTACTAAAGAACACGTTCGGCAGCAGGGCAAAGAGTAAACTTGTCCCGCCCGTAAGCGCAAAGCTTACATAAAGCCATCTCTTTTGTTTCTTGAGCACATCGGGGTTTTTCACGATTTCTGCAAGTGCCAAAATAGCAAGTAGAGGAATCGTAAACTCTGCCATTACGAGCGCGGAAGATACCGCTCTAAACTTGTTGTACATCGGCAGATGGTCGATGAGTAACTGCGTAAAGGGCATAATGTTCTGACCCCATGCAAAGAGTAGCGACACCATCGTTGCCAAGATCAAGGCATACTTCATAGGTCCTTTCACAAGGTAGATGCCCAGCACAAAGAGCAACATCACAAAAGCACCCACATAAACAGGACCCGAGGTACCAGGTTGATCGCCCCAATATTGTCCCAATTGTGAATAGATTTGTGCGAATTGTTGGTCTGCGTGTTTCATGGCGATTTCATTGTTTGCCAAGGGCACGGAGGCTCCACCCTTTACGTTTGGAATCAAGAGCGACCACGTTTCGCCAATGCCATAACTCCATTGCGTAATGTAGTTTGCACTGAGTCCATTCTGTTGTGTTGCGCCATCGTTCGTGGTTTGTACGAGTTCGCTCTTGCCACGCATGGTTTCCTTGCTATATTCATAGGTGTGATAGAGGTTCGATAGATTGGCGGCAACACCCAGTCCTGCGGCGATAATAAGTACCGCTGTTGCTTTCCAGAATCGTGGCAATTGCTTCTCTTGGATAGCCTGAACCAGATAAGCCAATGCCATAAGTCCCATCACAAAGAGGAAATAATAAGTCATCTGCAAATGGTTCGAGAAGATTTGAAAGGCTACAAAGAAGGCGGTCGTAATGCCTCCCCACAACAGTTTACCTCGATAACAGAGCACCATACCCGCCACCGTTGGCGGAATAAAGGCGAGTGTCATCACTTTCCATAAATGACCTGCGGCAATAATGATAAAGAAATAAGACGAAAACGCCCAAATGATAGCTCCAAGGGCGGCCAGCCATACCTTGAAGTTGAAAGCACGCATGAGGATATAGAATCCCAAAAGTGATACAAACAAGAACATCATGGATTCTACGGTTCCCAATTCGTAGATACGCGTGATGGAATACAAGATGGAGCGAGAGGTGTACGATGGTGCCATTTGATAAGTTGGCATACCACAGAACAACGAATTGGTCCAGCGTGTTGACTCGCCTGTTTGTTCGTTGTATTGCGACAATTCTCTACCTGCACCGATACCACCTGTATTGTCGTGCCCCGTAAGCAGTAGCCCTTGTGATACAGGAGTCATAAAATACAAGAAGGAAATGAGAATGAAACCTGCAATGACAGCGGCATCGGGGCCTATTTTCTTTAGTAAGTCTTTCATGAAAACAAAATGGATGAGAAGAGATTAATATTTATAATGATCGGCCTTATAAGGACCTTCCACTGGAACACCGATGTATTCTGATTGTTCCTTTGTGAGCTTACTCAAATGAACGCCAATGCGCTCGAGGTGTAAGCGAGCCACTTCTTCGTCTAGTTCTTTCGGCAAACGATAAACGCCAACCTCATATTGTTTTTCAAAGAGAGCGATTTGTGCGAGGGTTTGGTTTGTAAAGGAATTGCTCATCACGAAACTCGGGTGACCTGTTGCGCAACCCAAGTTGACCAAACGGCCATCTGCAAGCATGGTGATGCGGTGTCCATCGGGGAATTTGTAACTATCCACCTGTGGCTTAATGTTTGTGCATTCGATGCCTGGTATGTTTTTCAACCCCTCTACTTGTATTTCGCTGTCAAAATGTCCGATGTTGCAAACGATGGCTTGATCGTGCATTTGTTTCATATGTTCTGTTGTGATCACATCAATGTTACCCGTTGTCGTTACGAAGAGGTTGCCTTTGGGGGCTGCTTCTTCCATGGTGACTACTTCGTAGCCTTCCATGGCCGCTTGCAAAGCGCAAATAGGGTCGATTTCGGTTACCATGACGCGAGCGCCATAAGAGCGCATACTCTGAGCGCAACCCTTACCCACTTCGCCATATCCTGCGATAACACATACTTTTCCTGCTAGCATCACGTCGGTAGCTCGCTTAATGCCATCGGCTAGCGATTCGCGACAACCGTAAAGGTTATCGAATTTACTCTTTGTTACCGAGTCGTTTACGTTGAATGCAGGGAACAACAATTCCCCTTTTTCTTGCATCTGATAGAGACGATGAACGCCAGTCGTTGTCTCTTCGCTTACGCCCTTCATCCCTGCTGCCATTTTCGACCAATAGTTCGTCTTGTTTTCTGCAAGTACTTTCTTGAGTATTATTTTTAGTTCCGTTTCGTCACCACTGCTTGAGGGGGTGTCAAGCACCTTTGCCTCTTTTTCTGCTGCAACCCCGAGGTGTATCATCAAGGTAGCATCGCCACCGTCGTCAACAATCAGATTCGGTGTCTCGCCATTTGGGAAATTGAGTGCTTGCATGGTGCACCACCAATAGTCTGCCAAGCTTTCGCCTTTCCATGCAAATACGGCGGTACCCGTTGCGGCAATCGCAGCGGCGGCATGGTCTTGTGTCGAATAAATATTACAAGAGCACCAGCGCACCTCTGCGCCAAGGTCCACGAGTGTTTCAATCAGCACTGCTGTTTGAATCGTCATGTGTAGGCTACCCATAATGCGAGCCCCTTTCAACGGTTTCTGTCCTGCATATTTCTCGCGTAAAGCCATCAATCCTGGCATTTCGTGTTCTGCTACTGTTATTTCTTTGCGACCAAAGTCCGCTAGACTCTTATCGGCTACCTTATAAGGCAATGTTGAAAATAATTCGTTCATAATGATTGGCCCCCTCTACTTACCTCCCCGAAGGAGAGCTTTTGGTTGCATTTGTTTTGTTTGTTATAATTCTTTATAGGGTTTTGTTTTTACTTTTATCGTACCAAAAATCGGATGTGACGGAAGAGGGTGGGGAAGAATCCGTAATGCTGCTTCATAATCCAGAATCGCTCCCGTAGCGAGGCGGTGTGGTGTTGTGTGGTCATGCCCTCTTTCAAGTAGTCTGCTACCACCACGTGGGCATTGACGATTGCCAAATTTTGCTTTTTTGCTTTTTGCATAACGCGGATACACCAGTCAAAGTCGGCAGAGAAGCGGTAATGCTCGTTGTAACTTGCTTCAAGTGCTAAATCGGTGCGTGCAAAAAAGGCTTGATGGCACACCAACATCCCTTGTTTAAAGCTCTTCCACGAAAGCTGTTCTGGTGGTGTTAGAGGTCGTTTGTGCAGAAATGTTCCTTGACCATCCACGATGTCTGTGTCGCCATAAATAACGGCGGGCAACTGTCCTTCTGTGAGACCCTCTTTCGCCGCTTTTGCGATGTGGTCTAGGAGGTCTTTCGAATGGAATTGGTCTCCTGCATTTAGAAATAAGATATATTCTCCCGTTGCCATTTGTAGTGCTTTGTTCATTGCGTCATAAAGCCCATCGTCTGGTTCGCTCAGTGCATTCACTTCATGGCGTATCTCTGCCAAGCTGTTTTGTGCCTGATAGTGATGGATAGCCTCCATCGTGTTGTCTTGTGAATTCCCATCGATGATGAGGTGCTCCACGAAGGGATAGGTTTGTTGTTCTACACTGTTGATGGTGCGCGCTAATAGCTCACCTGCATTAAATGTCACCGTTGCTACGGTGATTTTTAAGGGAATGTCATCCATTTTCCGAATTAGTTATTTTATCGTACACGTTGATGTACTTCTTTGCGATCGTTTGTTCTGAATAAGTATTTCGAGCTTTTCGGCACGCGGCTTTGCTTAGTTCTTCGTAGTTCTCATGCGTCAGAATCCAGAGAATGCCTTTTGCCAAATCGTCTGCCTCTTTGTATTGTGCCACGTATCCATTTTGCAAATGGTCTATCATCTGTGGTATGCCGCCTGTATTGAAACCCACGCAGGGAATACCGCACGCCATGGATTCTACGATGGTGTTGGGTAAATTGTCTTGTAACGAGGGGATGACAAAGAGGTCGGCCGCATTGTAAATGTTCACCATTTTTCGTTCATCGCTCACGTAATTCATTCCGTACACGAAGAACGGGAATCGGTCTGCCAGCAGCATAGACTCCTTTCCCACGGCGATGATGCCCAATTGGTTTACCAGCTCTGGATGGTGTGCCACGAGTCTGCGGCAAGCTTCTTCTAAATACGACAAGCCTTTGATGACACTGGTCGTATTATATGCGGTGAAGAGGATTAATTTCTTGTCTTTCGGCAAATGGCAGCGTAGACGTGCTTCGATTTTATTGCTTGGGCGATAGAGATTGGTATTGATGGCATTGGGGATGCTATCAATCGGATGCCCCGAAAGGAGGGTGCTCTGCTGAGCGATTCCTGCTAGCCAATTTGAGCAGGCCACATAGTGTATGTTGGCGTGGCTCAAGAGCTTTTGTTTCCGTAGAAACGTGCGCGCCGACAAATCGTTTTTGCTGCCTCCGTTATAGAGCACGGGGCAATGATGGCATTGTGTGCGATACTTTTCGCAACTACCATTGTAGTGGCAAATCCCCGTGAAGGTCCACATATCGTGCATGGTCCAGACAATGGGCTTCCCCGATTTTATGATTTTCTCAAGGTTGTCAAGCGACAGTAAACCTTGGTTCACCCAATTTAGATGAAGAATGTCTGCTTGCTTAAATTCTGGCGTTTTGGTAATGTCGTACCCCACTTGTGCCGCATCCACTTCGAAGAGTCGATGCCGATGAAACCCGTTGGCGGCCCATACAACAACTCGTTCCCACAGAAAGCACCATTTGCCATACCACGGGGCACCGATCGTTGCAACGGTCAGGCAATCTGTTTCTTTATCGCGTACAAGCATTTTGGCTTTGATGTCATTATCTATCAAAGCTTCCATTAAACGGTGAGCAGCAATAGCCGCGCCTCCCGTACGTTCAGACGTGTTTACAATCAGTACTCTCATTGAGTTATTATGGATGCAAAGATACATTATTTTATAGAACCAATTGCCATTCTGCGAAGTTAATTTCGAAAAAGAGCGTTGGCGAAGCGGCAAAAAAGCGAACGTTTCCTAGGGCGGGTTTCAAAAAGCAGCCTTTAATGGAACAAGCCTAGGGGGTGGTTCTTTTTGCGCGGGTTGGAGGAGGTTGTGGTGACTTTTACACGATGGGCATTAGCCTAAAAAAGAGAGAAAGAAAAAGACTGTTTTGCTCTTTTTAAGTAAATCGACTCCGTTTTGTGCTTCGCTCCGCCTCCGTCCTTCTTTTTCGCGCGTGCTATTCGTCCGTGTTCTCTGCCTCGCTCGCCCCGTCTTTATACCATTGCGCGTACATTAGGTAATGGGCGGCGATGCCTTTGTTCAGTTCTTCGCTTTGTTGAGGATCTACTTTTTTGATGAATTTGGCAGGTACGCCGCCCCATAGTTCTCCATCGCCAACCACCGTGTTTTTCAGGATTAAAGCACCAGCAGCGATGATGGCTCCGCGCCCGATGACGCTGTCGTCTAGGAGTATTGCGCCCATGCCAATGAGTGCACCGCTTTTCACCGTTGCTCCGTGTAGTGTCACGTTGTGTCCGATGGTCACGTCGTCGCCTATTTCGATGGCGGCTTTCTTATATAAGGTATGCAAGCAAGATCCGTCTTGTATGTTGACGCGCTTGCCGATTCGGATGTAGTTGACATCCCCACGAATCACCGTGTTAAACCATACGCTACAACCGTCGCCCATCACCACGTCGCCAATGACCGTAGCGTTTTCGGCTAAGTAGCAGTCTTTTCCAAACTGTGGAGTGAATCCTTGAATTGTTTTGATGAGTGCCATTCTTTTTCTTTGATAATCGAGTTATAAGATAGGACGGGTCGCTTCTTCGACCCATCTGCGCTCTTCTGCTGTGAGGAGCGGAATTAATTGGTTGCGTACGGTGAAATGATAATCGTTGATCCATGCCACTTCATCCACAGAGAGCATGGAGCGCTCTATCAAGGTGGTATCAAGAGGGCAGAGTGTCAACGGTTCAAAACCTACAAACGTGCCAAATTCTGTTTCTTTAAAAGGTACGACGAGTAGTGTGTTTTCGATGCGGATTCCGTATTTTCCTTCTAGGTAGAGTCCTGGTTCGTTGGTTACGGTCATACCGGCTTTGAGAGGGGCGGGCATATAGTTCATCCGAATTTGATGAGGCCCTTCGTGTACGCAGAGGTGAGAGCCCACGCCATGCCCTGTGCCATGTCCAAAGTTACGCCCTTCTTGCCACATGGCATACCGTGCGCAAATGTCTAGTTGTGTGCCTGAGGCTCCTTCGGGAAATTTGCAGCGACTCAACTGTATATGCCCTTTGAGTACGAGGGTGTAGTCGTGTTTCTGCTCGTCTGTGGGAGTCCCGCCTAAGTTGAGGGTGCGCGTGATGTCGGTGGTCCCATCTTCGTATTGTGCTCCAGAGTCGAGCAATAAAATGCCTTCGGGACGGAGCGGACTGTCGGTGGCAGGCGTTGGCTCGTAATGCACAAGGGCGGCATGGGCTTGATAGGCCGAAATGGTTTCAAAGCTATCTTCGCAGTAGCGTGGTTGTTCTGCACGCAGAGCCGATAGCTTTTTCGAGACCGACAACTCCGTTTCTCCGCCCGCCTCTACGGCAGGTTTCAGCCACCGCAGGAATTTGATCATCGCCACCCCATCGCGCAGCATTGCTTTTTTGAATCCTTCTATTTCCGTTTCGTTCTTTATAGCTTTCATGGCGGCAAGAGGAGAGGGCGACAAGATTGGTTTGGCCTTTAGGTTTGCCGTATAAATAGCTTCGTTGATATTTTCAGACAATAGTATGTTGTTGAGGGATAGTAGCATAAGGTCTTTGTAGATTGCCGCGTAGGGGCGTAGGTTTACGCCCTCTCCTTGGAGATAGCTTTCTACTTCCTCCGAAACCTTAATCTTATTTATATATAATAAGGTGTGCTGTTGTGTCACAAGCACGTAGCTCACAAACACGGGGTTGCAAGGCACGTCTGTACCGCGAAGATTGAGCAGCCATGCCACCTCGTCGAGCGCTGAAACGAGCAGCGCTTCTGTACCCTTGCTTTCCATCACCGCGCGCAGAGCCGCCAGTTTTTCACGACAGCTGACTCCTGCTTCTGCTAAGGACTGAATTTTTACTTCATCCGTGGGCAACGGAGGGCGGTCGTTCCATAGCTCCGCAATCGGGTTTAAGTTGGTTTCCACGGTTATACCGTGAGCCGTGAGCTCTTGACGCAGATGAGTGATGAACGAATGGGAATTGACTTCGCCATCTAGTCCCACTTGACAACCCGATGGCAACGTGCTTGCGAGCCACGCGGCGATAGTCGGCGTGCCTTCAAGTCCGTCTTTCATCAATTCGAAAGGCGTGCCTTCTAGTTGTTGATCCGCTGCAATGAAATAGCGCGAGTCGGTCCATAGTGCCGCCGCGGTGAGGGTTACCACCGCCACGCCTGCCGAGCCGTTGAACCCCGAAATCCATTCACGACTTTTCCAATGCGCAGGAGGGTATTCGCTGAGATGTGCATCCGTACTAGGCAGAATAAACGCATCTAGTTGTTGCGCTTTCATAAACGTGCGTAGATTTTCTACGCGAGTAATGCTATCTTGTTTCATTTCGTTGAGTTCGTTTTTGCGCAAAATTACTAAATTTGCGCAAATAAGCAAGCGAAAAGAACCAAGAAAGAGACAAAAAAGGGAACGGTAAAATATTTAACGGATATTAGCAGCAAAAAAAAGGGTAGCGAATTTGTCGTCGCGTAATAAAGAGGTATATTTGCATCATTATAACGAGGGACATTATACACAAACATTTAAAACATAATTCGAATGGATTTCTTGACGAACGAAAAATTGACAATTGTAGGAGCTGGCGGTATGATCGGCTCAAACATGGCACAGTGCGCAGCGATGATGCGCTTAACTCCAAACATCTGTCTATACGATGTGTACGCTCCAGGTTTAGAGGGCGTAGCAGAGGAAATGTATCATTGTGGTTTTGAAGGTATGAACATCACGTTCACCACCGATATGAAAGAAGCACTTACCGACGCGAAGTATATTATTTCTTCAGGTGGTGCTGCGCGTAAAGCAGGTATGACGCGCGAGGACTTGCTAAAAGGCAATGCAGGTGTAGCAGAGCAGCTCGGTAAGGACATCAAAGCTTATAGCCCTGATTGCAAACACGTCGTAATCATTTTCAACCCTGCGGACATTACGGGTCTGATCACGTTGCTTTACTCAGGTTTGAAACCATCACAAGTTACAACGCTTGCAGCCCTCGACAGCACACGTCTACAAATCGCATTGGCAAAACATTTCGGTGTCGCTCAGAGCGCTGTAGAACACGCTTGTACCTATGGTGGACATGGCGAGCAAATGGCCGTATTTGCTTCTACTGCAAAAGTAAACGGAACTCCTCTTCTCGACCTTATCGGTACCGATAAATTGACAACCGAAGAGTGGAATAATATTAAAGTAGCGACGACAAAGGGTGGCGCGAAAATTATCGAACTTCGTGGACGTTCTTCTTTCCAAAGCCCTGCTTACGTTTCGGTTGAAATGATACGCGCTGCGATGGGTGGAGCTCCATTCCGTTGGCCTGCTGGTACTTATGTGAGCACTGGCGGTTTCGATCACATTATGATGGCCATGGAAACGTCGATCACAAAGAACGGCTGTTCTTACGTAGATGTAAAAGGAACGCCTGAAGAGATGGAAGCGCTTAAAAAGAGCTATGCACACCTTTGCGAAATGCGCGACGAAGTCATCGGACTCGGTGTGATGCCTCCTACAGATCAATGGTGCACTCTCAATCCTAATTTGAAATAAGAAAACCGCAGAGATGCGTTCATAATGTAAAAATGAGTAGGTCAGGATAGAAGAAATTCTATCCTGATTTTTTTGTGTGTGCTGTGCATGGCAATTAACTTGGTGGTGCAAGTCCACTATGGGGGTATGTAGCGACCAACCATTCGCTCAAGGCAAGGGTGTCTACCGTGAGAAGAATCTGAAAGAATCCGGCGGCAAAGTTCAGGTCTGAGGAACACGAGCATCATACAAGGTTTATGTCGCAGGATGAGTTTGCTAAACAAAACGAAGTCCCAAAGCTACACGGATGCAGCATGGACAACCAAAAAGGATCAGTCTTGGATGTGGGCAAGCCCTCGCAA
>JAVVVP010000031.1:0-24280 GCA_036652575.1 Bacteroidaceae bacterium
TTAGATGGTATTTAAATCGGTCTAGAATGTAGACCGCTCGCACAAGAATACAAATAATTAAATAAAACACGGCATCAGAGGCTTCACATTCCAAATAATCTTACTACTTTTGTAACTATAATTTTTGAAGATATATAGATGTCCTGTATTTTACATATAGAAACAACAACACAAGTCTGTTCTGTGGCTCTTAGCCAAGATGGTCTGTGCCTTTATGACAAAGTTAATTTCGAGGGTCCTTCACACGCTGCCTTATTGGGCGGATATGTGGCTGATGCGCTTTCGTTTGCTGATAGTCATGCAATCCCGATCGATGCCGTTAGCATAAGTCGTGGCCCTGGAAGTTACACGGGTTTACGTATTGGCGTATCAATTGCTAAAGGATTATGCTTTGGTCGGGATATTAAGCTTATTGGAATATCTACGCTTGAGTTGCTTTGTGTACCTGTATTGCTTTATCACGATGAATTACCTGATGATGCGTTGTTTTGTCCTATGATAGATGCTCGAAGAATGGAAGTTTATGCAGCTGTGTATGACCGTTCGCTCCATCTAAAGCGCAAAATTCAAGCCGATATAGTGGACGAACAGTCTTATTCGGAATTTCTTGATAATAATAAGGTGGTATTCTTTGGAAACGGAGCTATGAAATGCCGTACAAAGATTACTCATCCTAATGCCCTTTTCTTAGACGACATAAATCCTCTTGCTAAAAATATGCATCCTCTTGCTGAACGTGCTTTTGCAGAAGGCGTTTTCGAGGACGTTGCTTACTTTGAACCTTTCTATCTGAAAGAGTTTGTTACTTCAAAACCTAAAAAAATACTGAATGGATTATAATACAAATAGAGAGAAATTAGTACTTCCAGAATATGGTCGCATCATTCAGAGAATGGTAGATCACGCATTAACTATAGAGGATAGAACAGAGCGTCAGCGATGTGCTAGCAGCATCATAAAGGTGATGGGAAGTTTATTTCCACATCTACGTGATGTGCCCGATTTTACGCATAAACTTTGGGATCATCTCGCTATTATGTCGGGTTTCCAATTGGATATTGATTATCCTTATGATGTAGCTCCTCCAAAACCAGAAAATGTTCATATCGAAAAGCTTCCTTATCCAACTACAAAAATACAATATCGCCATTATGGTCATCTTTTGGAGCAATCTTTACAAGATTTACTTACAATGGAAGAGGGAGAACAGAAGGAACTTGCTATTAAGCGGGTGGCAAATCAAATGAAGCATAGTCTTGCTTTATGGAATAAGGATTCGGTGGACGATGTGAAAATTGTTGCAGACTTGGCTCGTTACACCAATGGGAAAATAAAGCTGGATCTTGAAAAGTTTCATTTTGCACCATTATCCTTAAGTAATAATCCTATTGCTCAAAATCCATCTCGCAATATGAAATCTCGACGTTACAAAAAGAATTAACTGAATACCCCATCTAATTATGGCTTCATTTATAATAGAAGGCGGTCATCCGCTACGAGGAGAGATTATTCCACAAGGCGCAAAGAATGAAGCGCTTCAAATAATCTGTGCTACACTTCTAACCTCAGATACAGTAGTGATACGTAACGTCCCCAACATACTTGATGTTAATAATCTTATTGATTTACTCCGTGATATGGGGGTAACCGTGGAGTCTCAAGGAAAGGGTGTTTTCTCTTTTCAAGCAGACAATGTAAATTTAGATTATCTTCAAAGTGATGAATTTGTGGTACGTTGCTCTCGATTGCGTGGTTGCGTGATGCTTATAGGTCCACTCGTGACTCGTTTCGGACAAGCCATTCTTGCTAAACCAGGAGGGGATAAGATCGGTCGCCGCCGCTTAGACACTCACTTCTATGGAATAAATAAATTAGGTGCAGCATTTACGGTCAATGCGGAACGTGGCATTTATAAGTTGTCCGCTAAGCGTTTAAAAGGTACTTATATGCTTCTTGACGAAGCTTCTATAACAGGAACCGCGAACATAGTGATGGCCGCAACGCTTGCGGAAGGAACAACAACTATTTATAATGCGGCATGCGAGCCCTATGTGCAGCAATTGTGTCATTTACTCAATCATATGGGGGCTAAAATTAGTGGAATCGCATCCAATTTAATAACGGTGGTTGGCGTGAAACAGCTTCACGGTACAGATCATTTAATTCTACCTGATATGATAGAAGTTGGTAGCTTTATTGGTATGTCGGCAATGCTTGGAGGTGGACTTACGATAAAGAATGTTTCGTATCAAAATTTGGGCGTTATACCTGATGCTTTTCGAAGATTAGGTGTCCAACTAAATCGGGAGGACGATCATATTATTATACCAGAACAACAACATTATGAGATAGGTTCTTTTGTTGATGGATCTTTTATGACCTTATCTGATGCTCCTTGGCCAGGACTTACGCCAGACCTGCTAAGTGTGCTGATTGTAGTGGCAACGCAAGCTAGAGGATCTATCCTTTTTCACCAAAAAATGTTTGAAAGCCGTTTGTTCTTTGTTGACAAACTGATAGATATGGGAGCACAAATCATACTTTGTGATCCACATCGTGCTGTCGTAGTAGGGCATGACCATCAAATGAAACTTAGAGGTGGACGAATGACTTCTCCTGATATACGTGCGGGCATTGCGCTGCTTATTGCTGCGCTTAGTGCCGACGGTGAAAGTAAAATAAACAATGTGGAACAAATAGACCGAGGATATGAATGTATAGAGCAGCGTCTCAATGCACTAGGAGCTAAAATAACGCGTGTATGATAAAGCAAGAAGACGTTGTAAAAATAGGAAGAATAACAAAGAGTCGTGGTATTCAGGGTGAAGTGGAACTGCAATTCACAGATGATGCTTTCGATCGTGGTGAAGTAGAATATTTAGTGTGTATGATGGATGGAATTCTTGTTCCGTTCTTTTGGGAAGAATTTCGATACAAGAATGAGCATATAGCAATTTTTAAATTCGAGGACTTCTATAATGAAGACGATGCTCAGAAACTCGTAGGAGTAGATGTTTATTACCCATTATCTTACCTGAAAGAACGAACAGACCGACCTGCTTCGTGGACTTATTTCAAAGGTTTTCATATTATAGATGCAGAAGCAGGAGATCTAGGCGTTGTAGACAGTGTAGATGAATCTTCCGCCAATATTCTTTTTTATATTCATCGTGCAGATGATAGTGAGTTATTGATCCCTTTTCATCCAGAGTTGCTTGTCGCAAGTGACGAAAAAACGCGTACACTTACGGTAAAACTTCCCGAAGGCTTACTTACTTTAAATGACTAACAGAACAATGAAAAAAAAATCAATAGCCATATTAGGGTCAACAGGTTCTATTGGAACCCAGGCTTTACAGGTCCTTTCCGAGCATCCAGATCTCTACGAAGTCTATGCCCTTACGGCAAATCAAAATATAGAATTGCTTATTGAACAAGCAAGGACGTTTCGGCCAGAAGCTGTAGTTATTGCTTCAGAAGATAAGTACGATACGCTTTGTAATGCTCTTTCCGACCTCCCTATTAAGGTCTATGCGGGTAGTGATTCTATCTGTCAAATTGTAGAAGCCGAACCTATTGACTTGGTTCTTGCCGCGATGGTAGGGTTCTCTGGACTTCGCCCTACGATAGCCGCTATTCGTGCTGGAAAGGCTATCGCTCTAGCCAACAAGGAAACGCTTGTTGTAGCTGGTGAACTTATTTTGAAACTTGCAGCAGAGCATAAAGTGCCTATATTACCTGTGGACAGCGAACATTCGGCTATTTTTCAATGCCTTGCAGGAGAAGAAGGTAATAAAATAGAGAAAATACTGCTAACTGCTTCGGGTGGCCCTTTTCGAAATTTTTCAAAGCAACAACTGCAAACCGTTACTCCTGCTCAAGCATTATGTCATCCGCAATGGGAGATGGGAGCAAAAATCACAATTGATTCGGCAACGATGATGAACAAAGGTTTTGAAGTAATTGAAGCCAAGTGGTTATTTGGCATAACTCCAGAACAAATACAAGTTGTTGTTCATCCTCAATCAGTGGTTCACTCTGCTGTGCAATTTGAAGATGGTGCTATAAAGGCACAGCTCGGATTGCCAGATATGCGTATTCCTATACAATATGCTTTTAGTTATCCTTATCGTTTACCGCTATCGGGTGATCGTCTCAATTTGTTTGAAATTCAGAATCTCACGTTTGAGCAGCCTAACTTAGAACAATTTCCTTGTTTAGGCTATGCTTTTGAAGCTCTTTATAAAGGTGGTAATATGGCTTGCATTGTAAACGCTGCGAATGAGGTGGTCAACCGCGCTTTTCGTCAAGGGCGTTGCTCTTTCAATCGTATCGGAGAAAGCATCAATTATGCGATGCGAAATTTATCCTTTCAGGCCTCTCCATCGCTTGAAGACTATTTTACTTGTGATGCGGAAACTCGCATAAAAGTAGAGGAATACATTACTAAAAATTATAATTAAAGAACCTATAAAAAAGAATGGAAATATTTTTAATAAGAGCATTACAACTCATCTTGTGTTTTTCACTCCTTGTTTTATTACATGAAGGTGGACACTTCTTCTTTGCAAAACTTTTTAAAGTTAGAGTTGAAAAATTCTGCTTATTCTTCGACCCTTGGTTTACTCTTTTTAAATTCAAGCCTAAGAAAAGTGATACGGAATATGGTTTAGGTTGGCTACCTCTTGGAGGGTATGTTAAAATTGCGGGTATGATAGACGAAAGTATGGATACCGAAGCAATGAAAAAGCCTGAAGAGCCGTGGGAATTTCGTTCTAAACCAGCTTGGCAACGTTTGCTTATTATGGTTGGCGGTGTAGTTGTAAACTTTCTCGTTGCCTTATTTATTTACTCGATGATACTCTTCACGTGGGGTGAAACCTACGTACCTCTTCAGCATATGGATAAGGGTATGAAATTTAATGAAACGGCGCAAAAACTGGGCTTCCGAGACGGAGATGTTCTTGTCTGTACGGATAAGGACAGTTTGACTCGCTTTGATAGTAACGAAAGTATAGGACAAGTGTATCGCAGTATATCCCAAGCAAAAACTGTAACCGTGAAGCGTGGTAGCGAAAAAATAGTGCTAGCCATGCCGTCCGATATGAACATGCTTTCGATGATAAAGACCACACCTCCGTTTGTAAATGTTTATCAACCCTCAATCATTGATAGTATTCTACCCAATACGCCAGCTGAAAAGTTAGGACTTAAGGTTGGAGATCGTCTAATAAATTTCAATGGTTTAGCTTTGACAACATGGAATGAGTATAACGCAGCAATGATAAAAATAGGCGAAAAGCTTGAAACAGCAACAAGTGCGGACAGTTTAAAATTGCGCAAGGCTACAATTGTGGTAGAACATAGAGCAACAGGACAAGCTGATACCTTATCATTAACATTGATGCCAGATTACAAGCTCGGTGTTATGCAAAACAATGTGATGGCGAACTATGTGCCTAGAACGATAAAATATGGTTTTTTCGAGAGTTTCCCTGCTGGTATAAGTCATGGATGTGAAGTGTTGTCGGGTTATGTGAGCGATATGAAGTATCTCTTTACGAAGGACGGAGCTAAAAGTATGGGTAGCTTTGGCGCTATAGGAAGTATGTTCCCCACTTCTTGGGATTGGCAACGCTTCTGGGAACTTACGGCTTTTATCAGTATTATCCTTGCGTTTATGAATATACTACCAATACCAGCATTAGATGGCGGGCATGTGTTTTTCCTGTTATTTGAGGTTGTTACGCGTCGTAAACCTAGTGATAAGTTTATGGAACGTGCGCAGATGGTGGGTATGTCGCTCCTCTTTATCTTAATGGGGTGGGCAGTTTTAAATGATGTCATTCATTTTCTACTATAAGAAACTAAATTAGATCTCGTCACCAAACAAATGTGCCAAGAACTCTTCAGAGAGTTCTTGGCACATTTGTTTGGTGACGATTCGTTCTTATCATATTGGTCTTAGTCCTATTTGTTCAGCTCGTTTGATCATAAACTCATAAGCGGCATCGTGCTCATTTGGTACAATTCCATCGAGAACGGCTTCTTTAATGGCGCTTTTTAGTCTTCCCACTTCCGCGCACGGTGTTAATCCAAATACTTGCATAATTTCCTTACCATCTACAGGTGGTTGAAAATTGCGTACGCGATCTTTTTCCTCTATGTCTATAAGCTTTTGACGTACTAGTTTGAAGTTCCCTAAGAATGTCTTTTTGCGTATCTCGTTTTTACTCGTTATATCGGCTTCGCATAGTGTCATAAGGTCTTCTATATCATTACCTGCTTCGCACAATAAGCGTCGGACCGCACTATCACTAACTATGTCATCGGCGATAGCAATTGGACGCATATGCAGTTCTACAAGTTTTTGAACGTACTTCATTTTTTCATTCATTGGCAACTTCATACGCCGAAAGATCTCTACCACCATTTTTTGCCCGATGAAATTATGATTATGAAATGTCCATCCCGTTAGAGGATCCCAACGTTTGCTTTTGGGCTTGCCAATATCATGAAGTAATGCCGCCCAACGTAGCCATAAATTATCGGTTTGATGAGCTACGTTGTCGAGAACTTCAAGGGTGTGATAAAAGTTATCTTTATGGGATATGTTATTACGTTTCTCAACCCCTTCTAGAGCTGCCATTTCTGGAAAAATAAGAGGTAAAAGTCCACATCTTGATAAATCTACAAAACCTTTGGATGGATTTGGAGAGAGTATTATTTTATTGAGTTCATCGGAAATACGTTCTTTGCTTATGATTTCTATTCTTTGTTTATTTCGTTCTAAGGCTTCGAACGTTTCAGCTTCGATAATAAAGTTGAGTTGAGTTGCAAAGCGAATGCATCGCATCATACGAAGCGGATCATCGGAAAAAGTGATGTCAGGGTCGAGTGGGGTACAAAGAATACCCTCTTTCAAATCGAGAATGCCATTGAATGGATCTATAAGTTCTCCAAATCGTGTCGCATTAAGGCAAATGGCCATTGCATTAATGGTGAAATCACGACGATTTTGGTCATCTTCAAGAGTCCCGTCTTCTACAATTGGTTTACGAGAGTCGTGACTATAGCTTTCCTTGCGCGCTCCAACAAATTCAACTTCTGTATTGCCAAACTTAACTTGGGCTGTACCAAAGGTTTTGAAAATAGATAGATTCGCTTTTCTTCCTAAACGGCGGGATAAAGCTTTTGCCATTTCTATCCCGCTACCAATCACGACAATATCAATATCTTTTGAGGGGCGTTGTAAAAACAAATCGCGTACGTAACCACCTACTAAGTAGCATTCTACGCCTAATTCATCGGCAGTTTGCGATAATTGATGGAATATCTCTTTGTTGAGCTCTTTTTTCAGCTCTTCGTTCTTAAGTTCAACCATTTTACTTCTTTTATAGTGCAAAAGTAAGAAAGTAAGCTGAATAATTTGTATTTTTACTGCGTTAAAGTGAAAGGTATGAAGAAACTACTTATAAAAAGCACTGTACTATTGCTTACGGTTAGCTGTGGAAATGCTCCAGACATAGAGCAAAATGGATATGATTGTCTGCGACAAGCTAGGACATCATTAGGTGCGAATGATTTTAAAATAGCTCGTCGGCATATAGAAACGTTACGTAATGATTTCCCTTTGGCTCTTAACGCGCGCGAAGAGGGGATATTACTTCTCGACTCTATTTATTTGTTTGAGGCTCAAATGAATCTTAATTATGCGATACGTTTACTTCGGGATAAGTCTCTGCCAAAAGCACTTCGCGATTCGACCCTGATGAGGAAGGATGAGGCGGAGCAAAAGATGAATTTTTTTAGTAAAAAATTAGAGCACGATAAAAAGAACCAAGCGGTGCATCCAACGCATTAATCCGTATGAGTACTCTGTTGTATGGCGTATTAAAAATAAATCCGCATTCATCGTTCTCTATAAAGAAGATGAATGCGGATTTTTAAATGATGCTTTTTATCTGTTAGGCAGATTGTTTGCCGATTTTACTGTTTGCCGATTTTGAAATTACGTAAAAACACTTTAAGTTCCTTGCCGCTGACGTTGGTTAAACGTAGCTTGATGGCTTTTACGCCTTGTATGGCATTGGTTGTGTTGATAGCATTCTTGTCTTCTGGCTGTAAGAGTTCTGCCGTTTTCCAATCTGTTCCATTCTCAGTCGTTTCTAAACGAAAGCTAGAAGCGATGGATGGCGTGCCAAGATCGAAAGATAAGTTGTTGAGCGTATTTATTTTGTCTGCCGTAATCTCTATAAATTGTCCTGCTGCCCACGTAATGACTTCATTGGAGGGCGAAATGCTTATATTTTTCCCTTTCTCTAGGATGGGCTGCATTGCGAGTTGAGGTACAGTACTACGCAGCGTATAAGCTTTATATTCCCCCAAGGTATCGCACGTCGTTCCTTCACGATGATTGTAAGTGGATGTCGCAATAGTATAAAGTTTATTCAGTGTGGGAAGTAATATTTTGCTACCTACTTTTACGCCTGGTTGATAAGGGTTTTTATTATCTTCGCTATCAAGTTCATACATTTGTATTTGAAGTGCTTTTGCGTGTGTATAATAGAGTAAAAAATCGGCGGATTTATTAGATTCTAAGCATGCTAGCATGGCAATAACATCTTGTCCATATTCACCTAGAAATTTAGCTTGCTTGATCCAAGGACGTATTTCGTCTATTAGATAAGGATTTTCTTTGTTTACAAGTAGAATGTCTGAAGCCATTGATAATCGATCGCATTCTTCATTTATTTCCATAGCAGCTTGTCCGTCGGTCCCTTTGCTATTGAGTAAAGCTTGTAGAGCCGTTTGTAGTTTTACGCTTTCATCACGGCGGAATCCATGACCATTTTGTCCGAGGTCAGAACTATGAGATGCGAACGTCTTTAGATAGGTATAGTCTTTAGGTAATAAATTCTCTAAAGAGTGTTCCCACGATTTCTCGCTGTTAAAATCCGATAAATTCCAAGCGTAATCTGCTACACTATAAAGTGCAATTTTAGAGGCTTCTGCTCGTTCCATTGGGTTACTCACGAATCCAGATAAATCATCTTTAATATCTAATCCGTTCCCATAGACAGGTCCCAATAAAAGATGGTCGCGTACGTAGTCGCTCACTGGAAAGTTCCACCAAATATAAGCATTACGTTCAATGAGTGGATTGATCCATTCCATGGAGGGTTTATCAATACATGCGATGACACTATTGCCCGTCCACATTATTTGGATGGCTTTATTGAGCTTTTTACCTAACGTGGTGAGATAGCCACCCTTTACATTACTCCAGGCTTTGTTGTATTCGGTAGGACACATAACGAGTGGAGCTACATCTTTCTTTTTCTGCACAAATTCGTTGTCCAAATAATTTAGCAATTCAGCCTGACGATCGGCTTTTGTCCCTTCTCCGCCAATATCATCGAAGAACACAGCAAAGGCTCTCACTCCTAGCTTATACATGCTTTCGAACTTCTGAACTAATAAGTTGCGATCGGTATCGTTCCACTTTATATCGCCTCCAGGATGAATGGCCCAATAGAAAATTACGCCATTTTCGTGTGCACGTGTCACGAGCTCTTTTATTTGTTCTGCTTCTTTTGCTGGATAAGGATTTCTCCAATTCGGAACACTATGATAGGGATCATCTTTTGGCCCGTAGATATATACATTCATCTTGTTCTCCCCATAGAAATCTAGTTGGCGTAAACGAGCTGAATGGCTCCAAGGTGTACCATAAAAACCTTCTACAACTCCGCGATAAGCAACATCTGGATAATCCTCTATCGTAGTGGGAAAAAGTTTTCCATCAGCAATAAGTTGCTTTAAAGTCTCTACGCCGTAGAATGCTCCCCGCTCATCATGGGCAGCAATGACGATTTGTTTGTTGCTTATATGGAGATAATATCCCTCTGCTTTTAATGGAATAGATTTTGAATAAGCTTTCAAACTTTTGTCACCACGCTTACCGATAATAATTTTAAAAGCCGCACTTTTTGTGTTGCAAGGAAGTATTTCCCCTAGCCTTTTTGTAGCGTAAGAGTCTGCAAATTGTTTGTCTACTATTAAGGTGTAGCTACTTGGTACCTCAAAGGCTTGTTCTTGCAAATGAATGCTTGTTTTTTGAGGCGTGGGATTGATTACTGTTTGTTGTGCTTTTAATATGCACACAGAACATAATGCCATTACGGCAAGAAGAATCTTTTTCATAAATCGTTTTTAGTTCGTTTTTAAGTTGCAAACTTAATCAATTTTGTAGATAGGAGCAATTTTTAGCGAAACAATATTAGCGACAGGTCTAGTCTTTTTGCTAATATTGGCAAGTGAACTCTTTCAGAATGCCCATAATAAGCTCTTTTGAGTAAACAAAACAGCGTTAAATCTTTCTTTGCTGGTTTTTTGTTTCTATATTTGCAAAACCAAACGTAAATCAAATGATAAAGCAACGTATCCTTGTAATAGATAACAAAGAAATAGACAGTCAAAATTTAAGATTTAATCTTGAAAAGAATGGATATATAGTAAATGTAGCAGCGAATGAAGAGCAAATAAAAGAAAGCTTGATACACGTCTATTCTTTGGTTTTGATAGATGTTTCTATTGGGAAAGAGATTGTTGTAAAGTTTATTGATTATTTCCAGAAGAATAAATGTATAACTTATGTTCCGATTATATTATCTACTGCTCGAGAGAGAATAAGTATAGATACAAAACTCTATTCAGTGGCCGATTATATATCTAGGCCTTATGCAATGTCCGAAGTTTTAGCAAGAATGAAAGCCGTGTTAAGACGTGAAGAACAAAAGAGAGCAGAAAAAGATATAATTGTGTACGACAACATTCGATTGAATCTAAAAAAATATTTGTGTATGATTGATGGGGTCGATATATTGCTTACTAAAAAAGAGTTTAGCATATTTGTCTTTTTATTAAATCATCGCGGTTTAATCTTTACTCGCCAAGACATAGTCAATAAGGTATGGGTGAATAAAACAGTCTTGGAAAAAACGGTTGATGTAAACATAGCGCGTTTGCGCCAGAAAATTGGTAGATATGGTGTTCATTTGATTACACGCAATGGTTATGGCTACGGCTTTGAAGAGTAAAATTTCAAAAGGAGCGCGCTTGATGTCAAAATCAAGCGCGCTCCTTTTGAAATTCGTCCGCGCTCGATTTTTAGTTACCTAACACATCCTAGATTGATGAAAGGGTTCTAAATTTATCCATGTGATGTCTAACAGAAAAACAAAAGGGGAAAAGAGTTTAGTTTAAGCAGTTCTTTCATTATCAAATAATTACATCTTATCTAAAGAATCTTTCTTCGATTGAGAATAGATTTAAAAGTAGCAATATCGGTATTGAGTGTAAAAAAGACCTTGATAAATGAAATAGATGTCCCATAAAATAGCTATCTTTGCACTCAAAAGCTGCACGTTTATGGAACAATTGAAGCACGAATGTGGGGTGGCAATGGTACGCTTGCTTAAACCACTCGAACACTACCAACAGAAATATGGTACGTGGATGTTCGGTTTGAACAAACTCTACCTGATGATGGAGAAACAGCACAATAGGGGGCAGGAAGGCGCAGGGTTGGCTTGCGTAAAGCTTTCGGCAGCCCCTGGAGAAGAATATATGTTTCGTGAAAGAGCTGAAGGCTCTACCGCTATACAAGAGATTTTTGCGAACATACATAAACATTACGTCAACACTTCTCCAGATAAACTTCACGATGCTGCTTATGCAGAGCATTATCTGCCTTTTGCAGGCGATATTTATATGGGCCACCTCCGATATTCAACTACCGGCAAGAGTGGTCTTTCTTTTGTTCATCCGTTTCTGCGTCGAGAAAGTTGGAGAGCAAAAAACCTTTGTATTTGTGGAAACTTCAATATGACAAACGTGGATGAAATTTTTGAGAGTATAGCTTCCAAAGGTCAGCATCCACGAATTTATTCCGATACCTACATTTTACTTGAGCAAATAGGGCATCGCCTGGATAGAGAAAGCGAACGTCTTTATGACGAAGCTATGAAGTTAGGAAAATCGGGCTTAGAGATAACACACTACATAGAGGAACATATAGATGTAGCAAACGTGTTGCGTACATCAAGCACTATCTGGGATGGAGGATACGTTATTTGTGGCGTAACGGGTAGTGGTGAAACGTTCTCAATGCGTGACCCTTGGGGCATTCGTCCTGCATTTTGGTACAAAGACGAAGAGATCATGGTGCTTGCGTCTGAACGCCCCGTCATACAAACCACACTAAATGTGGATACGAATGTGATTCATGAACTAGAACCTGGGCAAGCTATTATTGTAGGCAAAAATGGATCAATACGTTTAGAACAAATCATTGCACCTCGGGAGTTGTCTAAATGTTCTTTTGAGAGAATCTATTTTAGTCGTGGTAGTGATAAGGATATATACAAAGAGCGTAAAGCTTTGGGCAGTCAATTGCTCAACCCTATACTGAAAGCGATAGATGGAGACGTGGAACATACCGTGTTCTCTTTTATCCCCAACACAGCCGAAGCCGCTTTCTATGGAATGGTAGAGGGCTTTAATACGTATCTTAACGAATTAAAGATAAGGGAAATAGAACGTCTGGGTCATCCAGCTACTCATGCGGAACTAGAAAAAATACTCAGTAAAAAGATACGTAGCGAAAAAGTAGCATGGAAAGATGTTAAAATGCGTACATTTATAGCCGAAGGTAATAGTCGGAAAGAGCTCGCAGCTCATGTTTACGATGTTACTTATGGTAGCCTGAAGCCAAAGGTAGACAATTTGGTGATAATAGATGATAGTATTGTTCGCGGAACAACTTTGAAAGAGAGTATACTACGAATCTTAGATCGCTTGCATCCTAAGAAAATTGTAATAGTATCTTCTTCACCACAAGTTCGTTTTCCAGATTATTATGGCATTGATATGTCGAAAATGAACGAATTTATAGCATTTAAAGCTGCCATTGCACTTCTTAAAAAGCAAGATAAATACGCGCTGATAGAGACGGTTTATCGGAAATGTAAAGCACAGCAAGATTTACCAAAAGAAGAGATGAAGAATTATGTGAAAGACATCTACAAAGATTTTACAGAAGAGGACCTCTCGATGGAAATGGCAGTAATACTTCGCCCGAAAGAGGTGCGTGCAGAGATACAAATCGTTTATCAAACGCTTGATGGGCTTCATCAAGCTTGCCCTCATCATACTGGCGACTGGTACTTTAGTGGAAATTACCCCACACCAGGTGGAACAAAAAAGGTGAATCAAGCGTTCATCGACTATATAGAACAGCATGATCAATCTGATATGAACTTTTAAAGGACTAAATAATAAAAACATATATACATTCACAAACTTCGATGAAACACGTAACACTTATCCTTGACGACGGGAGCCAATTTCATGGCAAGTCGTTTGGTTATGAGAAACCTATAGCTGGAGAGGTTGTATTCAACACGGCAATGATGGGGTATCCAGAAAGTCTTACCGATCCTTCGTACGCAGGGCAACTAATGACGCTAACCTTTCCTTTAGTGGGAAACTATGGTGTTCCACCTTTTACGGTTGAAGACAATGGTCTCGCTACTTTTATGGAAAGCGATAAAATTTATGCTTCTGCTTTAATTGTGAGTAACTATAGTGAGGAATATAGCCATTGGAATGCTGTGGAGAGCCTCGCTTCTTGGCTTAAACGCGAACAAGTGCCAGGTATTACGGGAATTGACACGCGTGAACTTACAAAAGTGTTGCGCGAGCACGGAGTAATGATGGGAAAAATCATTTTTGACGATGATCCCGAAAATGTGCCAAATGCAGAATATGATGGCATTAACTATGTAGCACAAGTGTCGTGTAAGGAGATTATTCGCTATAATGAAGGTGCAGGAAAGAAAGTTGTACTTGTGGACTGCGGTGTAAAAAACAATATTATTCGTTGTCTTATAGAGCGTGGGGTCGAAGTAATTCGTGTCCCATGGGATTACGATTTCAACGAACTTGAATTTGATGGATTATTTCTTGCAAATGGACCTGGAAATCCTGAAACGTGTGTCGCAACGGTGAAAAACATTAAAAAATTTCTTGAAGCTTCGACGATACGTCCTTGTATGGGTATCTGTATGGGAAATCAATTGTTGAGCAAAGCCGCTGGTGCAAATATTTACAAACTTAAATATGGACATCGTAGTCATAATCAACCTGTGCGTATGAAAGGAACAAATAAATGTTTCATAACAAGCCAAAATCATGGTTATGCCGTAGATAATAGTACACTTCCAAAAGATTGGGAACCTCTATTCCTTAATATGAACGATGGTTCTAACGAAGGTGTAAAACACAATACCAATCCTTGGTTCTCTGTACAGTTCCATCCAGAAGCTTGTAGTGGTCCAGAGGATACAGGGAACTTGTTTAATAAATTTGTACAGTTACTATAAGCAAATGTTTTACAGATAAAAACTAGTCTAATAAAGAAAAGATGAAACAAGATAATATAAAGAAAGTACTACTTTTAGGTTCGGGTGCATTGAAAATAGGTGAAGCTGGTGAGTTCGACTATTCTGGTTCACAAGCCCTTAAGGCGCTTAAAGAAGAAAATATAGAAACGATCCTTATCAATCCAAATATTGCAACGGTTCAAACATCCGAAGGCGTAGCGGATCAAATCTATTTTCTACCTGTCACTCCATTTTTTGTGGAGAAAGTCATAGAAAAAGAACGACCACAAGGTATAATGCTTGCTTTTGGAGGACAAACAGCTCTAAATTGTGGCGTAGCACTCTATAAGAGTGGCGTGTTTGAAAAATACAATCTCGAAGTACTTGGAACTCCAGTTCGTTCTATTATGGATACGGAGGATCGCGAGTTGTTTGTAGATAAACTAAATGAGATAGAGGTCAAGACCATTAAAAGTGAAGCTTGCGAAAACATAGAAAATGCTCGTCGTGCAGCAGCAGAATTGGGTTATCCTATTATTATACGTGCCGCCTATGCTTTGGGGGGATTAGGATCTGGATTTTGCGACAATGAAGAGGAGCTCAATAAATTAGCAGAAAATGCCTTTTCGTTCTCTCCGCAAGTTCTTGTGGAAAAAAGTTTGAAAGGTTGGAAGGAAATAGAGTATGAAGTAGTGCGTGACTGTTTTGATAACTGTATTACAGTTTGTAATATGGAGAACTTTGATCCACTCGGCATTCATACAGGAGAGAGTATCGTTATCGCCCCTTCGCAAACCCTAACGAATGCGGAATATCATAAGTTGCGTACGCTCAGTATTAAAATAGTACGTCATATAGGAATTGTGGGTGAATGCAATGTGCAATATGCTTTTGATCCAAATTCTGAAGATTATCGTGTGATAGAAGTTAATGCTCGTTTAAGTCGTTCCTCAGCTCTTGCTTCCAAAGCAACAGGATACCCTTTAGCTTTTGTAGCAGCAAAATTAGGTTTAGGCTACGGTTTATTTGACCTTAAAAACTCAGTGACAAAAACGACCACAGCTTTTTTTGAACCCGCTCTGGATTATGTAGTCTGTAAAATACCTCGCTGGGACTTAGGTAAATTTCGTAGTGTAGACCGTGAATTGGGCTCAAGTATGAAATCGGTAGGTGAAGTGATGGCTATTGGTCGTACTTTTGAAGAAGTTATTCAAAAAGGGTTACGTATGATTGGTCAAGGGATGCACGGATTTGTTGAAAATAAAGAACTTGAAATAGAGAATGTAGATACCGCACTTCGTGAACCTACAGACAAACGAATCTTTGTGATCGCGAAAGCTCTTCGCCAAGGCTATACGATAGATCAGATCCACGAACTCACCAAAATAGATAAATGGTTTCTTCAGAAACTTAAAAATATTCGTGAAACAGACAATGAGTTACATTTATGTAAAGATCTCAGTCAATTGGATTTAGAACTTCTACGAAAAGCGAAAGAACAAGGATTTACCGATTTTCAAGTAGCTCGCGCGATTGGGATGGAAAATAAAATGGATATAGATGATGCCATCTTACTTGTTCGTGACAAGCGTAAAGCAACAGGTATTCTACCAGTCGTAAAACAAATAGATACACTTGCTGCCGAATATCCAGCTCAAACCAATTATCTCTATATGACTTATAATGGTATCGCTCATGATATTACATTTGGTAAGGATGGAAAATCGGTTATCGTTCTTGGATCTGGAGCATACCGTATAGGTAGTTCTGTGGAATTTGATTGGTGTGGCGTACAAGCTCTTAATACCATTCGTAAGGAGGGGTATCGTAGTATTATGATCAACTATAACCCTGAAACTGTATCTACGGATTATGATATGTGCGACCGTCTTTATTTTGATGAACTCACGTTTGAAAGAGTTATGGATATTCTCGATTTAGAAAGCCCGCATGGAGTTGTGGTTTCTACAGGAGGTCAGATACCTAATAATTTAGCGATACGTTTGGATGGGCAAAAGGTACCAATACTTGGTACAACTGCAAAATGTATAGATAATGCAGAAGATCGTGAGAAATTCTCTGAAATGCTTAATCGTATAGGTGTTGATCAGCCAGAATGGAGCGCGTTGACAAGTATGGAGGATATCAATGCCTTTATAGAAAAGGTGGGATTTCCCGTTCTTGTTCGTCCGTCTTATGTTCTTTCTGGTGCTGCAATGAATGTTTGTTCCAATCGTGATGAGTTGGAACGTTTTCTTCAATTAGCTGCAAATGTTTCTAAAAAACATCCTGTTGTTGTCAGTCAATTTATTGAGAACGCAAAAGAAGTAGAAATGGATGCAGTCGCTCGCGATGGAGAAATAATCGCTTATGCTATCAGTGAACACATTGAATTTGCGGGTGTACACTCTGGTGATGCCACCATACAGTTTCCTCCTCAAAAGCTTTATATGGAAACAGCTCGCAGAATAAAGAAGATTTCCAGACAAATTGCAAAAGAGCTTCAAATAAGCGGACCTTTTAATATTCAGTATCTAGCTCGTGAAAATGACATTAAAGTAATAGAGTGTAATCTTCGTGCATCTCGTAGTTTCCCATTCGTAAGTAAAGTGCTGAAGATAAATTTAATAGAGCTTGCTACGAAAATAATGCTTGGAATTCCTGTGGAAAAACCAGCAAAGAACTTATTTGATCTTGATTATGTGGGTATTAAAGCGAGTCAATTCTCTTTCAATCGCTTACAAAAGGCGGATCCTGTACTTGGCGTAGATATGGCTTCAACGGGTGAAGTGGGTTGCCTAGGTGATGATACCTCTACAGCACTGTTGAAAAGTATGCTTTCGGTCGGACAACGTATACCAGAAAAAACGATACTCCTTTCTACAGGTTCGGTTAAGCAAAAAGCAGAAATGCTAGATGCTGCTAAAATGCTAGTGGAACATAATTATACTATTTATGCTACGGGTGGAACAAGCAAATTCCTTACCGAAAATAATATAGAAAATAAACTTGTTTATTGGCCAAGCGAAGAAGGACATCCCCAAGCAATCGAAATGCTTCATGATAGGAAAATTGATATGGTAGTCAATGTACCCAAGAATCTTACAACAGGTGAATTAAACAATGGATATAAGATTCGTCGTGCTGCTATTGATTTAAATGTGCCTTTGATTACCAATCCACGTCTAGCTAGCGCATTTATCAATGCTTTTTGTACTTTGTCTTTAGACGATTTAGCGATTAAAAGCTGGTCTGAATACAGAAGCGAGTCAGATAACTAAATACTCGATATAGAATAAAATCACGCCTTCATCGAATAGACCTTCGATGAAGGCGTGATTTTATTGTTTACGATAAAACTCCTCCTTGTTTAAATAGCAGTTAATGCTGTCTCTAATAGAAAACCATGGTTTTACTAATTCATAATAATTAGATAAAAAGAACGGTGCTCTCTCATGATAAACAGATGCACTATTCTTTATCAAAAGGTAGCGGATAAAGCTATTTAGAACCATAAACAAAAATAGGATAGCTGCGTAGACAAAGAACTCATAAAATAGAAAAAAGCATATGATACTAATGAAGCCACTTACATAAATATAATAGAATAGAGAGGATAAAGCCCATGTCCAACATAAGAAACGTCCTCTTTTGCTTATGTGCTTATTTGTTTCATGATCAACAATTAACTGGGTTCTCCATTGTTGCTTTGTAGATAGACTTTGAATCACTGCGGCATCATTTGTACAAGCGATCGCAACCCTTCCTTTCTCAGCCATTTCATCAACTAATAGAATGTCTTCACCACGAAGTAAAGAAAGATTATTCGAAAATCCTTTCTTTTTTAGAAACATGCTTTTCCTTATGGATAGATTTGCAGAAAGTCCACCTACTGCTTTTTTTCTAAAAATGGAAGTTGCCGCTGAGAAGTAACGCATTTGACGTATCATTCTATTATATCTAGCATATTTGGAATGAAAAGATGCTGTGTTTTCGTAATTAGAATATCCAAGAATAATATCATTATCGTCAGTCATATAATGAGATAATGATTTTAACCAAAGGGCTGATTTTGGAGATGAACCAGGTTCGGTAATAACAACCCATTCGTATTTTGCAGATCTAATACCAAGGGTCATTGCCATTTTTTGTCGACTAAGATAACGAGTTGTCGACGGTAAAAAAGTATGGCGTAATCTTTTATATTTTTGTTCAAGTTGCAGCAATACGTCCTTGGTGTTGTCTGTAGAAGCATTATCTACAATTATAACTTCATAGTTCTCGTATTCTTGTTCAAGTATTAAGGGAAGCTTCTTTTCTAGTTCATACGAAGCATCCATACAAACAATTACGACAGAAATGGGTGGATAAGAACTATTTTCTGTTGACGAATTTGCATTTTGTTCCCTTTTCATCGAAAGGTTTTTAAATCTATAGTATTTGGGATACCGTATAAGGGCATAACCTAAAAATGAGAAGAGAGAGAAAAGGAGAGTTGTGCCTCCTATATATAATGTATTACTTATTTCGAAGTACATATAATTCTATTAATCAGTTTTTTAAATAAAACACATTACCCATTCCTTCTTCTGAATTCTGCACAAGTAATGGCGGTAGCAACTGCTACATTTAAACTTTCGCTTGTCTCTTCTCCCTTAGGGTAGTTGGGAATATAGATTCTTTTATTTATTCGTTTCTCTAAATCTTTTGAAATTCCATTCCCTTCATTTCCCATAACGATTAGTCCTTTTTGTTCTAGTTGTTGAGTATAAATATTTTCGCCATTCAGGAATGTTCCATAAATAGGTGTTTTATCAGATAAAGAATCAATGAAACTCGGTAATGATAAGTACGTGATATTTATGCGGGCTAAGGCACCCATTGTCGCCTGCACGGTTTTTGGGCTAAAAGAATCTACCGTATCCAAAGAACAGAATAAATTCTTTATTCCGAACCAATCAGCAATACGAATAATGGTCCCTAAATTTCCAGGGTCTTGTATTCCATCAAGAGCAAGGCAAAGTGATGTTTTAGGTTCTTGTATTAAATATGCTGTTTTCTTTTTTTTGAAAACGCCTAACACTTGTTGTGGCGTTTTCAAAAAACTTATTTTTTTAAGTTCGTCTATTGTTATTTGCTCGCAAAAGCCCACTTCTTTATTCACTGCGTTGGTGGAGTTTGACCATTCTTCTGTAAAAAGCAATAGATCGCATTCAAAATAAGAAAGAAACTCATTTACTATTTTAGGACCTTCGGCTACAAATAATCCTAATTCGTCTCTTCTTTTCTTTTGCGAAAGGGTCTGAATAAACTTTATGCGGGTTTTACTAAGCATTTCTATTATGAAGTTGAATTATTTTCCCGCAAAGCTACAAAGATTTTTTATTATTGTCTTATCTTTGTCGCTAAAATCATAGGATAAAATCAAATTATGAAAAAAGGACTGCTCCTTTGTCTTACTATCATCATATTTTCAGCTTGCTCTTCTACAAAGTACCTTAGAGATGACCAAACTATATTGACTAAGGTAGAGCTGGCTTCAAAGGATAAAAATATACATTTAGCCAAATATCGTGCGTATGTGCAACAAGAGCCAAACTCTCGTTGGTTTAATATATTGAAGGTCCCATTGGGACTTTATTGCATATCGGGTAAAGATAGTACAAAGTGGGTCAATAAATTTTTTCGTAGAATTGGCGAACCTCCTGTAATTTATGATGCAACAGCTACACAAAATACGTGTCAATCATTAACTAAAACATTACAGAACGAAGGCTATTTGCATTCGAAAGTCCTACCAAATATAACATTCAAAAATCATCGAGTACAAGTCGTATATAGTTTGGTCCCAGGCAATCGGTTTTATATCAATTCTATACAAAGAAGGGTAAAGAATAGCAGCATTAATGCCATCATAATGAAGGATACATTACAAAGTGTTCTTCGAGTTGGTACCCCGTGCGATATAAATTTGTTGGAAATAGAGCGTAAACGATTAGTACAGCTATTGCAAAGAAATGGATATTATAAGATTCATAATGAGTTGATTTCTTATGAATTAGACACGATTAAAGGAAATAGAGGTATTGATGTAAAACTTGTTTTTGGTAAATTATACGATGAAAGCTATGACGATTCTGTGAAATTGTATAACAAATATCATATCAATAGAGTCGTGATTTCTTGTAGCGAAGATGATAAAGTAAACAGTAACGATTCTTTAATATATAAAGGGTGCACCTTTAAATATAGCAATAAACTTCCCATAAGGTTAAAGACCTTATATGATAATATAGCATTTAGACCAGGCGATGAATATAATGAACGAAACATCCAAAATACCTATAGTAATTTAGATGGACTTCAAGCGGTACAATATGCGATTGTTAAATTGTCAGATATAGATAGTAATTTGATAAACTGTAATGTTTTTGTCAAGACGAATAAAAAGCATTCTGTTAGTACAGAACTTGAAGGAACTAATACTGCTGGCAACTTAGGAGCGGCTGCAACCTTGGCGTATACGAATAAAAATATTTTTGGAGGCAGCGAAACCTTTAGTATGAAAATAAAAGGAGCTTACGAAGCAATTACGGGATTAGAAAATTATCGGGATGAGAATTATGTGGAATTGTCAGCAGAAGCGAATCTTCAGTTTCCACGTTTTATAATGCCTTTTCTTACGGATGGATTCAGGAAAAATGTAAAAGCGTTATCTGAAATATCTTTTTTATATGGAACGCAAGATAGACCAGAGTTCCATCGCCGTATTTTAACAGAGGCATGGACCTATAGATGGAACAAGCATGGTAACCGTATGCAGCATAAGCTCGATTTAATGAGCCTTAATTATGTCTTTATGCCATGGATTTCTGATACGTTTAAAAAAGAATACTTAGACAGTGCGAATTCTAAATATTCCATTTTGCGTAATAGTTATGAAAATCAGTTTATCATGAATATGTCATACGGCCTGGTTTATAATTCTATGGAACTCAATTCTTCAGGTAATACATATCAAACGAATGCCTTTCAAATTCGTTTAAACATAGAAACTGCAGGTAATTTTCTTTATGCAGCGTCTAAATTATTCAATTCACATAGCGATGAATACGGGCAATTTAGACTTTTCAATATAGCTTATGCACAATATGCTAAGTTTGATTTTGACTTTGCAAAGAGTTTTCTTCTAAATGAACGAAATTCTATTGCATTCCATACCGCTTTTGGTATCGCGATTCCTTATGGAAACTCGTCTGTTGTTCCTTATGAAAAACGATATTTTGCAGGCGGAGCGAATAGTGTTAGAGGATGGGGGGTGCGAGAACTTGGACCCGGATCCTATGAGGGAAAAGATGGAAATATAGATTTTATCAATCAAACAGGAAATATAAAACTAAATGTAAGTGTAGAATATCGAACTTACTTATTTTGGAAATTACATGGTGCGCTCTTTATCGATGCAGGAAACATATGGAACACACGAAGTTATCAAGGACAAGAGGGTGGGCAATTCTTCTTTGATAAGTTCTATAAACAGATTGCGGCATCTTATGGCTTGGGACTTAGATTAAATCTAGATTATTTTATACTCCGATTTGATATGGCAATGAAAGCAGTAAGCCCGACCTATAAGAATAAAAAAGAGCATTATCCGATTGCTTCTCCAAGGTTTAATCGCGATTTTGCTTTTCACTTTGCAGTAGGCCTTCCATTTTAACAAGCCATTTTCCGTTCCTTCTCACTAACGGAATAACAAACGTGATATGTTCAGTTACATTACCAAGCTCTCCGATCTTTTGAAACACCAATACATCTTGAGCTTTGCACGTAGCTAAAGCGATGCTGTCGTCCGTACCTTCTTTGTAGCAAACATCCAAAATGTCTATTTTGGGTGTTTTGTTTAAAGAATCTAGCAATTTTATCTCCTTTTCGCTTATATTCGAAGCGTAATAAGCGATGTATTTTTTAGATTGAGGCACACAGTATATAGCCGCTTTTTCAAGTTGCAAATTAAACAGTGTTGTAGCAAATTTTTCAGCACACTCGTTAAGAACTTCCTCGTCTTTAATCACCTTCGAACAAGAAGCTAAAACGATGACAGACGCAAATGCTAAGAATAAAGTACGTATATGCATTACGGATAAATATATAGTTTAGAAATAACAAGCCACAAAGATAGTTACTTTATTTGTTTTCTCAATTAGTTTTAGTATTTTTGCGCAACTTATAAAATTAGTAGATGTTTGAATTTAGATGTTTTGGAAGTGGAAGTAGCGGAAATTGTTATTATATAGGGACTGAAGATGGGGGCTTCTTAATAGATGTCGGCATTGGAATTCGTCTTATTAAAAAGTACTTTAAAGAATATGGCATTAATCAAGCTAAACTGAGAGGCATCTTTGTAACGCATGACCATGCAGATCATATAAAAGCGGTTGGAGTTCTTGCTAATGAACTCAAAATACCTGTCTTTGCTACTGAAAATGTACATTTAGGGATACGTAAGAATCCTGGAATTTGTAAGAAACCAAACGATGAACTCGTCCATTTTATTCAGAAATCCCAAACGATAAAATTCTGTGGCTGTAATATCACAGCATTCAACGTACCACATGATAGCACCGATAACGTAGGATATTCGGTGACTTATGAAAACAGATCCTTTTGTCTCATAACGGATGCTGGACACATAAACGAAAATATGGAGCAATATATTCATAATGCGAATTATCTGGTTTTAGAAGCTAATTATGATGAGCTGATGTTGAAAAATGGACCCTATCCTGAATATTTAAAACTTAGGATATCTAGCGATAATGGACATCTTTGTAATAATGCAGCAGCAGAAGCCTTACTAAAAAATGGCAGTGATAAACTAAAGAAGATTTGGCTTTGTCACTTAAGTGAAGAGAATAACCATCCTGAGTTGGCACGTAAGACAATTGAGACAATGCTCACGAATAATGGCTTTTTTGAAGGTAAGGAAGTCAGTATAGAGGTTCTCAAAAGAAAAGTTCCATCTGAGTTGTATTCTTTATAAAAAAAAGTTGCAAAGGCTTTGTTGGTAAACAGAAAAATATTACCTTTGCACTCGCAAAATAGATAAAGATGCGCTCTTAGCTCAGTTGGTAGAGCAATTGACTCTTAATCAATGGGTCCAGGGTTCGAATCCCTGAGGGCGTACAAGGGGATAAAGTAAAATTTATCCCCTTATTTATTGGTTTACAATAAGTTAATGGATGAAACGTTTCGGGGCACATTTTAAAGAAATTAAAAATACCTATCCTATAAAATTCGAGCACGCTCGAATTAAAAAATGAGCGCACTCGAATTTGACATGGAGCGCGCTCATTTTTTTTGCTACATTGTAAAAAAGAAAGGCAGTAAAGAAGAAGATTTTTCGATGATAAGAACCTTTTCTTTACTTACTAATAGTAATCGTATTGGACTTTTGTAGCGATGTTCTGTTTCTAATAGTACTTGCCTACAAGACCCACAGGGGGTTGTAAATGTTTCTGTGAATTTGTTTTTGGAACGGGCAATTAAAGCGAGTTCTATTACGGGGTCTTCTGGATATTGTGTCGCAGCAGAAAAGAGTGCGACACGTTCTGCGCAAAGTCCTGAAGGATAGGCTACATTTTCCTGATTACAACCTTTTATAATTATTCCGCTTTGGAGGCGTACTGCTGCTCCAACGTAGAAGTGTGAGTATGGTGCATAAGCTTCGTTTACAGCTTCACGAGCCTTTTTAATGAGTTCCTGTTGAGCGTTTGTTAGCTCTGCTTCGCATAACGTTTGTGCATCGAAAGAAAAATGTAAATTATCCATAG
>JAVVVP010000032.1:0-23907 GCA_036652575.1 Bacteroidaceae bacterium
TATCAAACGTTTGGAGGAACATATCACTTTATACATGGAAGAGCTTGACTTGCACGATCAGGAGGAAGAACGCAAACTTTCTTGTGTCTCTCTAATCGGTATTTTCTAAAATAATAGTACCTTTGCAAACAAATAAACACAATCAATTATGGCACAAACAGTACAACTCTACAATACGCTTTCGCGCAAGAAGGAAGTATTCACGCCCATCAACCCTAATCACGTGGGTATGTACGTGTGCGGACCTACCGTTTATGGCGATGCGCATCTAGGACATGCCCGTCCAGCGATTACGTTCGACATCGTTTTCCGTTACTTACAACACTTAGGTTATAAGGTGCGCTACGTGCGCAACATTACCGATGTGGGACACCTTGAACACGACGCAGACGAGGGCGAAGACAAAATTGCAAAAAAAGCACGCCTCGAGCAACTAGAACCAATGGAGATTGCACAGTTCTATACCAATCGTTTCCATAAAGCGATGGAAGCTCTCAACGTTCTTCCTCCTAGCATTGAACCTCATGCAACAGGGCATATCATGGAACAAATAGAACTCGTGAAGGAAATAGAGAAAAACGGATTCGCTTACGAAAGTAAAGGCAGCGTGTATTTCGATGTAGAGAAATACAACAAAGCACACCGTTATGGCATACTTTCGGGCAGAAACCTTGAAGATGTAATCAATGCCTCACGTGCGCTCGATGGCGTTAGCGAGAAACATAATCAAGTGGATTTCGCGCTATGGAAGAATGCACAACCTGAGCACATTATGCGTTGGAACAGTCCGTGGGGAGCTGGTTTCCCAGGTTGGCACTGCGAATGTACCGCAATGGGACGTAAATACTTGGGCGACCACTTCGATATTCACGGTGGAGGAATGGACCTCGTATTTCCTCATCATGAATGCGAGATCGCACAATCTGTAGCCAGTCAAGGTGACCAAATGGTGACGTACTGGATGCACAACAATATGATCACCATCAACGGACAGAAGATGGGTAAGAGCTTGGGCAACTTTATCACGCTCGACCAATTCTTTACTGGAAACCACAAAAGCTTGACAGAGGCTTATTCGCCCATGACCATCCGATTCTTCATCTTGCAAGCACACTACCGTAGCACGGTGGACTTCAGCAATGAAGCACTGCAAGCGAGTCATAAAGGATTAGACCGCCTGATGGAAGGAATGGCACAAATAGAGCGTATCACGCCGATCGCCAATGGCGACATCACCATGGACTACGTGGACAAACTTCGCCAGAACTGCTACGAGGCGATGAACGATGATTTCAATTCACCCATTGTGATCAGCCATCTATTTGATGCTTGTCGTATTCTAAATCAAGCTGCCGACAAGAAGACCACCATCACCCCCGATGCTCTCGAAGCGATCCAACAAGTGTTCCATCTCTTCGCATTCGACATACTCGGACTACGCCCCGAAACGGGCGGTAGCACCGGGCGTGAAGAAGCGTTTGGCAAAGTAGTAGATATGCTCCTTACGCAGCGTCAGAAAGCCAAAGAAAACAAGGACTGGGCTACAAGCGACCTGATTCGCGACGAATTAGCACGTCTTGGCTTTGAAGTAAAAGATACCAAAGACGGTTCCACTTGGAAACTAAATAAGTAACCTCTGGAGGGTCACACCACAAGAGCCGTCCTACGAAGTATTATCTTCGTAGGACGGCTCTTGTTTTTAGGCTCGTAAAGGCTTGCACTTTGCGGTGAAGGTTCTCCCGTCAAACAGGGTATTTTCCCCCTCCTTCACGTCATTATTACGAGCCGAAGGTGAAGCAATCCAAAAACACTACCGATTTCCGTTGTCGTAACGCCTCTAAAAAAATCGAGAGAGCAACTCTTTCGGGTTGCTCTCTCGATTTGTTAGAGAATAAATTCGGTAAGCTTCGCGGAACTTAGAATTTAAGCGTTTTGAGATCCTTGCCAACGAGGAAGCCGTCTATGGCTTTCAAGTTGAACGTAACCTTTTGTTTGGCTTTGAATTTCAGCACAAAAAGCGTAGCGTTACCATCTATCGTCTCTTGGTTCCCAAGGTTTACAAAGGTAGGATAAAGAGCCTTTGTTTCGTTTGTATGAAGACGGTCTTTCGTTAGATTCTCCATCTTTTTCATACCCAACGCCTCAACACCTACATAGTCCAAATCCTTTGCATTGTAAGGTAGTGCAAAGCTCAAGGCATTTACACCCTTTAAACCTGTACCTTTCACGATTACTTCTATTTCTTCGCCTGCATTGTAAGTCTTCTTTGCGGTAGAAAGAAATACTTTGCCTGCTACAGCTTCGCTCTTCGCATCTTCGTTGATACCACCTTCAACCTTTGTGGCTACAACCGATACATCGTAAGCATCGATGAGACCGTTTCTGTTGAGGTCGCCGTTTGATACGTATCCTTCAAAATCACTGTCGCCTTGACGTAGCCCAATGTAATTGGTATACGAGGTGAAGTCGTTGTGATCTACAAGTCGGTCGTTGTTGATGTCGCCAGGTAAGTAACTAGGCGTGCCAGCCACTTTAAAGATGTACATTTGTTGTCCAGAGCCATAACCGCCATGACCTTGTTCTACTGCCATTTTAAGGAAGCGAACCGTAGGTTTCTTGTCGAAGTTGAAAGTCTTTACCGTTCCATTGTTCGCCCATTCAAATGGGGTGGCTTCTGTCCAGCTTTCGCCATCCAAACTACAGGAGATCTTACCCTTGATGATTACACCGTTGCCCCCGTCTTCGCGAGGCATATATTGCAATCTTTCGATGGTGTTGATGCTATTGAGGTCGATAACGATGTCGAATGGAACCGCTTTCGTATTGCCCCATTTCGTGTGCCAAGGAGTGGTCTCATCGAAGTCGAACATACGGTTGATGTCTTGTCCTCCTTGATTTTCGCAAGAGGTCTTTGCTTTAATGCCACGAATAGCAAACTCGAGTGGGTCGCTCTTCGTCGTGGCTTTAAAGGAAGCCCAATCGCTAGTTCCAGTTTGGTTTACAGCGCGAATCTTGAAGCTGTAACTTGTTTCAGGCTTTAGATCTTCAAAAAGTAAATGGCAATCTGTAATGGTAGAATAAACTAATCCGTTGAACTCAATTTCATAGTAATCGGCATTTTCTACGGCCTTCCATGTAGGCGTCAAATCGGAAGCCTTCGTATCTTTGTCTGTTAGCGTAGCTTGTGGAGCTACGAGGCTACCCGTTTTGGTAAGCAGTGTGCTCTTGGGCGCAAAGATAAAGCCATCAATGGTTACGGTCGTTGCGTTAGCTGTGATGTCGCTTTTTCCTAACTTGATCAGTAGTTGTGGGTTCTTCGTGATAACGGTCTTTGCGAAGTCGCTTCCAGCAGTTGCAAAGCGGTTGAGGTTCGGTGTTGCGTTATAGAAGAACACGTTCTCTTGTGCTTCAAAATCTTTCAACGAAGCTACTTCTGTGAGTTTCACCTTCGCTTTACCCACGTTTGCGGTCACCTTTTTAGGTTTCGCAGTTACGTTTACATAAAGTTCTGTGGTTTTCTCTTTTACGAAGCCCTCAAAGTCGCCTTTCGCAGCGCCAAGAGTGATGATGGCTTTTCCTTTTTCAGTGTTCGCCTCAATCAGCGTATTCACGCCTTTTCCGTGACGGTACGCCTCTGTTCTGCCATCGTCGTCGTATTCCTTAAACTGACTTTTTCCAGCAGGATATACCTCGTACATACGAAGGTCGTTCTTTATCTCTTTTACGTTGTTGTTTGGATTCGTCATCGGGATGATAGCGCCCGCTTTCACGAATACAGGCAGTTTCCAGATGGGAGCCTTGTAGTTGTTAAGGATGCGTCCACCTTTGTACTCTTCTCCATTAAAGTAGTCGTACCAAGTTGTTCCTTCGGGTAAGTAGATGCCATTGCGCACATCGTCGCCATTTTCCTTCACGTCGGTTTCTTGATAGATCGGAGCGATCAGCAGATTCGAGCCATAAAGGAATTGATACTGTGTTGCTTTTCCTAACGTATAGTCGTTTGGATATTCTAGGAACATCGCGCGAACCATAGGCAATCCGTCTACCGCTTCTTTCGCAATACTGTAAGTGTAAGGCAGAAGTTCTGCTTTCATCTTGAGGTACATACGGTTGATGCTTGTGGCAGGTTCGCCAAGAGCGTGTGGGTACTTCTCGTTAGAGCCCCATCCATCCATATTAAGTTCCATTGGCGTATAGGTTTTCCACTGAAAGTCGCGGATGTTTACGCGTAGGTTTTTGCCGCCAAAGATACCGTCCATATCCGAACAGATGTTAGGCATACCCGTCAACCCAGAGCAGATATAGGTAGGGATGTGGAAACGGATGTATTCCCATTTGCCGCCAGTTTGGTCACCGCTCCA
This sequence comes from Bacteroidaceae bacterium, assembly GCA_036652575.1. GTDB lineage: Bacteria > Bacteroidota > Bacteroidia > Bacteroidales > Bacteroidaceae > Alloprevotella. The sequence goes on from JAVVVP010000032.1 coordinate 4,362, forward strand.
TACGCCCGCATAGCGTTGTGTGCCAGCCCAACCATCGAGCGAGATAATGAAAGGACGCGCGCTATTGCCGTAGTATTGCATAATTTGCGCTACGTCTGTTACACCGTTTAGTCCGAAAGAATAACCAGCGCCAACCCAAGCCACATCCGTTTTCAGAACGCGTACACCTGCATCGCGCACTTCTTTCACAATGTCTCGTTGCAACAGTGCGGAGATTCCCTCTTTCGGGTGTAGGTCACTTTGTGTCCAAAGACCTATCTCTACTCCATTTTTACGAGCATAGTCGCCAAAGCTTTTCAAGTTGGCAATGTTGCCATCAAGCGTTTCCGCATGTCCGTAACCTGCACCGTAGCCATCGTTGGGGAGCACCCAACCGAGAGGCATATTGTGGCTTTTATAACGGTCTACCACGGCACGAGCCGAGAATTGATAGTTGTTGTTTTCGCCATTGAGCGATTCTTTTACTCCGCCGTTGTTGTTCTGGCTTTCGTTGTATCTTTTGCCATCTTCAAACGGTGTGCCACCTTTTTCCGTTTCTTTCCAATAGTCGCGGTTGTAGGCATTGAGGTGTCCTTGGTAGAAGCCAAATTTAGGCAATAGGACAGGATTACCCGTAAGTTGATAGTAGTCGTTGAGCAAAGCTACTGCACCATCGTCGACCATGACGAAGAGGTCCATATAGTTGGTCTCGTGGAATAGTTTGACGGTGCCTTTGGTGGTTGCGCCAAAGTCGTATTGTCCTTTGTTGAACGTGTGCCACATAATGCCATATCCCTTTGTGCTCCAATAGTAAGGTGCAGGAGAGCAAACGCCTCCGTCTGTCCAACTATTAGTGTTTTCGATAGCGATTTTTTTGCCTTTGTGAGAGAAGCGTCCATTCTGCACGCCACCGCCAAAGAAGTACTCGTCATTCGAAGTTTTAAACTCGATGTCGGTGGACTTGGTATCGAATTGGGCTGCTTTTGATTGTTCCAGCACCACTTTTCCGCTTTTCGTATTGATGACTTTCCACAAAGAAGTCGTTTTGTCGATGAGCACTTCTATTTTATCTGTTTTGATAGAATAGTGGTTGTCCTTTTCAGAAATTGTGATTTTACCCGCACAACGACGCGCGTTTTCTACGAGTATTTTAGCATCTGGTTTTGCTTGAGGGTCGCGTTGCATTCCGCCCTTATTGTCTTGAAACATGCGAAAGATGTTTCCGCCATAGAAGTCGAGGGTTACTCGTTCTCCTTTTTGATTGATGAGCTCAACGGTTGTTGGGTTGAGCATTTTACAGCTTACGATGCCCCATTGCCCCATTGCCTTTGTTGCTTCGGTGGTATCGGTTTGCGTTGCGCTTTGTGAAGCATAAGCAGGAACACCGCCAAGTGTTAAGGTGAGAGCGGAGGCAAGAAGAAGTGCATTTCTTTCTTTTCTTGATTTACCCATTCGGATTTCTTTTTTGATTATTGATTGTTAGTTGTTGTTCTCGTTCCAATTAAAACCGTTTTACCCCGCACCAAATCTTTTGTAGACTCATTGCAGGAATAGAGCGTAAAGATACTTATTTCTGATGATTTATATCTCACTTTTTGTAAAAAAGTTGGGTTTTATACCGCTTTTTGGGCTTGGGCAATCCTGAGGCGCACCTTAAACGGGCGCAGTCAACTTGTCTTTCATTTGTTTGCCAAAGAGGGGGTCGATATAATTGTTGAGACTTTGGCATACATTTTCAGAAAAAGCCATCGCATCACGGAGGAGCTGTTCCCATTCGTTTTCGGACAGAGTATAGAGCTTTTCGCGCGTGATGTCTTGCTTTATTAAACCGTAAAGGATACCTGCGTTGAAGTTGTCACCAGCTCCGATGGTGCTGACGGTCTCGATGGGGTGAACCGCATATTCTTTGTTCAACGTTTTCGTGCGTAGCGACACGCCGTCTCCTCCACGGGTGCAGAGGAATTGTGAACAGTAATAGCTAATTTCGTTTTGATAAATTTTGTCCGCATTGTTGAGGCGAAACAGAGGATCGAAGTCCTCCGTAGAACCTCGCACGATGTCGGCAAACTCGAAATTTTCTAACAGAGCTGGCATCAATTTCACCACTTCGTGGCGATGCGCAGAACGGAAGTTGACATCGTAATAAAGTATTGCTCCGCACTTTTTAGCATATTCCAGAAAGCTCCGTACCTGCTCGCGTATCACGGGATTAAGGGCATAGTAAGAACCAAAAAGCACTAGGTCATTGGGCTGTATATCGGGATAGAGAAAGTCGAGTTGGTCATGCTCGTGGTCTTTGTAGAAGATGTATTCGGCATCGTTTTGCGCATTGAGGAACGCCAGCGAGAGGGGCGATTTGGTACCTTGACACACGTTGATGAACGAGGTGTCGATGCCATTCTCTTTGGCAAAAGCACAAATTTTTCGCCCCACTCGGTCATCACCCGTTTCACTAATCAGTAAAGTGTTCAGTCCTGCTCTGCCGAGCGAAATAAGAGCATTAAAGGTGGAGCCGCCAGGTACGGCAATCGTGGGCTCCTCGTTCTTAAAGATGATGTCGAATACGGTTTCGCCGATTCCAATTATGTTGCGCATAAATCCGTTGTTAGGTTGTTTTTGGCTGCGAAGATAAATAAAAATCTTGGAAACAAAGTACCCGTTTACTTTTTAAGTAAACAAGAAAGGCGGTTCTCCTTATTTTGTTGTACTTTTGCTCTCACAATGAGACAACACAACGAACACACCTTGCCCAATGGGCTTAAAATAATTCACGAGCCATCGCCTACGGAGGTGGTCTATTGCGGCTTTGTCGTACGAGCAGGTACGCGCAACGAGGACGAAGCCGACTCGGGTATGGCTCACTTTTGTGAGCATGTCACGTTTAAAGGCACCGAACGTCGCCGTTCGTGGCACGTGCTGAACGGATTGGAACGAGTGGGAGGCGATCTCAATGCTTATACCAATAAGGAAGAAACGGTGTATTATGCAGCTGTGTTGCGCGAAGATTTTGCCAAGGCGGTCGATTTGCTTGCCGACATTGTGTTTCATAGCATCTATCCACAGCGCGAAATAGACAAAGAAGTAGAAGTGATCATCGACGAGATAGAAAGTTATAAAGATTCGCCGTCAGAACTTATCTTTGATGAGTTCGAGGAAATGCTGTTTCGCGGACATCCTTTGGGTCGTAGCATTCTGGGCGATCCCGTTCGCTTGCGTCAACTGACAACTGCCGATGCGTTGCGCTTCTGTTCCAAGCATTATCAGCCCCAAAATACAGCGTTTTTCGTGTATGGGCAAGTCGATTTTCCACGCATTGTCCGAACCGTCAGCAAGGCAACCAAAGACCTTTGTCAGGGGCTGCCATTAGAACCTATCATTGGACTTCCTGCTTATGTGCCCGAAGAAAGGGTCGTGGAGCGAGGCACCCATCAAGCGCATGTGCTCATAGGAAACCGCACGTTCTGTGCTTCCGACGATCGTCGGGTCGCGTTATTCTTGTTAAACAACATCCTTGGAGGTCCTGGTATGAATTCCCGCCTCAACGTGAGTTTAAGGGAACGGAGCGGTTTGGTTTATAGCGTAGAGAGCAACGCCATGCATTACACCGATACTGGCGTGTGGAACGTTTACTTTGGTTGCGATCCAGACGATGTGGAGCGTTGTCGCAAATTGTTGCTGCGAGAGCTTCGCCTCTTTCGGGAGAAACCGCTTCGTGCAACGCAATTAGCCGCTGCAAAAAAGCAGTTGAAGGGACAAATCGGCATTTCGTGTGATCATTTCGAGAGTTATGCCTTGTCGATGGGAAAAGTCTTTGCACACTACGGATACTATCGTGATATTCATCGTTTAAGCGAGCAAGTAGATGCGGTAACGTCCGAAATGATACAACAAATTGCAGAGGTTCTTTTTGCAGAAGATCAGTTGACCACTCTTATCTATAAGTGACGATAGCGTGTTTGACTTCCTCTCCGTGTTATTTAATGTAAAAAGCAGATGCGAGCAAAAAAAACTTACTACTTTCGCATCCACTTTATGAAAGCTTTGATACTCTTCTTTGTAGGGCTAACCTTTGGGGGTGCCGCTTTCTCGCAAACCGTGCCAAATGTAGACTCGTTGCGAGTGCCCCTTTATGTGCATGTTGGCAAAATCCTTTACAAAGGGGATAGTATTCCGAACATAAAGTTACCAACGCTTCACGTTTTTCCAGCTCCCTCTTTTCGAAACGAATCAGAACGTCGCCGTTACACTCGTTTGGTGGTCAATGTAAAGCGAACCTTGCCTCTTGCAAAGCTCGCAAAACAAACGCTGATTGAAACGTATGATGTGCTCGAAACATTGCCAAACAAAAGGGCGAGAGACCTTCACATAAAACTCGTTGAAAAAGGTATGAAACAGCAGTACACGCCAATGGTAAAGAAATTATCTTTTACACAAGGTAAAGTGCTGGTTAAATTGATAGACAGAGAATGCGGTCAATCATCCTACGATATGGTCAATGCGTTTCTAGGTTCGTTCCGCGCAGGCTTTTACAATGTACTTGCGGGCTTATTTGGCAATAGCCTCAAGAAGCGCTATGAACCAGAGGGCGAAGATCGCGAAATGGAACGAATCGTGCTGATGGTCGAGAGCGGACAGATGTAGGCAACAACGGATCTGCTACGAAGCACTCCAAAGGTTCTCCCAACTGGCAAGAAATCCCCCAAAAAAGGAAAAAAGGAAACAAAAAGCCGCGTCTACACGTACCTTCGGAGCATCTTCGTGTTACGATTATGAGACACGAAGAAGGAGCATGAAGCAAACTTATGAGGTGAAAATCACTTTATCACGTCAAAACACGACCTATATGCTCCGTTATTCTTACCTTTGCACCTCTTTTATACGGTCATTTTATGAAACAAAAAAAGTATACCTATTTACTCCTCCTATTGCTCTCGCTTTTTAGTATTCCACTTTATGCACAAGAAGATGTAGAAGAGAATGCCAACGAGGATCAAGAATCTTTTGCAGATAGTTTACGCCAACTGAAAGACTCCACCCTCCTTTGGCCTAAAAGTATGCAACAAGGGCTGAATGAACTTTTGAAGAACCCTATCTTTCAACGTACACAACTCGGCCTACTGGTCTACGACCTCACCGCAGACTCCGTTATTTACGCGCACGGGGAACGTCAACAATTACGCCCCGCGAGCTGCGAAAAACTACTCACCGCCATCACTGCACTTTGGCAATTAGGGGGCTCCTTCCGCTTCGAAACGAAACTGTGTTACACAGGCACCCTTCTAGAGGATTCCGTGTTACAAGGCGACCTTTACCTTGTAGGAGGCTTCGACCCGCGCTTTGGGAGCGACGACATGAAAGCCTTTTCCGAGAGCCTCGTGCGGATGGGGATTACGCGTATAGACGGTCATATCTATGCCGACCTATCCATGAAGGACACGCTTCGGTTGGGCAAAGGTTGGTGCTGGGACGACAAAAGTACCCGCTTAACGCCGCTGCTCTACAATGGGAAAGATATTTTTATGGAAACTCTCTTTCGCTCGCTTCGCGAAAACGGAATCACAACCACAGAAACTTTTTCTATAGCTCGAACACCGAGAGATGCCAAATTAATAGCCAGTCGCTTCCATTCACTCGACCAAATTCTGATGCGAATGATGAAAGAGAGCGATAACCTATATGCCGAAGCCATGTTCTATCAACTCGGTGCAAAGCGCAGCGGAGCTTATCCAAGTAGCAAAGTTTCAGCACAAGCCGTGAAAGATTTCATTCGCGCCATCGGACTCAATCCTTCGGATTATTACATTGCAGATGGAAGTGGACTTTCTTTATACAATTATGTGACACCCGAACTCCTGGTAACGGCATTACGCTATGCTTACGAGCGTAACAACATCTACCTTCATTTATACCCCTCGCTCCCGATAGCGGGCTACGATGGTACCTTAGAGAAGCGAATGCGCAACGGCTGTGCTTACGAAAACATTTATGCGAAAACAGGAACGGTAGAGGGCGTTAGTTCTCTTTCGGGATACGCCACCGCAGCCAATGGACACAAACTGGCCTTCTCTATTATCAATCAAGGAATACGCCACACCAACACGGGGCGACGCTTTCAAGACCGCGTATGCCAAATGCTTACGTGCCCTTAAGCCATTCTGACGTGTGTCAAAAAGACTATAAATTCAAACGCGTATAGTAGTTGATGCGCTCAGACCACGAGCGAAACTCAAAGGGAAGCACCTGCTGCCGCTGTGCCCATTTGTTCCACTTCTTTTCCATCCGTTTCACACGTGTGGGGTTTTGCGCTGCCAAATCGTGCTCCTCAAAGGGATCCGTGGACAAATCAATCAGTTCCCAAGGTTGCTTTGCATTGCTGCGCACGAGTTTCCAATGACCCGAAATGATGGCGCACGACGTTTGATGCTCAAAATACAAATCACGCTTCACCCCTTTTCGTCCTTGAACAATCGGCACTAAACTGCATCCATCGGGTGCCTTCACACGATGCTGGCGAAACTGCTTAGGATAGGTGACCGAAGCCATCTCGAGACAAGTGGGGAGAAGGTCGATGATATGAGCTGGTTCGTTGCAAATTGTTCCACGCGGATAACCCGAAATCTTATTTCCGGCAGCAATAATCAGTGGAGAACTCGTTCCGCCCTGAAAGCACCATTGCTTGTAACTGCGGTAAGGAGTGTTGCTCAAATCGGCAGACAACTGCGTCAGAAGGTCGCCTTCACTCGTTGCGCCATTATCGCTCAGGAACAAAAAAATAGTGTTGTCGAATAGCCCCTTTTCCTTCGTCGCTTCCATCACCTTGCCAATTCCGTCGTCCATCGTTTCAATCATGGCCGCATAGTTTGCCATCCTCGTTATCCACTGTTCTTGCTGCTGTGGCGTTAGCGAAGTCCAAGCAGGACGTGAACCTCCAAATTCTTTTTGAAACATAGGTAACGCTTTGTTTTTGTCCACAAAGCCCAAAGCCTTGAGACGTTCAAATCGTTGGCGACGCAGCACGTCATAACCCACTTTATATCGATTCGTACAAGCCTCCACCCGTTCTTTCAAGCCTTGCCAAGGCAGGTGTGGCGCATAGTGCGCAAGGTATAGGAACAAGGGGCGATGAATCGGATGTTGGCGTATAAAACTCACCGCAGAATCGGTAATGGCCGTTGTGTAATAATAGTTCTTTGGTAAACTCTTTACTGGGGTCAGGTTCGAGTAAACAGCTTTGGGTGCATAGTAACTGCCCCCACCTTTCAAACTGCCATAATAACGATTGAATCCTCTCTCCACAGGATAACTGCCATCGGGCTTCTCAAGGGCCGTTTCCACCGTTACGTGCCATTTCCCACTCATATCGGTTTCATACCCCTCCTCTCTCAGCACTTCGGCTATTGTTGGGAAATAGTTCGAAAGTTCTCCTCGGTAACCGTCTCGGTGCTCATCAACCGCTGTCATCCAGCCCATATTCACGCTGTGCTGATACCTACCCGTGAGGAGCGAAGCTCGACTTGGGCAACTACGCCCTGCATTCTTAAACTGACTAAAGCGAACCCCTCGTTCCGCCAAAGAATTGAGATGTGGTGTACCGATTTCACTTCCGTAGCAACCGAGGTCAGAGAATCCCATATCATCGCATAGAATCAACACGATGTTCGGACGCTGGTGGTTCGCGGCAACAGAGGCAACAGAGGCAACGAGCAAAGAACTCAACAAACTATATTTATGTTTCATCTTACAAGGAAAGAAAACTATCCCGAAGCGTTAGTAAGCCTTCTGGACCCATATTAAAAAGGAGGTCTACGATACTCATATTGGGCAAGAACCCGTAACGATGCGAAAAGACTTGATAATAGGGTTTAGGAAGGAAGCGCACATCCTCCGTAAAAGGTGTTTTCGGACGAATCACTTCTCGCAAATCCTCCACCTGAAGCAAATCCTCAGCCGTGAAATATTCAGCCGTTCGCTCCATCGAAAGAGGAAGATCGAGCAGTTCACAAACTTTCGTTTGTAAAGCTTCATTAAAATCAAGGAGAAACGCGTACTTCTGTTCGTAAAAAGGATGCAAATCGTCGGCATAATACTCAAAGTACGGACTCTTCTCATAATTACTTACCAGCGCATTCCAATGGGTATGGCGCCAATGGTCGTGGTCGCTGATGCGAACGTCGCGCATCGGAGTTTTCGCGCCATCAGAACGCTCTACGGGTATTGTGAGCGAAAGCCGTCCGTTTGCCGAAGCAATTTCACAACGGTTACGATACGTTTGCTTCACATAATGGTCGTGTTGCTCTATCATCACCTTCTCGCAAGCAAAAAGGCGTGCATAGTAATGTATCGGAGCTAAATAGGCAGAGGTTAAACAAATCGTATTTGACATCCAGAAACTAGTTGTTTAAGGTAAGAGAATGATCTACGGAACGAAAGAAGCGCGACCCGCGGAAACACGCATAGAACGGAGCTTCAGGATCTACGGAATAACTCAGCCGCACCACGCGCCCAAGGAGATGATCATCGGGAAGATAGCCCAAATTCCGAGTATCACAATCGGCAAGAGCACGATGCGAACCAATCCAAAAATAGTCCTTCGTAAAGGTCAGCGTACGCCTCCACTTACCCGCAACAAGTATCGCTGTATCGCCCACTAAAACAGCAGGAATATGCTCATGTTTATTCAGCGTGCGACAGAGCAGACGAGCATTCCAAGGCTTCACTTCCACCTTCACCTTACGCCCTGGCACCACAAAAGGATACGCTTTATTCGTTTGAATCTGCGGATCCACAACGACTCCGTCCCACGACACCCAAACGGTGTCACCTGGCAACGCTCTGCATTGTCCCAAGAGCACCCCTCTTTGATGACAATCGATAGAGCCCCCCGTAGGATTGCGAAAAGCCATCCATTGTCCACGTTGAGGACTTTTATACCCCAAACAAAACGAACCGAAACCAAAGGGCAACTGCGGTCGCCAACCATAAGATAAACGCGACACCAGCACTCTGTCACCCGCATAAAGAGCTGGAGCATTCTCGCCCGTTGACACCGTGAACTGCACCAGCAAACCAGCCCACAAAAGCCATGTTACAAGTGCAGTTATCACGAAAGCGGAGAGGAATGTTCTACCCTTCTTCATTGTTTTATTGAATCTGATCCACCCAACGGAATAAGCGGTTCCAACGAATGCGACCTTCCGTCCAACCATAGTCCTTATTGAGCGAAAGCCATATCATAATCGGTTTACCTACCACGTGATCCTCTGGTACAAAACCCCAGAAACGAGAGTCGGCAGAGTTGTCGCGATTGTCACCCATCAACCAATAATAATCCATTTTGAACGTATAGCGGTTCGTTTGCTTACCATTGATAAATATTTTACCACCACGCACTTGCAACTTATTTCCTTCGTACACACCGATTGGGCGTTCGTAGATTGGCAGATTTGCCAATGTAAGCGTAATGCTCTTTCCCTTGGCAGGTATCCAAAGAGGTCCGTAGTTGTTTGCCGTCCACGCTTTCTTCATATTGTGAGGATAGAGCTCCACGCCCGATGCCGAAGGCGCAGGTTGAATGCTCGACACCACTTCGGGATGACTCTTGAAATAGTGGTAAGCGCGCTGTGTGAGAGGCATTCTCAACGTGCCATCGGCACTCACCAGCGTTGAAAAATCTTCTACGCTGATGCCCAATTCTTGCACGCAATCTTTATCCACCCCAAAGAATCGGCAAATCTCGTCTAAGGTAGCGGAGGGATTGATTTCGGTATGCGTCTCATCACTCAGAAACAGATAACTCAAATTCGCAATATTGCAGCGCGTAAAGCAGACGTTATAAGCCTGCTGTGCATGGTCGGGCTGCTTGTTTGCCTTCCCGTCCAGATAAACCGTTCCACCCTTGATTTGAAGCGTTTGCCCAGGCAAGCCCACACACCGCTTCACGTAATTCTCACGGCGATCCACAGGGCGACTCAGCACCTTGCCAAACATCGCTTCATTTTCGTCAATATACCGACGACCGATGGCGTACTGTGTAGCATAAGCATTGCGCTGCTCAAGGAGCGACAGCTTTTGCGTATCCACGGGCATCTGACTTTCGCCAACCATATACGCCAACGTATAGAAATCCTGCTCTTGATATTTCACCGCTACCGTGTCGCCCGCGGGATAATTGAAGACCACTATATCGTTCAACTTCACATGTCCAAAGCCCTTTACCCGACGATAGTCCCATTGAGGCCATTCGAGATACGACTTACAATTGAAAATAGGCAACGAATGCGACGTAAGTGGCATCGTAAGCGGCGTTTGAGGCACACGAGGACCGTAGCTCATCTTACTGACAAAAAGATAATCGCCCACCAATAAACTTTTCTCGAGCGAGGACGAGGGGATCACATAATTCTGAAAAAAATAGACATTCACAAAATAAACCGCCACCAGCGCAAACACAATGGCATCCACCCAACTCATAAGCGTGCGAACTCCTTTGTTTTTACTCTTGCGCCACCACGTCCAAGGAATCTTCTTCGTGATGTAGGCATCAAAAAGGAAAGGCACTACAAGAAGTCCCCAAAAACTGCCCACCCATAACAAGAAGGCAAGATATAGCACCATTGCAATGCTACATTTTAGTATCTGTTTTTTCATAATCAATAATTTACTAAAACTGAAACAAATCGTCCATCGTCAACAAACCTTCATGCGTTGCCGTAAACTCAGCCGCCAACACAGCTCCTAAGGCAAACCCTTTACGACTGTGCGCATCGTGTGTAATCGTTATCTTATCGGCTTCGCTATCATAACAGATGCTATGAATACCTGGCACCTCGTCCCGACGAATACTGCGAATAGGCAACAAAGCGGCTTCACACTGATCCGTACCGCTCACACTGCCATCGGGAGCAAGCAAAGAACCTTTCGTCCAATTCTTTAAACGGTCTATCTTCTTCACGACCCCTTCGGCGAGCGTAATGGCCGTACCACTCGGCGCATCGAGCTTATGCACGTGGTGCACTTCCTCCATCGATACCGCATATTCTGGAAACGCATTCATAAGACGAGCTAAATACGTATTGACAGCAGAAAAAAGAGCAACACCGAGACTAAAGTTGCTACTCCAAAAGAGCGTACGCCCTTCCTTTTCACACATACGACGAACCTCATCGCCATGCTCTTCCATCCAGCCCGTTGAACCAGAGACCACCTTCACCTCTTGAGCAAACGCTTGAAGATAATTGCCATAAGCAGCCTGTGGAGCCGTAAACTCTATCGCCACTTGAGCGCGACGAAAAGCGTCTGTATTAAAATCTTCTGGATTGTCCACGTCTATGATACTCACAATCTTGTGTCCACGACTCAGAGCGATTTCTTCTATCATACGCCCCATTTTACCATATCCTATCAATGCTATATTCATCTTCTTTGAATTTTAAGTGCTACAAAGATAGCGATTTGTATCGAAAAGTATTACTTTTGCGTTAGGAATTTAATTTAACACGCAATTCTATGGAACGACTGCTACATTATGTATGGCAACATAAACTATTTCCACTAAAAGCATTACAAACCACCTGCGGCGAAGCCCTTGAGGTGATAGATGCGGGTCTACGCAATGGGAATGCAGGGCCCGACTTCTTTAATGCAAAAGTAAAAATCGGCACCACGTTGTGGGTGGGCAATGTGGAATTGCATTTGCATAGCAGCGATTGGAGCCGGCATCACCACGATGAAAACGCCAACTACGACAACATCATTTTACATGTGGCAGAGGACGTGGATACTCCCCTTTATCGTGCCGACGGATCGCCCATTCCACAACTAGAGCTCCCAATTCCAAAAGAAATAACACAACACTACGAAGAATTGCTTCACGAAGAGGCTTTTCCTCCGTGCTACCGCATCATACCCTCTCTTAGCAAGCTCACCGTACACAGTTGGATGAGCGCCTTGCAAGTAGAGCGACTCGAAGCAAAAGCTGCCCAAATTCAAAAGATGCTCGACCGTACCGCCTGCGATTGGGAGAACGCCTTCTTCGTCACCCTCGCTCGAAGCTTTGGCTTTGGCATCAATGGCGATGCGTTCGAAGAATGGGCCAATCGAATCCCACCATCGGCTGTGGGAAAGCACCGAGACGATTTGTTTCAAATAGAAGCCTTCTTCCTCGGACAAGCGGGACTGCTCGAAGACGAAATGCTAGCGGCATCTCATCGTGAGGAAGCTGAAAAAGATGGATACTTCGCGAAATTACAAAAAGAATACCGCTTTCTCGCCCATAAGTTCACCCTCACACCGATGAACGGACGACATTGGAATTTCTTGCGCTTACGTCCTCAAAACTTTCCACATATTCGCCTCGTGCAATTGGCGGTGCTCTACAACAGTTGTAAGGCCAGTTTCTCTGAAATCATAGAGTGCACCACACTACAAGAAGCTCGTCAGAAATTAGAAACGAGCGTTACGCCTTACTGGGAATCTCATTACAGCTTTGGAAGTGAAAGTCAGAAACAGCCCAAAATAATACAGCGCAGCTCGCTCCATCTACTGATTATCAATGCTGTTGTGCCCATGCTCTTTACGTATGGCCGCAGCAGGATGAACGAGCCTTTATGCGAACGAGCCTTCCGTTTCTTAGAGGAACTGCCAGCCGAAAACAACCGTTACACTCGGATATGGACCGACATAGGACTTCCCGTGAACTCCGCTGCCGACAGCCAAGGACTTATAGAACTCCGCAAAACGTATTGCGACCGCAAAGATTGCCTTCGCTGCCGCTTCGGATACGAATATCTAAGTAATAAATAATTTTGAAATAGTGAACTATATCTACGAACTAAAAATGAAGGTTCGCGACTATGAATGCGACCTACAAGGCATCGTCAACAATGCTAATTATCAACACTACACCGAGCATACCCGTCATGAATTTCTGCTCTCACAAGGCGTAAGCTTTGCAGCTCTCCACCACAAAGGTATTGATGCGGTGGTGGCGCGGATGACCATGTCGTTCAAAACACCCCTACGCAGTGGTGATGAATTTATATGCCGTCTGGCATTGCGCAAAGAAGGAATCAAATACGTGTTCTTGCAAGATATTTATCGCGAAAACGATGAAAAATGCGCCTTACGCAGCGTAATCGATACGGTTTGTCTCGTCCATGGAAAACTCTCCGACTGCGAAGAACTCAACCTCATTTTTGAAAACTACTTTCACGCGGAATGATCACACAAGAAACCCTCTATACCCTTGCTCTGACCCGCATACCACGCCTTAGTCTGCGCAACGCCAAAGAACTCGTTCTAACCTTTGGCTCTGCTTCTCTTATCGCAGAGCACCGACACCACCTGACCGAACTTAAGCCCGACACCTCGAACGTTCTGATGCAAACCCTAAACAAGGGATGGGACGAAGCACTCTTTAGAGCCGAAAAAGAGATCGATTTTGCCGAGAATCATAACATCCGTTGCCTTTGTTCTTCGGATCCCCTTTACCCCACTCGACTTCAAGACTGTAGCGATGCGCCCCTCGTTCTTTTCTATCGGGGCACCGCCAACCTCAACGCCCAACACGTTGTGAGCATTGTGGGAACACGCCACATCACAGAATGCGGAAAAGACCTCTGCCACGCCCTCACGACCGACCTCGCCCATCGCTGCCCCCACGTTATCGTGGTGAGCGGATTGGCTTACGGCATAGACATTCACGCGCATCGTAGTGCCCTAAAGGCTGGCATCGACACCGTTGGAGTTTTAGCACACGGACTCGACCGCCTCTATCCCTCCGCGCATCGTGACACCGCACAACAGATGATACAGCAAGGTGGACTTCTCACCGAATTTATGAGTGGTACGATACCCGACAAAGGCAACTTTGTTCGCCGTAACCGCATCGTAGCGGGCATCAGCGATGCTTGTATCGTGGTGGAAAGTGCCGCAAAAGGAGGTGCCCTTATCACCGCTGGAATAGCCCAAGACTATAACCGCGAAGTGTTTGCCTGTCCAGGACGCATCACCGACCCATACAGCGAAGGCTGCAACAACCTCATTCGCAACAATGCCGCACAGCTCATCACGTGTGCCGCCGACATCACCACCGCCCTCGGTTGGCTTTCTCCTGAAGACCAAGCCGCCCTCAAACAAAAAACAGCTCAACAAGAACTATTCCCCGTCTTGTCGCCCGACGAACAAAGCCTTGTCACCCTGTTGCAAGGAACTGACGGGAAACAAATAAACCAACTCGTGGTAGAAGCCAACCTACCTGTACAACGCGTCACCGCACTTCTTTTCGAAATGGAACTACGAGGCATCACCAAAGCCATGAATGGTGGACGATACCGCTTGCTGATATAAGAAAAAGCAGTATAGGATACACAACCATGGGTCGGTATTGACAGTCACAAGGCGATTCCATGGAATCGCAGCACGTGGCTAAAATCCACTTCGCTTGGTTACTTAAAGATGAGTTTCCGTAACTTTGTTCGACCCGTGTAATAGTAAGAAGTCTGTTTTGAATTTCCGTTCATCGTTTGCTTTACAGCCGTAACGTTACAAGGCATTAAGCGTAACCGTACAAAAGAGGGCTCTTGCTGCACTTGCTTCACAAGGAAGTGCAGCGGCTGGTTTTCCTGCGTTTCGGTGGTGAGACGGTCACCTTTTACGAACGTTGGAGCTGTCGATCGGTCTATATAGGCAAGGTATGTACCGTTCTCTACACAAAGTATCTCTACAACCACTTTTGTTCTTAGCTCCATTGTCTCCATCAACACCGCAGCTCCTGCCATGAGGAGTAACATCACAATAGAGATACCATAGTTTATAATCCACTTATTCATCTTACGGTTATTTTTCTAACTCCAATTGATTTTTCACTAATTCGTAGTAATTTCCGCGTGCTTTCACCAGTTCTTCGTGTGTGCCTTGTTCCATCACTTTCCCGTGTTTTAGCACGATAATGTTATCCGCATTCTTCACGGTCGAGAGTCGGTGAGCAATCACCAGCATGGTGCGTCCTTTAAATTCGCGGTTCAAATTCTCTGTTATTCGGCGTTCGTTCTCTGCATCGAGTGAACTTGTAGCCTCGTCCATCATCATATATTGAGGGCGCTTATACACGGCTCGAGCAATCATGATGCGTTGACGCTCTCCGCCGCTGACCCCATTTCCGTCCGACCCAATCTTCGTATTGACACCCAGAGGAAGTTCCTTTATGTAGTCGCTCAAACAAGCTGTCTCGATAGCTTCGTGTAGCCGATGGCTGCTTTTTGCTTCGCCTAAAATAATGTTTCGCTCTATGGTATCAGAGAACACAAAGTTATCTTGCATCACAATGCCCGTAGCACGGCGAATGCTTTCTGCCGCATAGGTATCGAGAGGCTTTTCATGGAGCTTTATGTCCCCGCTCGATGGCGCATAAAACTTTAAGAGCAGCTTCATTAGCGTTGTCTTACCACTCCCGCTTTCGCCTACAATTGCCGTTATTTTTCCCGCAGGAATACGTAGCGACACGTTGTCCAGAGCGGGTGCACCGAGGCTTCCCGTATAGCGAAAGGTAACGTTCGTGAGTACGATATCTTTGGGCTGAAGGGGTAAGGACGTTTCTTGTTCTTGGGTGTCTTCATCGTGACATAGGTGTACTTCTTCTGAACGTTCTAAGCTGATTTTCGCATCTTGAAATTGACGTAAAAATCCAATCAATTGAGAGAGAGGACCGTTCACTTGTCCAATAATGCTACTGATACTCATCATCATTCCCAGTGTCAGGTCGCCACTCACCACCGCTGCCGCTATCCAGAAAGTAATCAAGATGTTTCGCGTCTGTCCAATCACCGTATAGCCCGTGTCTTGAATTTGATTCAAGCGTAACACCCTTTGACTTGTGGTATACAGGCGTTCTTGCATCTCTTGCCATTCGTCGAGCTTGTATTTTTCATACGCATTTAATTTAATGTCGGTGATGCCGTTCATCAACTCAAATAGTTTGTTCTGATTTTCGGAATTGATTTTGAATTGTTCATAATCTAGTGCTTTGCGTTTTCTAAAAAAATAGGTCATCCATGCCGTACTCATGACAGTCATCAAGAGATAAGCTCCGAGTATCACCATACTATAATAACCAATAATAACAAACAGCACCGCGCACGACAACAGTGAGAATGCGGTTTGTATTGTACTTTGTGTGGTGAATCCTTGCAATCGATAATGGTCGGAGATGCGCTGCTGATAATCGCCCACGCTTTTTGTTTCAAAAAAAGTCATGGGTAGCCGAAGGAGTTTCGCCAGATAATCATGCAGAATATGGATGCTGATACGTGTGCCCATATACAGCGTAACCCAACTACTTATGAGGCCCATCACGAAACTGCCTACAAACAAGCATAACTGCGCAATGAGCAGGTTGCGGATGATGCCAAAATCGCGCATACCGATACCATCGTCCACCAGCGCTTGCGTGAGAAATGGCGTAAGAAGCGAAAGAAGAATACCAGCCAAGAGGCCAAAAGAGAGTTGAAGCATCTCTTTCTTAAACGGTAATACATATTTCTGCCCAAAACGTAGCAGGCTATGCCGTTCTTTTACCGGTTTGCGAGCATAGAAATCGTCTGTGGGTTCTATCGCTATTGCCACTCCTTTTTCTCCTGCTAACCAACTCTTACAAAACGCATCTTCGTCAAACGCATGCATCCCATAAGCGGGATTGGCAATGTGGTAGAGCCACCCTTTACCCCATCTTTTTTGAGCCACTTTGTAGAGCACCACAAAATGGTTTTGATCCCAATGAAGGATAGCGGGCAGAGGACACTTCTCACGTAATTGTGTGGGTGTGAGTTCATAGCTAGCACTCTTCATCCCTATATCCGTCAACGCGGTACGAATACCCGCCACACTCACTCCCTCACGGTTCAGGCAGGAGCGAGAGCGCAAGTAACTCAAAGGATATTCCTTACCATAATGGTCTGCCACCATCCTGATACAGGAAGGGCCGCAATCCATTTGGTCAAACTGACGAGTTAATTTCATAAGTTTATGTATATAAAGCTATCCGTTGTTCGTGATTCTATTCTCTGTCTTAGCGTCTTCGTTTATCTGTAAAACGTAATCCATGCTTCGCGTGCCGATGCTGCGGTAATACGTTTTCAAGGCTTCCACTTCATCGCTCCTTCTCTCCATCAAACCATGAATGTTCCGCGAAACCATTTCGTCTATCTCTGGAGATTTCCTCAACGGGTCGCTTGTGTATCCCTCTGGGAAGAGCGTTTCGATCATCAGATAGTAATTGTACGTAAACTGGAAATGATCGAAAGGAAAAGGTAACTCCGTTCTTCTCGTGCTCCGAATCTTAACGTCTGGCAGCAACCCGCAATCCCCTCCTTCCAACTCTGTTTTGATGCTGACGTACGCTCCGTCCACACCAAAGAACGTAAGACCTTGTAATCCTTTCAGATGGTTCCAATACCTTTTTCCAGCAGCATAACCATAGCCTAAGACACAAGGCAATGTTCTTTCTTCCGTCCTTCGCTCTAGCGAAGAGATTGTTTTCATGTTATACAACACATTACCATCCATGTTCAAATACGCACCATACAAGTATCGAACGTTTCCGCACGAAGCATCGCATTCTTCTATCGTGCAAGCGAGCAATTGACGGTCATTCTCTTGCAGTCGTTCCACAATTTTCGCAACATCGTCTTTGTCCGACAAACACATTCCTATGTCAAGGAACATAAAGAAAGGTGTTGTCGACAATTGCACCGCCAATTCTTTTGCCACATTTATCCCCATGGAGCGCGGGTTTCGTATATATGTTACAGGCTGCGATTTGAGATCGGCAGCGTAATCATAACCATCATCCGAGCAATCGTCAACCACCAGGATGTCTACTTCCTCTCCCACCGTTTCCCGAAGATTCAATACCGTGTTCAGAACGTTTATGCCATCGTTCATAAAGGTAAGAATAAGGGTCAAGGAATTTCCTGTCTTTGCCACGGGAAGTGTCCTCTGCAATTCCAATTCTTTGTTCACCTGCTCCATATGGTATTCAATGAATGCACAACTGGCTCTTACGCAGTTCCAGTATTGCAATACACTATGCGTGGAACTCACCTGATCGCCCGACAATCGGTATCGCGTTACGATTTGGGGAATGTTCTTAACACAAAGTCCTGCTTTCAGGGCTTGTAGCCAAAAATGAAAATCCTCTGCATAAACAAAGTCTTCATCATATCGTATCGAAGCCTTATTGATCCGCTCGCGCACCAGCATTACGGTGGAATGAGAAATACAACAAGCACAGAGCATACGCTCCAACGTGATGGGTGTCTCATGATAAAGGATGTTGTCTGCATCCACACTTCCGAAGAAGCGCACACCACCTCCCAAAATATCAATCTCTGGATGAGCCCCCATGTAATCATATTGTATCTGCAATCGCTCCTTCACCATGACATCGTCGGCATCCATGCGCGCTATGTATTTCCCTCGCGCTTCGTTAATCAACAGATTGATCGTCCCAATGTAATCGTGTTCCTTCTCTATCAACCGAATACGCGAATCGGTATAGGAACAGACTATTTCAACGCTGTTGTCTGTGGAACCATCGTCAATAATAAGCAATTCGAAATCGCTGAATGTCTGAGCCAAGATACTGTCCACACATTCCCGGAGGAACTTCGAGGCATTGTACACCGGCAGGCACACCGTTATTTCATGACTGCAGTTCTGCGGGATTGTGTTCAGGGTTATATCGTTATCCATGATGAAGGTAATAAATCTTTCGTATTCAAGTCTGCAGCTTCTTCGCCATACCATCTCTTGGGAGCTATCACGACTTTATCCTTATTCGGATTCAGCCAAGCCCCCCACCAACTGTACGAACTATTGCTGAGAATATTGTTTCGACAGAGCGACTGAAGGTAGAGATTCTCAACAGGATCGACACGATCAGCAAAGTTAAAGTTCTTTCCACGAAAATGCTCTTTACACCAAGGTAAATCATCACTCGTTATCAAATATTGTTTGTCGCGTCCGATTCTATCGATTGCACGCTCGAAGTACTCCAACGGACAAACTGGATGATAGTTTTGAACATTTAGGTAGTCTCCGCGTCGCACATTTATGCTTGTAACCTCATTGTTTAGCAATTCGCCGTATTTTGAATAGAGTGTTTCTTTTGTCTTATCGTCTATCCGAAAAAGCTCTCGAACCAAAGGCTCGTCGAAATACTTCTCCGATTGAAAGTATCCAGATATAAGCAGATTCTCCTTATAAGGTATCTCCTGATAGTGATAGAAAGGTTCTTCGTAGAGTTCATAAGTCTCTGGATCTAAAGTCTCCATGTTCCCTATATTCCTGAGTAAGTTGTCCTCGAATTGCAAAAGATATTCACGTAAAACACAATTATCGGGAGATGGGAGATAATAGAGAGGTTTTGCTATGCCGACAAAATTACAATGATTCTTTTTTGCTAACGACGCTACCGCTGCTATCTGGAATAAATTATTTCCGATACGTCCTATTAACGAGGCATATATAGTCTCCATGTCCTTCCTTTATTAAAATAAACATTCTTGTTTTT
>JAVVVP010000033.1:0-22549 GCA_036652575.1 Bacteroidaceae bacterium
ACAAAAATAGACTGGTGATACTACTGGATTGCTTCACCTTTGGCTCGCAATGACGGAAAAAAACACGAGGAGGAACCGTATCTATTATGGCAAGAAAGATAAGAAGGGGAGTTCTAGGTGCCACTTTGAAAGTTCTAGGTGCCACTTTGAAAGTTCTAGGTGACACTTTGAAAGTTCTAGGTGCTTACTGTTTTCTTCAAGTCCCGACCTTTTTTCTGCAAGGACGGTTCCTCTTTCTCCAAGGTCCGTTGTGGTTTCATTATCGCGGCGCGATAATTAATTCTAGCGCCGTGATAATTAATTCTATCGTCGTGATAATTAATTCTAGCGCCGTGATAATAAGAACTTGTTTTTCTATTTCTGGGAAAGAAATGGATGGCGCGATTTTGCAAGGTTTCAAATAGGTTAAAAGAGCAAATAATCAATCTATTTTTGGGCAAATATAAGGTTTTTCTATTGAATCTGTTTTTTTTAGTTCTTTTTTTTTGCTCATCTGTAGTTTTTTTGTTATTTTAGCCCGATAATAAAACAAAGAAAGGAAGAACTATGACGAAGTTTAAGATGCGTAAGATGAACAACTTAAATGGAAAAGGTTATGTGCTTTACCCCGTTATGATAGAGCATCGGAAGTGTAGTACTCAAGATGTGATAGAAGAGATCTCAGATATTTCATCTTTTAGCGCGCCAGATATAGTAGGTGTTTTAGAAGCCTTGAGTTTTGTAATTGCAAGAATGATAGGTTCGGGTATGTCGGTAAAGTTAGATGGAATAGGTACTTTTAGTGCTGCGCTAAAAAACGCGATGGCGGGTTATGAAGATGAATTTGGATCTCGTTTATATGGTTCGAATGTAATTATTTCGAACGTTAAATTTAGAGCAGACAAACGTTTAATAGAAAAGACACGATCGAAATGCCATCTTTCTCGATCTGGAAAAATATTGGTAGGTTCATCTAATCAATATACACCAGAACAACGTTTACTCTTATTACAGGCTTATTTGAAGAAGCATTTTTATGTAAAAGTAAATGATTATAGCCTCTTAACGGGCTTATGTTATTCCACGGCGGCTAAAGAATTATGCAAATTCGCAAAGGATAAGGAGCATACTTTTATTGGGTTTTGTGGTAGAAAGGCTACAAAAGAGTATCTTCTTATGGATGAAAAAAAGGAAGAACTCTCGAATGATTGTGAGGCTCCTCTTTAAACGAGCAGAGATGCTCCTTGTAATATTTGTTCTTTTAAACGTGTTTCTGTTCCTGTCTGTGCTGGATAGTGCTTTTTGGGTAGTGCTTTTTGGGTAGAGGAGAGAAAGGTTAAATCTGCTTTTTTATTTTGGAATTTGCGAAACTAATGAGCCGTAAAGAGTCAGTCTGGTTAGAAAATATGTAACTTTGCGCTTATGAATTTTCAAGATCAAGTAAAAAAGACGATAAAAGAGGAGCATTTGTTTGCTTCTTCAGACCTATTGCTCCTTGCTTTAAGTGGAGGTGCGGATTCTGTTGCTATGCTGTGTGTACTTTTAGAATTGGGTTATAAGATAGAGGCAGTACATTGTAATTTTCATTTGCGAGGGAAAGAGGCGATGCGTGATGAACAATTTGTTCGACAGCTATGCGCAGGGCGTGAAGTAAAACTACACGTTCGTCATTTTGATACGCGTGCTTATGCCACGATGCATCATGTGAGCATCGAAATGGCAGCTCGTTCTTTGCGTTATGCTTATTTTGAAGAACTTCGAGTGGAACGTGAAGCGCGTTATATTGTTGTAGGCCATCACAGAGATGATAATGTAGAGACGTTGTTGCTCAATTTAATAAGAGGAACGGGACTACATGGGCTTTGCGGGATTCGTTCTGTTTATGGTCATTTAGTTCGCCCTCTT
The DNA here is from genome assembly GCA_036652575.1 of Bacteroidaceae bacterium. Lineage (GTDB taxonomy): Bacteria > Bacteroidota > Bacteroidia > Bacteroidales > Bacteroidaceae > Alloprevotella. Next base: position 1,885 of record JAVVVP010000033.1, read on the forward strand.
TTAAATGTGTGCCGAAAAGAGATTCTAGATTATTTGAAAGAAGAAGGACAGCTTTATATTACAGATAGTACAAATTTAGAAACAAATTTCACTCGTAATCGCATTCGTTTGCAACTATTACCTTTGATGCGCGGTATCAATCCGTCTGTAGATGTTACGTTGCAACAAACGATTGAACGGTTAAGAGATGTATCGCTTCTTTACGATGAAGCGATTGTGGAAGGTAGTAAAAGGATTACGTTACCACCGCATCATATGGAACTTTGTATAAGCATCCCAGCTCTACTGAAAGAGCGTGCTCCGAAAGCTTTAATGTATGAGATTCTATATCCTTATGGCTTTTCTCCTGTCTTACTATCGCAACTTGTGGAAGGCTTATTATCTTCTGTTTCAGGAGCTGTCTATGAAACGTCAGAATGGACCTTGCTTCATAATCGTGATGAACTGTTACTTCGCAAAAAAGAGAGTTCAGAAAAGATGCTCTTTTTTCCTAAAAAGGTTCCTTTTGAGGGTTTCTTGAGCGTGAACGAGACTTATTCCTTGCTTGTAAAGCGAATGAAAAGAGAGGATTTAAAAGAGATACCTACCACACGCACAATTGCTTGTATCGATGCAGATAAACTCGTTGGAGAACTGACGCTTCGCAGTGTGGAGAAAGGAGATCGCTTTGTTCCACTCGGTATGACGGGCCATAAACTTTTAAGTGATTACTTTATTGATTGCAAGTTCTCGCTTTTTGAAAAAGAGAAACAAGTGGTGATTTGTTGTGGTGATCGAATTGTATGGCTCGTGGGAGCGCGTTTGGACAATCGTTTTTGTATTGATAAGGAACGCACGAAGAATATAGTATGGGTCGAGCAAGTTTTTGTATCATAAATGCTTAATGCCACTTCTTTAAGTCAGAGGTTGCTTCTATTTTTGATTCTAGGGCATCGGGTAGAAGAGAGAAAAAATTCATCTTTGTGATTTGCTCTACTTGGTCCACACTTCTTACTGCCTCTTGCATCGGTTGCTTGTTCTTTATGTTTTTGTAAATAAATCCTATTGCTTTTTCTTTTCCTTTTTGAGTGGACAAAATGACTTTGAAAAAGGCTTCAGGTACCGCTATTGGATGGTATTTTCCTATATAGGTTCGAGGTGATTTGAAAAAGAGTGGACCACAAACAATATAGATGTTGTTTTCGGTCTTAGCCCATCGACGGCAAGCATTCTCAAGCGTTTTCCAGCTATTTTGATTGAGCTTTGCATTTTGTGGGCAAACGTTAGACATGTAAAAACATTCTTCCATGGCTTGCTCATTAAACTTCATATCAGCCGAGGGAGCCATATGGCCTCGATCGAAACCGGAATGCGCGTAATCCTTCCAAATGACTTGATAGGGTTCTGCGATAGAAGGATCGGGCAGAAAATTGTTTTTACGAGGTTTCACGCCTTCTGTTTCTTTATCTGTAAGCTGCCATGCTACCCAATTGGGTTCATTGTTTTGCTTATTGTATGACAGAGTATAAGCGGAATGTTTGATAATTTGTTCGTTTGTATCAAGCGTGAAAAGAGGTATTTCTAACCATTTTGTTTCGCAAGTCGTATCTGAGTTGCGTGAGTTGCGAATTGGATCTGATTCTTTCTTTGATGCTATTACCATAGCAATCAAAGAAAGAATTAAAAACAGAAAACCAATTTTCTTCATTTTAGGAATGTTTTAGAGGCCTTTCTGAAAGAATTCATTTTGTGTACTTGTTGAGCAAGCTTTCAGCTTGTTTGTCTCCTAAGTCTTTCGCTTTATTCAAGTTCTCAGCGGCTTTCTCTTTATTTTTTAGTTCACCATAGATAATGCCAAGAATTCTATATGCATCTATTTCATCTGCTTTTATTGCGATTGCTTTTTGAGCGGATTTTATTGCTAAATCGACTTGTGCGGTGCGAAACATTAAGGCTGCTTTTTCTACATGGTATAAGTATTCGCTCGGAGCTAACGTTATGGCTCGTTCAATATCGTCTATGGCTTGTTGATACATATGAGCTTCGATTTCGGCTTGTTCACGTAAGTAATAGAATTTATCTGTCAGCTTTTTGTAACCAATGATATGCTCGTACTCATTGTAATCGAGGACAGCTTCGCGATAGTTTCCTGCTAAAACATTTTTAATAGCACGGTCGAATAGATAGGGGGCCGCGTCTTTTGTATAAGGTTTTGGACATTTACTGATTGCACTATCCATGAGTTCGATAACTTCTTTTAAATCTCCGCCATTCATTTCTTTTGCTTTCGCTGCATAATAGAAGGTTTCGGCAGAAGCAAAATTCGTTTTGTTTAAATCGCTGTATAGTTGATAGGCTTTCTCGTAATTTTTTAAGCCATAATAGCATTTACCTTGCATTATGAGGTAAATGGAATGTGGCTGTGATGTATAAGCCTTTTGCGCTTCAGTAAGTGCACGTGTTAAATTCCAATCTTTGTAGATTGGAGTAGGGGAATAGAGCGCTTTATTGTAAATAGCTTTGCTTAAAGCATAATATACTTGATCTTTTTGCTGCGCTACGTTTAGTGCTTTTTCAAAGTCCGCCTCACTCTTTGCATAGTCTTTGTGCTCGGCATAAAACATCGCGCGCTCTGTGTATCCTTCTTGACTTTCGGGGTACGTTTCGATGAAATCGTTTAGCGCGGTTCTGTAGGTTGTGGAATCAACATTGCTGCTCGATAATAAATATAAATAGGTCAAGGCTTTTTCTTGTGTAGTGGGAAGTGCTTTGGTGATTCCAATACCAAGAAGAGAACGATTGCCAACGGATAACTCATCAATCTGCATATTGATGGCTAGTTGTATGCCGATGGCGTAAGCATTCGTTGTTTTCTTGTTTACATTCTTCTGAACAATGGCAACTACTTTCCCTTCTGCGTTTAGAATGGGACAGTTTTCGTTTTTATCATTATCGGATAGGCTAAGTGTGTAATAGGCACTACCCGAATAAGTCGTAACATGAGTTACTTTTGTCTCTATCAAGCTCCCTTTTTTTGGAAATTTGCTGACAAGATAAAGAGTTTCGTCCACTTTCGCTAAGTCTAAAGCAGGTGCTAATGCTTTCGTTTCTTTGTTTTCAACCTGAAACTTAACTAAGTTGAGCATATCGCTTGCTCCAAGTATTCTTTTGACTTCCCATTTTTTTCCTTTCCCATCTATTACGATGGCTCTTTTAGCTCCCTTAAAGAGTTTATAAGAAGCGATGGCTTCACCGTTTTTGCTACTGTAAAATCCATTACCAGAAGCTATTATTTTATTTTGCTCATCAAAAGTAGTAACAGAGAGGAGCGTCTGTATTGCATCTGCTATTTTGGGGGCTATATGGGCGGTTATAACGTTCGTTATAAATGTGATAGCAAAAATAAACAAGGGTATTCTTTTCATTTTATCTTCTTTTGTTTTAGTAATTCTTTTGCGTTATTTATAGCTGCGTCTGTGAGTTTTGTTCCACTGAGCATATTGGCTATTTCCGTAATGCGTTGTTCTTCTGTTAACGCGATGATATTTGTATTGCTTTCTGTATCAGAGTCTTGTTTGTACACTTTGTAATGATGCTCACCAAAGGCTGCTATTTGTGGTAGATGGGTGATACTTATTACTTGGCACTTGCTACGGCTCATTTCATACATCGTGATAGCCATACGTTCGGCGATGCTTCCAGAGACACCAGTATCAATCTCATCAAAAATAAGAGTAGGTAAGTTTTTTGATTTTGAGATTAAAGCTTTAAGCGATAACATAACTCTTGCTATTTCTCCACCAGAGGCGACTTGTACCACGTTTTGTAAAGGAGCATTTTTGTTTGCGCTAAACAAAAAGGAGATCTTGTCATAACCCGATGCATCGGGCTTATTTCGTTGTTCCAACTCTACTTTAAAGCGAATATTCGGTATGCCCAATGCCACAAGGCGTTCTATCATTTCTTTTTCTATAAAAGTAGCTGCTTTGCAACGTGTTTTTGTGAGTTTAGTTGCAGCTTGTTGTAGCTCTAATTGTGCTATTTCTTGTTTACTTTCTAACTCTCGAAGATGTTCTTCACAGTTACTTATATCACCAAGTTTACAACGTAGATGATGGGCAATTTCGAGTAGTTCCTCTATGGAGTTTACGTGATGTTTCTTTTCAAGCGAATAAATTGTATTTAATCGATCGTCAACATACGTTTGTCGAGAGGGGTCAAAACTGATCTCTTCTAGCTCATGTCCTATTTCGTTGGCTATATCTTTTAGTTCGATAAAGACACATTCGGTACGTTCTGCTAACGTTTGAGCTTTCGGGTATACTTTACTTATCGTTTGTAGTAACTGTTTGCTTTCTTGTAACTTTTGAATGATACCAAGGTCGTCAGCTTGCAATCTTTCGTTTGTTTGGAAAAATCCTTCTTTTATTTCCTCTGTATGACTCAGTATTTCAGACTCTTCTTCCAACTTCTTTTGTTCCTCTATTTGCAATTTAGCTTCATCAAATTGTTCTAATTGAAAGGATATAAAATCTTGGTCAGAAACTGTTTGTTCAATGGTTTGTCTTAATTCTTTCAGTTGTTGTAGGATGCTGGTGTAAAGCGCGAAACATGTTTCGTACGCATTGCGCTCTACGTCATTTGAGGCAAGGAGATCAAGGATGTTTATTTGGAATTGTTCATCGTTTATCAGTACGTTTTGATGTTGAGAATGAATATCTATTAATTCTTTCCCTAAATCTTTTAAGATATTAACACTCACTGGCGTGTCATTTATAAAAGCACGGCTTTTTCCCGTAGAAAGCATTTCTCTACGCACAATACATTCATTGTCATAATCCAAATCGTTTGTTTCAAAAAAAACGTTCAGATTATATTCTTCTAAACGAAAATGTCCCTCAATGATGCATCGAGTAGCCCCAGCTTTAATTGATTTTGCTTCGGCGCGCTCCCCGAGAAGCATACCGAGTGCACCAAGTATGATGCTTTTTCCTGCACCTGTTTCGCCCGTGATAACAGAGAAACCGTTCTGAAACTCAATGTTGAGTTTTTCGATTAATGCATAATTCTGTATGTGTAGACTTTGAAGCATAGAATATTATTTAGTCATCTTTGTCCAATAAGAGTTCTGTGAAGCATTGATACTAGATAAAACAGTGTATAAAAACTCCTTTTCCTTCGCAGTACATTTACCAGTGTAAATATGGACGAACTCATCTCGTTTATATTCGGTAAATAGTTGTGGAAGATAACTTAATGGTTTACTGTCATGCGCTGTTTTGAGCATACCTAGAGCTTCTGTTATCGCGGCTCGTCCACGCTCTGTATTTGTGGCCATTTCGTCAAGTCCTGTTCGATAATAAGTATATTGCATTTTACGATAAGTTTCTAAACCACCATCTAAGTAGTCATTAATAACCGCAAAGCGATTCTTTTTATCGTCAAAAGCCTTCCAACCCTTTGAATTGAGGTTCTGGGCATTGTTGGTGATAGACATGGCAATTTCTAAGGGTTCTGTTCCACCAAGAGGAGCCATCGTATCCATATCAAAGCCAATTATGAGGTAAACATAGTAACCTATAAGGGCTGTAAGATCGTTATTTATTTGATCTGCTCTAAATTCAAGTTTATCGTATTCTTGATAGGAAAAATTAAAATCAGCATCTTTGATACTAAAAACAGTCGTGGTATAGGTTGAGTTAAATACAGGGCGATTACTTTGAAGTAGTAGACTGCATTTAAAGGAATTATCGGTTTCATCGTATTTATTTACCGTTATGTTGAACGTGCAGTTAATACGTTCGCGTTGTGTATACTGCTGGTTGGTCCACTGTCGATCGTTTACAAACTCTGTAAGAGTGCTTTGTAAGTTTTCGAAAATGCTTTTACTCGTGCCTTGCACTTGTTGTGAATTGATCGTAATCTTAGCATGAAGCTCTTGAGCCTTTGCCGCAAAGCCTAACCAACACGATAGAACACACAATACGGTTAATCTAAACTTGTACATAGATAATCTATAATATCTTTAGCGACTTCTATTTTTTGTTTGAGAGGGTATAGAATTTCCTCTTTGTGCGATAAAATGGTTATTTTATTTGTGTCGTACTGAAATCCAGCTCCGCTATCATTTAAGGAATTAAGCACTATAAAATCAAAGTTCTTACGTTCTAATTTTCCTTGAGCATTAGATCGTTCATTGTTTGTTTCAAGAGCAAACCCGACAAGACGTTGCTTGCTTGTTTTTTTACGTCCTAGAGCTTCGGCAATATCCAGAGTCGGCAAAAGTTTAATGATTTGTTCTCCTTTTTCCCTCTTTATTTTCTGCTCTGAGATTTGTTCGGGTGTAAAGTCTGCTACGGCAGCACACAGGATACCTATATCTGTTTTTGAAAAAAGTTGGTTCGCAACCTTATACATTTCATTCGCACTTTCTACATCTATTCGGTGGATATTTGTATGCTTTGTTTTTAACTGGACTGGACCACTGACTAGTTCTACTTGAGCACCTCGACGAGCACATTCCTCTGCAAGAGCAAAACCCATTTTCCCACTTGAATAATTTCCTATAAAGCGTACTGGGTCAATCTTTTCATAAGTAGGTCCAGCTGTTATTAATACGGTTTTTCCTTTTAAGCTGTTCTCTTTTGTCAAGTATTCTTTTACTGTTCTAAAGATGTTTTCAGGTTCTTCCATACGACCTTTTCCTATAAGGTGACTTGCTAATTCGCCACTGGATGGTTCTATAATTATATTACCATATTCAGATTGTAAGAGGTCGATGTTTTTTTGAGTAGACGGGTGAGCATACATATCCAAGTCCATCGCAGGAGCTATGAATACGGGAGCTTTCATCGATAAATAGGTTGTGATCAACATATTGTCGGCAATACCATTTGCCATTTTCCCAATCGTTGATGCGGTGCATGGAGCTATAACCATCGCATCAGCCCACAAGCCTAAGTCGACATGACTATGCCACGTGCCATCGCGTTGAGAGAAGAAATCGGAGATAACAGGCTTTGAGGTAAGAGCAGATAGGGTTATCGGCGTAATAAATTCTTTGCCTGCAGGGGTTATTACAACTTGTACTTCTGCCCCTTCCTTTATAAAATAGCGTAGAAGAGTGCAGGCTTTATAGGCTGCAATGCTTCCTGTTATGCCGAGTACAATGTGTTTGTTCTTTATTGACATTCCTACTTTAGTTCTTCTAATTTAATTTTGGTGAGACATTGTTTGGTGTTGTTTGGAAAGTCCCCTTTCATCATCCAGCTGTAATATCCAGGATCTTTTTTGAGTACCTCGCTTACAGGCGTTCCTTTATATTTTCCAAAATTGAAAATAGCCACGTCCTTGTTATCGTAAATCATACGTCCTGCGAAGTCTACATTTTTATTCCGTTGTGAATAGTCTGCCAAGAATTGTATATCATTCTTTAAATCATTTGGATAAAGATCTAATTGTGCTTTTAATACCTCGTAAGTTGCTTTTGTGTCGGCAAGAGCCGAATGGGCCTCCGTCAAATCTTTATGACAATAAAATTGATAAGCGGCCACAAGGGTCCTTCGTTCTAGTTTGTGATATATGTTTTGAACGTCTACGAGTTTTTGTTTCGATAAGTCTATATCTACTCCAACTCTTAGCATTTCTTCCACAAGCATTGGGATATCAAAATGATTAGAATTGAATCCTGCCAAATCGCAGCCTTTTATCATTTCCGCTACATCTTTTGCCACTTCTTTGAAAGTTGGGCATTCCTGAACGTCTTCGTCATAAATTCCATGAATCGTTGAAGCTTCTTCAGGAATGTGCATTTCTGGATTAATACGTATCGTTTTAGATTCTTCATTTCCATTGGGGTAGACCTTTATAAGGCATACTTCTACAATACGATCTTTTGTCGTGTTTATTCCTGTTGTTTCTAAATCAAAAAAAACGATAGGATTTTTTAGGTTCAATTTCATTTACCTCTAATTATAATAGGTGGTTTATTCGAAAATCTTTTTAATCATTGAGCATTGATGGCATAAGGAGCATCAGGAGATCCATGTTTTCTTCTTGTATAGAAGGCACAATAATTCCAGCTTTACTTGGATCTGCTAGTTGCATGGTTATATTCTCACCTGGTATATTGCTTAACATCTCTATTAAGTAGTTTCCATTAAATCCTATACTCATTGGCATTCCATTGTATTCACAGACGATGGCTTCTTCAGCTGATGTCGAGAAGTCTATATCTTGAGTGGAAAGGATTAGGAGATTTTTATTGAGTCGTATTTTTACAAGTGATGTGCCTTGATTTGAAAATACGAGTATGCGTTTTAATGCACTTAAGATTGTTGCTCTGTCTATTGTGAAACAATTTGGATTTTCTTTGGGTATAACCGCTTTGTAATTCGGATAGCGCCCTTCTATGAGACGATTCGTCATAGAAAAATCGGATGATGTAATTTGAGCATTGCTTTTATTAAAATGAATAGAGATGCTTGTGTCATTCTTTTCTAGCAAGTTCTTTAGCATTAAGGCTGGTTTTTTAGGCAACACAAAGGACATATTTTCAAGACTCTTAATGCTTGAGTTCTTTTCGCATACCATTTTACGGCTATCTGTTGCTACCATGGTAAGCCCTTCTGGAGTGAATTCAAAAAAGATTCCGTTCATTACAGGACGCATTCCATCATCACCAATCGCAAACATTGCATGATTAATGCCCTCTAATAACACATTCGATGTTATTGTCATTTCCATGGCTTCATGGTCAATGCTTGTTCCCGTTGGGTATTCCTTCGCATCTAGCCCCACTACGCTGTATTTTCCATTCTGATAAATTGCTATAATGGAGAGATTGTTGGGATTAACATCAAATGTTAGAGGTTGCTCTGGTATCTCTTTCATTACATCTTGTATGGTCTTAGCTCTGATGGCAAAGCGAAAATTTTCGCTTGATTCCACGAGATCTATCGTAGCAGAAAGTGTTGTTTCGCTGTCTGAAGCGGTAACAAGAAGCTTATTGTCGTTTATTTCGAATAAAAAGCATTCGAGAATCGGAAGATTGTTTTTTTGAGTAATTACGCGACCAATAGCTTGCAAACGATTGGATAGAGCTGTGCTCGAGACGGTAAATTTCATATTTTAGTAGTGTTTTTATTGTTTGTTCTTTTTGCTATAAGCTAGACCTCTTATTGGTGTTCTAAAAACGTACCAATCTAAGTTGCATTTATCTGTGCTACAAAAGTACATAAAAAAAGCGTATTACCGAAAAGAATATAGCATTTTTAAAAATGCTTATGCTTGTTGAAAAAAAAGAGAGATTGATGCTTCACTTTTGGACTAAAAATCGTATCTTCGCCATCAAAATAAGTTTTAAAAGTGATATGGATATAACAGGAAGAATTATTGCAGTATTAGAGCCTAGAGGCGGAGTGTCTAAAAGCTCTGGAAATCCTTGGAAAACCCAAGAGTTTGTTATTGAAACCCACGATCAATACCCTAAGAAGTGTGTTTTTGAGGTTTTTGGAGAAGAGAAACTTCAACAAATGGCTATTCAGAAAGACGAAGAACTGACCGTTTCTTTTGATATTGATGCTCGCGAGTGGAATGGACGTTGGTTTAATAGTGTACGTGCTTGGCGTATAGAAAGAGTAGGGGCGGCTCCTCAGTCCTCTATGATGGGTGGTGCTCCAGGAGTTGCAGCGACACCTACGGAATCTGTTGATATGAATCCATCGAACGCAAGCGACGATTTACCATTCTAAATTCGAAGACTTTAAAAAGAGATTAAAAAGGGCATCTCAGAGAAAATATGGTTTTCTCTGAGATGCCCTTTTTAGCATAATCATTTTATTTTTGAGCTATCCCAATTGAAAGATTCTTTAGCGGTGCCGATTTATAAACGGGGTCAATAACCAATAGATAGGTTTATAAATCTTGCTCTTTCAGTGGAATTGAGAAAGAAAAAGTAGACCCAACCCCTTCTTTACTTTCTAACCAAAGGTTCCCATTGTTTTTTATTATAAAATCTTGACAGAGTAATAAGCCCAAACCAGATCCTTCTTCTTTGTTGGTTCCAAAAGTTGAAAAATGAGTATCTACTTGAAACATTTTAGATTGGGCATCCTCGCTAATACCTTGCCCAAAATCTTGCACACTGACGATCGCCTTATTCTTTTCGTTGACAACTTTTATAATGACACGGCTACCTTCATTACTAAATTTGATGGCATTGCTTAAGTAATTGCGGACGATCGTTTTAATCATATCAATGTCTGCATACACATTGATGGGATCAGTTGGTAAACATGTTACTATCTTTATACCCTTTGTTTTAGCTACCATAGAGAATACACTCGTAACTCCTAACACGACTTCTAAGATATTGAAATTTTGCCATACAACGTTGAGACGTCCAGTCTGACTCTTTGTCCATTTCAGTAAATTATCAAGTAGGGAAAAGGTTTCTTCTGTCATTTGATTTGCTTGTTCTAACATTTCAAACATATCATCACCGATAGAAGTTGGCGGCAAACTGGCAGATAACATATTGAGCACCATCTTTATAGCACCCATTGGGGAACGTAAATCATGTGCAATAACGGAATAAAGTTTATCACGCCCTATGATCACTTTACGCAATTCTTCTGTTTGTCGTATAATAATACGACGTGCTGCAACCAAGGATATTTGGTGCGTAACACGAATGATCAATTCATCTTTATTAAAGGGCTTTGAAATAAAGTCGTTTCCTCCCATTTGAAAGCCCTTCACTACATCTGTCGCATTGTTGAGTGCCGTTAAAAAGATAATAGGAATTTCTTTGGTCTCAGCCTCTGACTTTAATTTTTCTGCAACTTCATATCCTGTCATACCTGGCATCATAACATCCAGCAGAAGTAAATCCGGCTTTTCAGTGCGAGTTTTCTCCATCGCCTCTTCTCCACTTGTTGCCGTGATTACTTGGAAGTGTTCTTTTAGCAATAAAATTTTAAGCAGTAATATATTGCTACTTACATCATCGACTATAAGTATTTTATATTCAGACTTTTTGATTTCTATATCCATAACGCGTTATTTTTCTTGATACTTTCCAACATCCTTTCTAAGCCCTCATCAAGAGAAATCTTTGGTGCCCAATCAAGTTCTTTTTTAGCAAGACTTATATCTGGTTTTCTACGTCGCGGATCATCAAAAGGAAGCTCTAAATATTTTATTTTAGACTTTGATTTTGTCAGTTTGATGATCTTCTCCGCTATTTCTTTAATGGTGTATTCTTTCGGGTTTCCAATATTAACAGGTCCTTTAAATAGATCTTTTGACCCCATCATTTTTATAAAGCCCTCTACTAAATCGTCTATGTATTGAAAGCTACGAGTTTGACTTCCATCACCATAAATAGTTATATCATTTCCAGATAAAGCTTGTTTCATAAAATTAGAAATAACTCGACCATCATTAGGCTGCATAAAAGGTCCATAAGTGTTGAAAATACGAACAATTTTAATGTGTATATTGTATTGACGATAATAATCAAAAAACAAAGTTTCAGCACAACGCTTGCCTTCATCATAGCACGAACGGACTCCTATTGTATTCACATTACCCCAATAAGCTTCTATTTGTGGATGTACTTCTGGATCTCCATATACTTCACTCGTAGACGCTTGTAATATTTTTGCATTGGAACGACGAGCCAATTCTAGCATATTTATGGCACCTAAAACCGATACTTTTGTTGTTTGTATAGGATTTAGTTGATAATGAATAGGTGAAGCTGGACAAGCTAAATTATAAATTTCATCCACCTCTGTCCAAAAGGGATAAACGATATTATGTTGTATCAGCTTAAAATTATGACAATCCATTAAATGACTTACATTGTCTTTTGAGCCTGTATAAAAATTATCCAAGCACATCACTTCGTTACCTTCTTTTACTAAACGAGTACATAAATGATTCCCAATAAATCCTGCGCCACCAGTTACTAATATTTTTTTCATGATGTGTATAGTTTTAAATTTAGCATTACATAATTATGGTCTGTATGAATTCTTTTTAAGGACGATCTTTTCTGTTTTTTAAAAGAGAATCCTTTGTATTTTTCTAAGAAACAATGAAACAATTGATGGAGCCCCTTTTTAATAGCCTCTTTTATCTATCCGATAATGGTGTGTAGTTTGCCACATCAAGTACGTTTTTATACGCTGGACGGATAATACGTTTTCCATCAAAGTTGAGCTCCTCATTTCTATGAGCGCACCATCCTACGATTCTAGCCATGGCAAATAAAGGCGTATAGATTTCTTCTGGAAGTCCAAGCAGTTCATAGATGAAGCCTGAATAAAAATCAACGTTTGCACAAACTGTTTTTTGATTGCCTTTTATTTTTTTAAACGTTGCAAGAGATCTACGCTCTAAACGTTCCATAAATGCAAATTCTCGCTCTGCCCCTTTCTCTTTAGCAAGGTCTGAAGCTAATTCTTTAAGCAAAATGGCACGTGGGTCTGACAAGGTATAAACAGCATGACCGATACCATAAATCAATCCACTTTTATCATATACTTCTTTATTGAGCATTTTTGTTAGATAACGGTCTATCTCATCTTCGTTTTCCCAATTCTTAATCTGCTCTTTTAAATGATGCACCATGTGAATCACTTGAATGTTTGCACCTCCATGTAACGGACCTTTAAGAGATCCTATACCAGCTGCAATAGACGAATAAGTATCTGTTCCTGTAGATGAAGTGACACGAACTGTAAAGGTGGAGTTATTACCACCGCCATGTTCTGCTTGTAGTATTAACAAAAGATCGAGCATTCTAGCATCTAGTTCTGTATAGTCTCCTTTTAGCATATATAGAAAATTTTCTGCTATAGAAAGGTTGTCTTGTGAATGCCGTATATGCAGTGAACGATTGGACATTTTATGACGGAACATATTATAAGCATAAGCAATGACTGTCGGGAATGTACTGATTAACTCTATACTTTGGCGCATCAAATTATCTCGTGAGGTATCGGATGGATTCGCATCAAAGGTATACATTTCGAGTACACTACGTGCTAAGATATTCATAATATCTGAGCCTTCAAGTTCTATAATATGCAACGTCGTTTTTTGCTCAAGTGGCATATTGTCTGTAATAAGTGTTCGGAAAGAACTTAGTTCCTCTTTATCAGGGAGTCGTCCAGAAAGCAATAAATAAGCAATTTCTTCAAAGCCGAAACGTTTTTCATGAAGTATTGCATGAACAAGATCCTCTATATCGTATCCGCGATAATATAATTTTCCTGGAATGGGTATTATTTTTTCTTCTTTTCGCTCATATCCAACTACGTTTCCTATATTTGTAAGTCCTACAAGTACACCTGTGTTATCCTCATTACGAAGCCCACGTTTTACATCAAACTTTCTAAATAAGTCCGCATCAATATGAATACAACCTTTCATTTCATCAGACAGCTTGTAGACTAAATATTCTTTTTTCATACGCTTTGTTTTGTTCTTTTTTATTATTTAGATTAGATCCTATTTACGATTTCTTCTGAAAATTGCGAAGTAGACAAACTTATTCCGCCTTTCATAAAGCGAGCTAAGTCAGCGGTTGCACGTTCTGCCTCAAAACTTCGTTCTAAGGCATTGGTTACAAGAGAAGCAGCTTCTCCCCAACCTAAATATTCAAGCATCATAACAGCTGAAAGAATGATGGAACACGGATTTACGCAGTTTTTCCCAGCTATATTGGGTGCTGTGCCATGCGTTGCTTCAAAAATGGCGGTACCTGTATCATAATTTATATTAGCTCCTGGTGCAATTCCGATACCTCCTACCATTGCTGCAAGCTGGTCGGAGATATAATCTCCATTAAGATTTAAAGTTGCAATCACAGAATAGTCTTCTGGTATGAGAAGTGTGTTTTGAAGAAATGCATCCGCTATACAGTCTTTGATGATAAGTCTTCCACTTTTTATTTCTGTTGCAAATTCTTTCTCTGCTATTTTGTATCCCCAATCTTTGAAGCCACCTTCCGTAAATTTCATAATATTACCTTTATGTACAATGGTAACCGATGGTAGATTGTGGGCTAAAGCATATCGACAAGCTGCTAACATAAGGCGTTCTGTACCTTCACGCGAGACGGGTTTTACACCAAAGGATGAAGTTTCAGGAAATCGCACTTTTGTTACCCCCATTTCTTCACTTAAAAACGTATAAAACTTCTTTGCATCAGCTGTTCCTGCTTTCCATTCTATTCCAGCGTAAATGTCTTCCGTATTTTCGCGAAATATGTGCATGTCAACTTTCCACGGTTCTTTAATAGGAGAAACGACTCCTTTAAACCAGCGTACAGGACGTAAACAAACGAAAAGATCTAGGGTTTGACGTAGCTGTACATTAAGGGAGCGAATACCTTCGCCAATGGGAGTTGTTAATGGACCTTTGATACCTACAAGATAATCTTTAAAAGCATTTATCGTTGCATCGGGTAACCATTCACCTGTTTTGTCAAAAGCTTTTTGCCCTGCCAACACTTCTGTCCATTCAATGCTACGTTCGCCATGATAAGCTTTTGCTACTGCTGCATTTATCACGCATTGCATTGCAGGTGTTATTTCTGCCCCAACGCCATCGCCTTCTATATAAGGAATTATAGGTCTATTTGGAACGCATAATAGCCCTTTTTCGTTGATTGATATTTTACTCATTTTTTCATGTAATTAAGAGCGGACCCAGCTTTAAACCAACCTATTTGCTGTTCGTTATAAGTATGATTCGCTTCTATTGTTTCTGTCGTTCCATTGGCATGCTTAAGGATTATTTTTAAGGAACAACCTGGTTTTATGTTTTGCACATCGATTACAGAAAGATGGTCTGTCTCCATTATTTTATTATAGTCTTCCTTTGTGTTAAAGGTAAGAGCCAGCATCCCTTGCTTTTTTAAATTAGTTTCGTGTATGCGAGCAAAACTTTTCGAAAGGATTACTTTTACGCCAAGGAAACGAGGTTCCATTGCCGCATGTTCACGGCTTGAGCCCTCACCATAGTTTTCTTCTGCTACAACAATACTTGAAATGGATGCGGCCTTATATTTTCTAGCTGTGTTGGATACTTTATCATAAGAGCCCGTTATGCAACTAAATACGTGATTTGTATTTCCAGAAAAGGCATTAATGGCTCCCATTAACATATTTCCTGAGATATTATCTAAGTGTCCACGATATTTTAGCCAAGGTCCAGCCATTGAAATATGATCTGTAGTACATTTCCCTGAAGCTTTTAAAAGAAGAGGCATCTCCAGGAAATCGTTGGGAGAAAACGGTGGAAATGGCATAAGCACTTGAAGTCGTTCACTTTTAGCATCTATTGTTATTTCATTTTGTTTGCATGTCGGAGCTATAAATCCTTTGACCCCATCTGCGAACCCTTGTTGCGGAAGTTCAGCATTCAAAGGCGCTTTAAGCCGCATTTCTCCCTTTGACGTTTGCAGTTTATCTGTTAGAGGATTAAAAGCAAGCGTGCCTCCAAAAGCAAAGGCTATGGCCATCTCGGGCGAAGAAATAAAAGCATGAGTAGCTGGATTACCATCAGCACGCTTCGCAAAGTTTCTATTGAAAGAGGTCATAATGCTATTCGGTCGCGTATGGTCTGCTGCATCACGCTGCCACTGTCCAATGCAAGGACCACACGCATTCGTCATGATTATAGCACCAATAGAACGCAGCTCATCAAGAAGTCCATCTCTCTCCGCTGTTTCATACACTTTGTCGCTTCCTGGATTTATAATGATCTTCGCTTTCGGACGCAAGCCAAGCGCATAAGCTTGTTGTGCCACAGATGCCGCACGATATAAGTCTTGGTAAGAGGAATTCGTACACGAACCGATCAGTGCGACTTCAATATTCATAGGATAATTTGCATCTTTTGCATAGGTGGCGAGTTGAGAGATCGGAGTCGCAAGGTCTGGCGTGAAAGGACCATTTACATAAGGTTCTAGTTCAGAAAGATTTATGTCTATTACGCGATCGTAATAAAGTTCTGGAGAAAGTTCTATTTCTGCATCTGCTTTCAGCTCGTCTTGTGACATCAAAGCCATCTTGGCTACATCCTCCCTTCCTGTGATCGAAAGATATTGAGCCATCTTCTGATCAAAAGGAAAAACAGAAGTCGTAGCTCCAACCTCTGCCCCCATATTACAAATCGTGGCCTTACCTGTTGCCGAAATGGATTTTGTGCCTTCACCAAAATATTCTATAATAGCATTCGTTCCACCTTTGACAGTAAGCAAACCCGCTAAACGAAGTATCACATCTTTTGCAGAGGCCCAACCAGATAATTGTCCTGACAATCGAACGCCTATAATGCGTGGCATTTTTAATTCCCATTCCATTCCTGTCATTACATCTACGGCATCTGCACCCCCAACTCCAATAGCAAGCATAGCCATACCACCCGCATTTGGCGTGTGAGAATCAGTACCTACCATCATACCACCCGGAAAAGCATAGTTCTCAAGAACAACTTGATGAATAATACCTGCTCCAGCTTCCCAGAAACCGATTCCATAACGAGAGGACGCAGAACGTAGAAAGTCATAGACTTCTGCATTGATAGCACGTGCAGCAGGCAAATCCGTTTCAACACCGTGGTGAGCTAAGATAAGATGATCGCAATGTACGGAACTAGGTACATCTACTTGTTCTTTTCCTGCATTCATAAATTGAAGTAATGCCATTTGAGCCGTAGCATCTTGCATCGCTACACGATTCGGACGAAAATTTACATAATCCTCACCACGATGAAAATCATGTATTTCTTGTTCGTTAAATAGGTGGGCATAAAGTATTTTTTCAGCTAACGTAAGAGGTCGATTCAATTTTTCTTTTGCATGATACACCTTATTTTTATAGTGGGCATAAAAGGTGTTTAGCATTTCAATGTCGTGTGTCATATTTCTCGTCAATTGTTCTAGTGTTCAAAATTAGATACAAATATAGCATAAAGGCTTTACATTTGCAACTTTTTGCACTCGTTTTTATAAACAATCGTACTCTATAGGCCTTTTTTGCTTGTTTCTTATAATTTTGTAATGTAGATATTGCAATCATGAGATAAAAACAAGCAATCATTTCAAATTGGAAGAATGAAAGCTTTTCTTGAATTAAAAATTTAGTAAATTGTGTACTTGGATGGCTTCATTTCAAAATTAGTTAGAGTGGATAAGTTTCTTAACACAAATGACTTACCAAATCTATACACCTCAAGTTATTTATACAAGATGCGCTGTTCTATAAAAACCAATAGATTGAAATCAAAAGTTCATCTATTGCTTTTTTTGAAAACAAACGGAACTAGTTGTATTAAAAAAGGGGTTATACGAAAAGGTGGCTTCTCTAAAAGAAAAGGCTCTGTTTTTTATAAAAGAAGATGGATATTGAATACAAAACTAATTTTTGAAATGTTATAAATCGGTTTGTTTACTGCACAAAAGGCGTTTTGCTGTGCAAAATAAGGGCAAAAAACTCTTCATATACAAGTATGGATAAATAAAAGTACATCTTCTTGAAAAAAAACAGAATCAAATAACCGTTTATATCCAAATAAAATTATTATATTTGCCAAACGATAATAAATACAAACTTATAAAAGGAAATCACAACTATGAACAACAAAAGAGTTTATACGTTCGGTAATGGTACAGCCGAAGGTAAAGCCGACATGAGGAATCTGTTGGGCGGAAAAGGCGCAAATCTTGCAGAAATGAACTTAATAGGAGTTCCAGTTCCTCCAGGATTTACAATTACCACAGATGTTTGCAATGAATACTACTCTATTGGTAAAGAAGAAGTAGTAAATGTTCTAAAAAAAGAAGTGGACAAAAGTCTAGAATTTGTAGAAAAGCTAATGAATAGCAAATTTGGAGATGTGGAAAATCCATTATTACTTTCTGTTCGTTCTGGAGCGAGAGCTTCAATGCCTGGAATGATGGATACCATTCTAAATTTAGGGCTAAACGATGAAGTAGTAGAAGGTTTATCTCGTAAAACAGGAAACCCACGCTTTGCTTACGATGCCTATCGTCGTTTTGTACAAATGTATGGCGATGTTGTACTTGGAATGAAACCTACCAATAAAGAAGATAGAGATCCTTTCGAAGTCATAATAGAAGAGGTAAAAGAAAAATCAGGTGTTAAACTAGATAATGAACTTTCAGTAGAAAATCTAAAAGAGCTTGTAAGTAGATTTAAAGTAGCCATAAAAGAACAAACAGGAAGCGATTTTCCAACGGATCCAATGGAACAACTATGGGGCGCTATCTGCTCTGTATTTGATAGTTGGATGAATGAGCGTGCTATACTCTATCGCAAAATGGAAGGCATACCCGCAGAGTGGGGGACCGCAGTGTCTGTTATGGCAATGGTCTTTGGAAACATGGGTGCATCATCCGCTACAGGTGTTTGCTTTAGCCGTGATGCAGGAACTGGAGAAGACGTATTCAATGGCGAATGGCTTGTAAATGCACAAGGAGAAGACGTGGTGGCAGGGATTAGAACACCACAACAAATCACGAAAGCGGGATCACAAAAATGGGCAGAATTACAAAGCGTTGATGAAGATGTGCGTAAAAGTAAATATCCATCGATGGAAGAGTCTATGCCTGAAATATACAAGGAACTTGACACCCTTCAAACCAAACTTGAAAATCATTATTGTGATATGCAAGATATGGAATTTACCGTACAAGAAGGAAAACTTTGGTTTCTTCAAACGCGTAATGGAAAGCGAACGGGAGCTGCGATGATTAAAATCGCTATGGACTTGCTAAAACAAGGTATGATAGATGAAAAAACAGCCTTGTTGCGCTGCGAACCAAACAAACTTGATGAACTCTTACATCCTGTATTCGATAAAAACGCATTAAATGCGGCAACACCTTTGACACGTGGACTTCCTGCATCTCCTGGTGCAGCTTGTGGTCAAATTGTCTTTTTTGCCGATGATGCCTCTACGTGGGTTGCAGACGGGAGAAAAGTTATAATGGTGCGCATTGAAACCTCGCCCGAAGATCTTGCGGGTATGGCTGTAGCAGAAGGCATTTTAACCGCTCGTGGAGGTATGACCTCTCATGCGGCTGTTGTCGCTCGTGGAATGGGTAAATGCTGTGTCTCAGGAGCTGGAAGTATTTGTATTGACTACAAAGCCAAAACGATGAAAATAAACGGTACCCTTTTAAAAGAAGGTGACTACATTTCACTTAATGGTAGTAATGGGCAAGTATATAAAGGTGAAATCGGAACACAGGCAGCAGAAGTATCAGGAGATTTTGCGGATTTAATGGCTCTCTGCGACAAACATACACGTCTAAAAGTACGTACCAATGCAGACACACCTCATGATGCTACTGTTGCCGCAAACTTTGGTGCGGTAGGTATTGGATTATGCCGCACAGAACATATGTTTTTTGACAATGAAAAAATTGTTGCAATGCGAGAAATGATTCTTGCTACAGGGCTTGAAGGACGCAAAAAAGCCCTTGCAAAGCTTCTACCATATCAAAAAGAAGATTTTAAGGGCATCTTTAAAGCAATGGACGGGAAACCTGTAAATATTCGTTTACTAGATCCTCCATTACATGAATTTGTGCCTCACGACTACAAAGGTCAACAACAAATGGCTGAAGAAATGGGCGTAAGTGTTGAAACCATTCAACAACGTGTAGACAGTTTATGTGAACACAACCCAATGCTTGGACATCGTGGCTGTCGTCTCGGAAACACCTATCCTTGCATCACACAAATGCAAACACGTGCTATATTAGGTGCTGCGATAGAACTCAAGAAAGAAGGTTATGATCCACATCCAGAAATCATGGTTCCTCTTACTGGTATTGTTAATGAATTTGAAGTTCAAGAGAACGTAATTAGAACAGAAGCCGCCGAATTATTTAAAGAAGAAGGGCTTGAAATACAATTCAAAGTGGGTACGATGATAGAAATACCACGTGCTGCACTTACTGCAGATAAAATTGCTGCACGTGCCGAATACTTTTCTTTTGGAACAAATGATCTTACACAAATGACATTTGGATTCTCACGTGATGATATAGCATCCTTTCTACCTATTTATTTAGAAAAGAAGATTTTATCAGTAGATCCATTTCAAGTACTAGACCAAAGTGGTGTAGGTCAACTTATAGAATTAGCTGTAAATAGAGGACGTTCTGTACGCCCCGAACTAAAATGTGGAATTTGTGGAGAACATGGAGGTGAACCATCCTCTGTAAAGTTCTGTCACAAGGCGGGTTTAAACTATGTTAGTTGCAGTCCTTTCCGTGTACCTATTGCACGCCTAGCCGCGGCTCAAGCGCAAGTAGAGGAAGATTAAAAAAAACACTTGACATTCAACAGTTAGGCTGTAAGTTCTTATTATCAAAGACTTACAGCCTATTGTTTTGAATGAAAGTACGTTCGTATTGAACGATAATTGAGTAGAATGAACGCAAATGTTTACAGAATGTTGTATGATTTTTAGGGGTGCGTTTACATCGTGTTTACTGATACTGTTTTCGGAAAGACAACGAGTTACGCAAAAATGGACATTTACCTATTGGAACACGGAACAGTGACTTTGGAACACGGGACAGCCACTTTGGAACACGGGACATCAAGAAGAGTGATTTTTAACTGAAAAATTA
>JAVVVP010000034.1:0-21849 GCA_036652575.1 Bacteroidaceae bacterium
GACCTTGCCAAGGTCGGGGTCGCGAGTTCGAGTCTCGTTTTCCGCTCTATTTATTGTAAAAGAATAACCGAGAGCCCAGGTGGCGGAATGGTAGACGCGCTAGTTTCAGGTACTAGTGTTAGTAATGACGTGCAGGTTCGAGTCCTGTTCTGGGCACTCGATGTATGCAAGTCATAAAAGAATAAAAATGGAGAGGTGGCGGAATTGGTAGACGCGCTACTTTGAGGGGGTAGTGTCAATTGTGACGTGGGAGTTCGAGTCTCCTTCTCTTCACTTTTTTTAGTTCGGTTGCGGAAATAGCTCAGTTGGTAGAGCACGACCTTGCCAAGGTCGGGGTCGCGAGTTCGAGTCTCGTTTTCCGCTCTATTTATTATCTCGTGAAGTTTTTCTTTTATCCATCCTCATAGAAGCAAACCTTCTTTTTAAATTTAATATAAGATGTCCTCTTATGAACCTTTATATAAGATATTTCAACGAAGAAACTCTCGTTAAGAGTGTCGATGAAGCTTTGGCTTTTTTGGCAAATCTTAATATTGCCGATTTTAGTGTCGATGAAGCTTTGACTGCCGATATTGTATCATTTGTTGAAAGCCCACTAATGTATCCAAAGCGACACAAGGTTCATCCTCGTGCGTATTTCATTATCATTAAAACGATGGCAGAAACGCTAGATGAATTTAAAGATAACAAGCATTATAAAATACCAGAAGATGAAGAGGTTGAACCCATTCCATTTGTACCTGCTGCACCTAGATCCTCTTTTTATACAGAAGAGCAAAAAGGTTGGTATGAAGCATCTTTCTTGTTTAAAAGAGTTGTCCCTATAGGAAATAGTAATAAGTTTCAGTATGTAGATACGTTTTTTTCAGCACAACTAAAAGCAGATAGTGTGCAGCATTGTTATGATAGAATGCTAGATTATCTAAAGAATCGTCAAGATGTAGATCTTCGTAGTCAGTTTCCGTCCATCAAAGGTAAAAACTTTAATTATTCATATCTTGGCGAAAAGCGTATCAAAATACCATCGGACGAGACTTGTGATGATATGAAATAAATAAGAATATACAGCATATTTCCACCTTTAAGCGAGTTTGATAGCAGTATCGACTCGTTTTTTTTATAGTCGATAGAAAGTGTAAAGTCTCTGAAAGGGGCTAAAAACGCCCTTAAAATAAGAATCTTGTTTTTTTATGCCATCTTAAAGCCTTTTTGTCGCAAAAAAGTATTACCTTTGAACCTCTATTTAAAACTTAAATTATTAAAATGATAGACGACAGAATTATTAAAATCAATATTGAGGAGGAAATGAAGTCCTCGTACATAGATTATTCTATGTCCGTTATTGTTGCACGTGCGTTACCAGATGTAAGAGATGGTTTCAAGCCCGTGCATCGCCGTATCCTTTTTGGTATGATGGGACTTGGAAATACACACGACAAAGCGTATAAGAAATGTGCTCGTATCGTGGGTGAAGTGCTGGGTAAGTATCACCCACATGGCGACTTTTCTGTATACGGAGCTTTAGTGCGTATGGCTCAAGAATGGAGTATGCGTTATATGCTTGTTGATGGACAAGGTAACTTCGGTTCTGTAGATGGAGACTCGGCTGCTGCAATGCGTTATACAGAAGCACGTCTTATGCCTCTTGGTGAAGCGATGATGGAGGATTTAGAGAAGGAAACCGTCGATATGACGAAAAACTTTGATGACACGCTTGACGAACCAACCGTTATGCCTACACGTATTCCTAGTTTACTTGTGAATGGTGCTAGTGGTATAGCCGTAGGTATGGCGACTAACATTCCACCGCATAATCTATCAGAAGTTATTGATGCTTGCATCGCTTATTTAGGTGATAACGAGATTGATGTAGATGGCTTAATGCAATATGTAAAGGCCCCCGACTTTCCTACGGGTGGCTTTATTTATGGGATGCAAGGTGTACGCGAAGCTTATGAAACAGGCCGTGGACGCGTTGTCATGCGCTCAAAAGCAGAAATAGAACCTTGTGCTACTCACGATAAAATCGTTGTGTCAGAAATACCTTATGGTGTAAACAAAGCTGAGCTAATTAAAACGATTGCTGAATTTGTAAACGAAAAGAAAATAGACGGAATTAGTAATGTAAACGATGAAAGTGACCGCGATGGAATGCGTATTGTCGTAGACATAAAACGCGATGCCAATGCTAATGTAGTGCTCAATAAGCTCTTTAAAATGACAGCATTGCAAACGAGCTTTAGCGTGAACTGTATTGCTTTAGTACACGGTCGTCCCAAATTATTAACACTAAAGGATTGCATTAAATTCTTTGTTGAACATCGTCATGATGTTGTCATTCGTCGGACGCAATATGAATTACGTAAAGCAAAAGAGCGTGCACACATACTTGAAGGCTTAATTATTGCCAGTGACAATATCGACGAAGTTGTACACATTATTCGTGCTTCTAAAAGTCCACAAGCTGCTATAGAGGGCTTGATGCAACGTTTTGAATTAGATGAAATTCAAAGTAAAGCGATTGTAGACATGCGTTTAGCGCAGCTTACAGGTTTGATGCAAGATAAACTTCATGCTGAATATGAAGAAATAGAGCGCAGAATATCCTATTTAGAACAAATACTTGTAGACGATGAACTTTGCAAACAGGTAATAAAAGGAGAACTTTTAGATGTAAAGAACAAATGGGGAGATGCTCGTCGTAGTAAAATCGTTTTATCGAGTGAAGAATTTAATCCAGAAGATTTTTATGCAGATGATGAAATGGTTATTACGATAAGTCATTTGGGATACATCAAGCGCACACCTCTCGCAGAATTCCGTGCACAAGCACGTGGCGGAGTAGGGAGCAAAGGCGGCAGTACACGTGATGAAGACTTTATCGAAGCTATATATCCCGCTACGATGCACAACACTATGTTGTTCTTTACACAAAAAGGACGTTGTTTCTGGCTTAAAGTATACGAAATTCCAGAGGGAACGAAAAATTCTAAAGGTCGTGCCATTCAGAATATGCTCAATATAGATGCAGGCGATGCGATCAATGCTTGTTTGCACATTCGCAAATTAGGTGACCCTGAATTTTGTAGTAGTCACTATGTGATGTTCTGTACAAAGAAAGGTGTCATCAAGAAGACCTGTTTAACAGAATATTCTCGTCCACGTACCAATGGCGTAAATGCAATTACAATTCGTGAAGACGACAATGTTATAAGCGTTTGTTTAACTAACGATGAAAATGAAATCGTTA
Organism: Bacteroidaceae bacterium; assembly: GCA_036652575.1. Classification (GTDB taxonomy): domain Bacteria; phylum Bacteroidota; class Bacteroidia; order Bacteroidales; family Bacteroidaceae; genus Alloprevotella. The sequence goes on from JAVVVP010000034.1 coordinate 3,251, forward strand.
TTGCAAATAAAAATGGTCGTGCTATTCGTTTTAATGAAAGTAAAGTGCGTACAATGGGACGTACCGCAACAGGAGTTCGTGGTATAGTACTCGATGATGATGGTCAAGACGAAGTTATCGGAATGATTTGTATCAACGATCTAGAAACAGAGAATATTATGGTTGTGAGTGAACAAGGATATGGCAAACGTAGCTCCGTAGAAGATTATCGTATTACCAATCGTGGCGGAAAAGGTGTTAAAACTATAAACGTTACAGAAAAAACAGGCAAACTTGTTGCTATCAAAACGGTAACCGATGATAACGACCTTATGATTATCAATAAGAGTGGAATTACGATACGTCTTAAAGTTGCAGATACAAGAGTTGTGGGACGTGCCACTCAGGGTGTTAAACTTATAAACTTAGGCAAACGCAACGATATTATAAGTAGTGTTTGTAAAGTAAATACAGATGTAGAAGAAGAACTTGTAAAGCTTGTCTCAGAAGAAGATCCAATTGAAAACAGAATAGAAACTACAGAGAATAACGAACTTAATAACGAACAAATTAAAGAATAAAAAATCATGAAACGTATTTTATTATCCGCATTGGGCGGATTCGTAGTAGCCGTTTCCTCATTTGGTCAGAATAGCGCCGTTTACAAAGCAGACATTTTGTTCAATGATGAAAAGAAAGTATTAGAGGCGGAGGAAATTATAACTCCAGCCCTCACAAATCCTAAAACTACCAAACTTGCTATGGCATTCAACATAGCAGGGAACGTGCAGAGTACAAAACTTGCTTCAGAAATAGAAAAAGCATCTAGAAAAGAAGCTTGTGACACAACTCTTTTTATAAACTCTCTGAATAAAGCCGTAGAATACTTTACAAAGAGTCATTTCTATGATGTTAAGCCCAATGAAAAAGGAAAGGTAAAATCAGTCTATGTAGCAAATAATCACAAGATGATTTCTCAGATGCTTGATTATTATGCTTATGCAGCAGGATTTTTGAATGCTCGTAAAGATTACGATGGAGCTTATGATTGTTTTGAAAAGGCTATTGCAATGCCTAAGAATCCTATTTTTAGCCAAACAGAAACAGACTCTATCTATAAGTCAAAAGAAGAAGACTATGCCAAATGGAGCTATTTTGCTACGATGATTGCTTATAAAAAAAATGACTGGGATGCCGTTCTCAAGAATGTAAATCCTTCTCTTAAAGATACAATGAGCGTAGAAGATGGATACACGATGAAACTTTCTGCATTGCAACACAAAAAAAATATAGAAGGATGGATTCTTTGTTCAAAAGAAGCCATCAAAAATGTTCCAGGGAATATTACTTTCTGCCAAAATCTTCTTAGCTATTATGATGAAAATAAATTAGTCAAAGAAGCTCAAGAAACCGCAGAAGAAATAACGAAAACGGCTCCACAGAGCAAAATGGCACATTATGCTCAAGGTTGTGTGTATTTAAATACTTTACGTGAATATACAAAGGCACGTAGCGCTTTTAAGAGAGCCCTTGAATTAGATCCTTCTTTTTTACAGGCAAATTTTAATATGGGCGTATGTTACATCAATGAAATTGTAAGTAAAAAAGATCAATACTGTACAGATACACGTAAGCCACAATTTAAAATTGACAAAGAAAAAATTCTTGACTATTATCGTAAAGCACGTCCCTATTTTGAAAAAGTACGAGAATTAACGCCCAATAGTCCAGCGAATTGGGGTAGCTATTTAAAGAATATTTATTATAATCTTGAACTGAAAGATAAAGAAAAGGAATTAGATGCTGCCATAAATCGTAATCAATAAGTTTTGTGGAATACCAAGAAGTATATTCTAAAGCTTAATTATCCAATTGTTTCGCCCACCTACTCGCATAAAAGCTGAATAGGTGGGCGAAATTTCATATTTAAAGGTATATGAGAATGTGGATTTCGGTCAAATCGATTCGAAATCGTGCTGTGTTATACTTAAAAGATGTCTTGCCATAATCGAGCGCGATCCTTTTCAAATTTGAGCACGATACTTTTCAAATTTGAGCGCGATCCTTTTCTAGCGTTTTAAATAAAGCACGTATCGTTTCTTGCGGAGACTTATATTGGCTTTGAAGGTGTATAAACAAACTTCCGATAATAGCTCCCGTAGCATTTTGTTGAGCGGATTTTAGGGTCTTCTTATTTGAGACTCCAAAGCCAATCATACGTGGGTTCCTTAGATTCATTGCATTTACGTGATTAAAATAGTCCTGTAACTCGTTTCCAAACGATGTTTGAATACCCGTAGTAGATGCAGATGATACCATATAAATGAATCCATTGGTTTGTTGATCGATACGTTCAATACGTTCATCACTTGTTTCTGGTGTAATAAGCATGATAATACGGAAGTCGTATTTATCAGCAATCGCTTTATAAGTTTTTAAATAATCAGAGAAGGGGAGGTCTGGTATGATTACGCCATCGATAGAACATTCTTTGCAGCTATTGCAGAATTTTTCAAAACCATATTGAAAAATTGGATTCAGATAACCCATTAAGATAATGGGAAGGTTAACGGTGTTGCGTACATTACGTAGCTGACTAAAAAGTAGTTTGAGTGACATGCCTTGTCGTAGAGCCTTTGTTGATGCTTCTTGAATAACGGGGCCGTCGGCTATAGGATCAGAAAATGGAATACCTATTTCTACAAAATCAATACCTTCTGTTTGCATGGCTTCGAGTACTCCAATTGTGCCGTTAAGAGTTGGATAACCAGCACAAAAATAAAGAGATAATAAATTCTTATTTTTTCTTTGAAAAAGTTCGTTTATTCTATTCATTGTATTTCTTGTTTTGTTGTTTCTTGGTTGATTGTAATTTGCTTAAAAAGTTTTCGAGCAGTTTTATGTCTTTTATAGTAGGAGCTGTTTCAAAATTGCTATTAAGATCTATTCCAGCAAAAGAGGGATGATGTATCTTGTTTAATCGTTCTGTGCTATTTAGATGGATCCCTCCACTTAGTAGAAAAGGTGTTTTTAAGTTGTAATTTGATAAGAGAGACCAATCAAAATGGATGCCACTACCTCCATGCGAAGAGCAAGCTGTATCAAACAAAAAGTAGGAACAAGAATCTTCGTATTCTATCATTTTGTGCCATTCTGTTTTCTCATTTATACCAAAAGCCTTGATTATTTCAATAGAGCAGTTTTCTTTTATCGTTCTACAAAAAGAAGGAGTTTCGTTCCCGTGAAGTTGAATGTATTGTAGACCGAAAGTCTTTATATGTTCTATGATAAAAGCTATAGGGCTATCCACAAAAACGCCAACCCGTTTAACATGTGTAGGTAAATACGATGGAAGTGTATCTACATAACGTTTCGATTCTTTATAAAAGATAAAGCCCATCATCCTAATATCTAAATGTTCTACGGAACGAATATTGGAGGGATCACGCATGCCACATATTTTTACAAGCATCTTATGTTTTCTATAAATAAGCCTAAGGATTTGGCAGGCTCTAGCGTTTTCATAAATGTTTCTCCTATTAAGAATCCTTTAAATCCCTCTTGACGAAGTTCTAATATGTCTCGAGAAGAATGTATACCACTTTCGCTTATTTTCAAGAACTCAGAAGGTATTTGTGTCCCTAGACAATAGGAGGTCTTGAGGTCTGTTTGGAATGTACTTAAATTGCGATTGTTTACACCTACCATTGAAATACCAGACGTGATATAGCTTAATTCAGTCTCATTATGTACTTCAAGTAACACTTCTAAATTAAGTTCAATTGCACTATCTACCAATTTGTTACATTCTTTTTTAGTAAGGCAAGCAGCAATTAGTAATACGGCATTTGCGCCAACTTCTTTTGCTTCAAAAAGTTGATATTCATCAAGTATGAAATCTTTGCGAAGTATTGGGATATTCACATTCTGTCGTGCTCTTCGAATGAAATCTAAGGAACCTCCAAAAAAAGGTTCATCTGTTAGAATGGACAAGGCTGTTGCTCCGTTCGCTTCATATCCAGCAGATATCATATCGAGATCAGCCGTTTCATTTATCCAACCGCGTGATGGCGATTTACGTTTGAATTCTGCTATAATACCAGTGGAAGACTGTTCTAAACATGTACGTAGTGATACACGAGGCTCATTTTTCGTCATCTGTAGTTCTACCTTCTTTTGTAGTTCTTTTCTTGACATAGTAGCTTTGTGCTGTTCTATTTCAATACGTTTTTGCTCTATGAGCTTTTGTAATATATTTTCCATCTCTAACTATTGATTTCTATAAATTTTTTGAATGTTTGCATCGCTAGCCCGCTTTCTAAAGATTCACGAGCGATAGCTAAACACTCTTGTATTTCGTTCTTAGGCTCCATTAGTTGTATTCCAAAAGTGGCATTTATAAGTACTACATTCTTTTGGCTTTCTGTAGCTTCTCCATTAAGAACTTGACTAAATATTTTAACGGCATCTGCTGTTGTCTTTCCGCCAAATAATTCCTCATAACTATTACTTTTTAAACTTATATCCTGTGGTAAAAGAACTTTTTCTAGGTGACGAGTCATTACTTTAAAACCACTTGTTAGTGATATTTCATCATAACCATCTACACTCGTTACGATTCCATAGTTGACATCTGTCTTTTGAAGTGCATTTGTATAGAGGCGCATTTGAGCTAAATTTGCGACACCTAGTAATTGATATGCTGGACGTGAGGGGTTGATGAGTGGTCCGAGCAAATTAAAGCAGGTCGGTATACCGAGAGCTTTACGAATAGGAGCAACTACTTTCATTCCATTTGCAAATAAAGGTGCATGCAAATAGGCAATTCCAGCTTGTTCCAAACTGCGCTGTAATAAGTCGGCATCAGTTGTAAAATGAATTCCATAGCTTGCTATTACATTACTAGCTCCAGAGATGGATGTTGTAGCATAGTTACCGTGCTTTGCTACTTTATAGCCAGCTCCTGCAACCACAAAACTAGCACACGTAGATATATTAAAAGTATTCTTACCATCTCCTCCTGTACCCACAATATCAAGTACAGAGTAGGGCGAAAAATCAATCGAGGTTCCAGTTTCAAGTAAGCCATCTCTAAGTCCTAGTAATTCATCACTCGTTATACCACGAAGTTGAAGAGCCATCAGCAAAGCTGCTATTTGTTCGTCCGTATACATTTCGTTGGTGATATTTATCATGATGTCGTGCATCTCTTCACGTGATAATTCTTCTCGTTCTGTGAGTCGTAAAAGTATTTGTTTCATTGAATGATTCTGTATTTATAAAGGATAGTCAATCCAGTTTTTGAGGATTGTATAACCTTCTGGAGTTAATATTGATTCTGGATGAAACTGAATACCACGTATGTCCATTTTTTTATGGCGTAGTGCCATAATTTCACCCTCTTCACTCTGGGCTGTTACTTCTAGGCAAAGAGGCAACTTCTTTTTACTAACAATCCACGAATGATATCGGCCTACTTGTGATGGAAACGTTAAACCTTCGAACAGATAATCAGAGGTGAGTAAATGTAGTGGTGTTTGCACTCCGTGATAGACGTGTTCTAAATTTGTTAATGTAGCACCAAAATATTCGCCAATCGCCTGATGGCCAAGACAAACACCTAGTATGGGCTTGACACCAGCATATTTATCGATTACATTTAATAGTTGACCCGATTCCGAGGGTATACCAGGTCCTGGCGATAGAATTATTTTATCAAACGCATTGAGTGCTGACATTTGAATTTTGTCATTGCGAAAGACCGTTACAGTACAGTTTAGTGTTTTAACGAGATGGCTCAGATTATAAGTAAAAGAGTCATAGTTGTCTATAATTGCTATGTTCATAAGTGCTACATTTTTTCGGCAAGAAGTATCGCTTTGCGCAATGCTCCAAGTTTGTTATTAACTTCTTGTAATTCATTTTCATCATTACTTTTGGCCACAATTCCGCCCCCTGCTTGAAACCACAATTCACCGTTGCGACTGATAAAGGTACGTATAACAATGGCTTGGTTTAAATCACCGTTAAAACCTATAAAGCCAATGCAACCACCATAAGCGCCACGATTGTGAGGCTCGTATTGATTTATTAATTGCATAGCTCGTACTTTGGGGGCTCCCGATAGCGTGCCAGCAGGGAACGTGTCTAAAAACGTTTTTATAGAATCGACCGTATGGTCCATCTCGCCACTTACTCGACTAACAAGATGAATAACGTGACTGTAATACTGCATCTCTTTAAAACTGTCAATATGTACGTTATGACAATTCCTACTAAGATCATTACGAGCTAAATCTACTAGCATCACATGCTCTGCATTTTCTTTTTCATCGTTTTTTAAATAGAGCGCATTGCGTTTATCTTCTTCTACATTCCCTGTCCGTTTAATTGTACCTGCGATAGGATCAATATAGGCATGCCGAGATGTTATACAGCAATGAGTTTCAGGACTTGAGCCAAATATACGAAATCCACCAAAGTCGAAATAGAATAAATAAGGTGATGGATTAATGCTACGTAGTGCACGGTAAAGCTTAAAATCATCTCCTTCATATCGTTGCATAAAGCGGCGACTTATTACAATTTGAAAAACATCTCCTCTTTGGCAGTGGCTGATACATTTTCTGATATTCTCTTTATGCTTTTCATCGGTTAAAGGGCTTTCAACGTCACCGATAGGATGAAAATCGTAGACTTGTGTATTCATTTTATAGAAGAGTCGTTCCACAGAATCAAGTGTATTCTGTTCTCCATCACCGATGAGTTCTATGATACGTAATGTTGAATTAAAATGATCGAAGACGATTGTATATTTATAAAGAATATAGAGCAGGTCAGGAGCATCCTCTTTCTCCATTACAACCTCTTTTATAGGTATATTCTCTAAATATTTTACAGCGTCAAAGGAAGTATAACCATACACTCCACATAATGCTCGATCTGCCCCCGTTACTTTAAATTTCTTCAAAAATGAGCGAATCGCCCTGTCTGGTGTCTGTAACTCGTTTATAGAGGCTTCTGTCCTTTCCTTATTTGGATACGAACAGTGTATTTTACCATGATTTATACTGATACGGGCCATGGGACAAAAGCCTATGTAGGAGCGGCTGTTTTGTTCTCCGTGGTAGTCAGAGCTCTCCATGAGTAAACTTTCTGTGTAAATGTCACGCACTTTCATATATAGACTAACGGGTGTATAAAGGTCTGATAAAATTGTGCGAGAGACAGTTGTGTAATGATACATTTGATAGTTGTTTTAATTTAATGATTAGTTTTGTCGAAATGCTCTAAATAAGTATCAATATCTTTATCACCTCGTCCACTCACAGTGAGAACTACAATATCTTCAGATTTGAAATGAACTTTATTTAGAGCAGCAAGGATATGTGCTGATTCTAATGCAGGAATGATTCCCTCCAAGCGAGTCAATTCGTAAGCGGCAGAAAGAGCTTCATCGTCAGTAATTGCATACACGGTAGCTCTATGTTGTTCTGCCAGATGGGCATGTAATGGACCTATACCTGGATAATCTAGTCCTGCAGAGATTGAGTAGGGCTCAATTATTTGTCCATCTTTTGTTTGAAGCATCAACGTCTTCGAACCATGTATAATACCAAGCTTACCTCGTTGAATAGTCGCGGCAGTATATGGTGTATCAATTCCTTTACCTCCAGCTTCTGCAAGTATCAGTTTTACTCGAAGATCATCTATATAATGGTAGATAGTGCCAGCTGCATTAGAACCTCCACCAACGCATGCCATTAAGTAGTCTGGGTAATTACGACCGATCTTTTCCATGAGTTGGTCTTTTATCTCACTACTTATCACACTTTGTAAGCGAGCGACCATATCTGGATAAGGGTGTGGACCTACGGTGCTTCCTATTACATAGAACGTATCATTAGGATGACAACACCAATCACGAATCGCTTCATTTGTAGCATCTTTTAAAGTCTTGTTACCACTTTCTACCGAGAACACTTCTGCTCCGAGCATTTTCATTCGTTCTACGTTTACTCGCTGACGTTTTACGTCTGTGGCTCCCATATACACACGGCATGGCATATTCATTAATGCGCAGACTGTAGCCGTTGCCACTCCGTGTTGTCCAGCGCCAGTTTCTGCTATAATACGTGTTTTTCCCATACGTTTTGCAAGTAACATTTGCCCTATGGCATTGTTTATTTTATGAGCCCCTGTGTGATTTAAATCTTCACGTTTTAGATAGATCGTTCCACCATATTTTTGGCTTAATCGTTGAGCTAGATAAAGAGGGGAGGGTCGGCCAACGTAATCGTGTAAAAGGAGAGAAAACTCTTTTTTAAAGCTTTCGCTTTTTAGAACTTCAAGATACGTTTGTTGCAATGTGTCCGTGCATTTGTAAAGAATTTCGGGAACGTAGGCCCCACCAAATTTCCCGTAATAACCATTTTTGTCGATATTGAAAGACATCTTTTCCATTTGTTTTATCGGTTTATTTCTCACTATTGGATACAAAAAAGGCCTGTCGGTGAGTTCGACAGGCCTTGATATTTATTTGAGGTGCTTATATAGTAATGTATGTGTATATATGCGGCGAGTTACTCACATTTTATTAAATTTGAGAACTGCCACCACCAATTATTTAGGTTTATACTACGCATTATTTAGTTTCTTATTTTTACTAGTTTGTTTGGAATTACGGTTGCAAAAGTAATTCGTTTGTTTTGAATGACCAATTATTTCATCTGAAATTTTAGTTAAACTTTTTTCTGCCTGAATATTTTTGAATAGAAACTTCTACGATATATTCATCTCGTTTTTTTTATTGTACCTTTGCACCTCATCAATTTAAAAAGGAAAGAATGGATAATCTGTATCTTATAGTAGGGGCAATAATAATAGCCTTTGTACTTATGAAATTGCTAAAAAGTTGTATTGTTAAAATAATTTCGCTCTCTATCTTAGGCGTTATCGTATATCTTCTTTATCGTTATTTTTCAGTATAAAATAGATTGCTGAGATATTGTTCTAACTACAGCTATATGCTTAATTGTTTTCGAATGTTTTCGAATTTCTCATAACAGCTTCGTTAATACGCTGTTTTTTCATTATCTTTGCAAATCGTATAAAACAGATAATTATGAAACCTATTATAATTGCGGGACCTTGTGTTATAGAGTCCGCATCTTTACTAGAGGATGTGGCGCAAGAATTAGACCGTTTGAGAACAAAGTTTGGTATAGAGATCATCTTCAAATCCTCTTTTGATAAAGCCAATCGAACCTCTCTTCATTCGTTTAGAGGCCCTGGCTTAGAGAAAGGATTACAACTACTTCAAGACATTAAGACGAAGTACAACTTCCGTATACTAACTGATATTCACGAAAGTTATCAAGCTGAACCCGCTGGCTGTGTTGCAGATGTATTGCAAATACCCGCTTTTCTATGTCGGCAAACAGATATACTTGTCGCAGCTGCAAAAACGGGTAAAATTGTGAATATCAAGAAAGCACAATTTTTATCGGGCGAAGATATGAAATACCCCGTAGAAAAAGCAAAAGAGGGAGGTGCAAAAGAAATATGGTTAACAGAAAGAGGTAATATTTATGGCTATAATAATTTAGTCGTTGATTTTCGCAATATTCCAGATATGAAAGCGTTCACACCTACTGTTATCATGGATTGTACGCATTCCGTGCAACGTCCTGGCGCAGGGGGTGGCGTAACAGGAGGAAACAGAGAATATATACCTGCTATTGCTTTAGCTGCAAAAGCATTTGGAGCAACAGGTTATTTCTTTGAAGTTCATCCTAATCCACAAATCGCACTTAGTGATGGAACGAATATGCTGTATCTGAAAGATTTAGAATCGGTAATAAAATCATTAATTTAATGAGCAAACTAATAGATACCGCCATAAAATGCTTCAAAGACGAAGCAAAGGCATTGCTAGATCTTATTCCTTTATTGGATAAGAACTTTGAATATGCAGTTGAACTTATACTCCAATGCAAGGGGAAATTTATTGTCACAGGAGTGGGCAAAAGTGGACACATTGGAGCTAAAATAGCAGCAACGCTCTCTAGCACTGGAACACCGAGTTTCTTTATAAACCCATTAGATGTATTTCATGGCGATTTAGGTGTGATCACAAAAGAAGATGTGGTACTTGCTATCTCCAACTCGGGTCAAACTGACGAACTTTTAAGATTCTTGCCTTACCTAAATGAAAAAAACATACCCGTAATAGGAATGAGTGGAAATCCCGACTCTTTGCTTGCTAAATATTCAACAGCCCATCTTAATGTAGCGGTACAAGGTGAAGCTTGTCCTTTGGGATTAGCGCCAACATCGTCTACAACTGCTACACTCGCTATGGGGGATGCGTTAGCTTGTGCACTGATTGAAGCTCGAAATTTTAAAGAATCCGATTTCGCTCGTTTTCATCCTGGCGGTTCTCTTGGCAAGCGACTACTTACAAAAGCTCGTGATGTAATGCGCTCGGATGAACTGCCAATCGTTCCTTCAAATATGAAGTTGGGAGAAGCGGTGATTCATGCTAGTAATGGACGTTTAGGTATGTGTGTTGCTATCGATAACGGAACGGTAGAAGGGGTTATAACGGATGGCGATATTCGTAGAGCAATGGAGCATTCGCAAAGCAAATTTTTCGATCTTACCGTGAATGATATAATGACTCGCACGCCAAAGATGATTGATTTGGATACCAAAATAACAGAAATCGATAAGATTATGCATGCGAACAAAATTCATTCAGTGCTTGTGGTGGATGAAGAAAAGCACCTGCTTGGTATTGTTGATTCTTTTTGTACCATGCTTTAACTCGTAAAGACTTAGTTTGTTGAAATCTATTAGACTTTTATATTTTCTTCTTGCGATGTTTTCTTTGCAGCTTTCTGCACAAGAGAGCAGCGATTCTATTATTGTACACTATCTGGAGAAACAAGGTTTAAAGTTTACAAGCAACAACAAACTCGTTTTTTTTGAAAGAGGAAAGGATAAATTCATTGATATGTTTGAGGCCATACGCCAAGCCAAACAAACCATTCATCTAGAATACTTCAATTTTCGTAATGATTCTATCGCAAACGCGCTCTTCGATTTGCTTGCTCAAAAAGTCAAACAAGGCGTAAAAGTGAGGGCGTTATTTGATGGATTTGGAAACGATTCGAACAATAAGCCATTAAAGAAGCACCATCTTAAAACACTTCGTGCCAAAGGTATAGATATACACGAGTTCGATCCCGTTAATTTTCCGTGGGTCAACCATGCCCTTCATCGCGACCATCGTAAAATTGTAGTTATAGATGGACAAGTGGCCTATACTGGTGGGATGAATGTTGCCGATTATTATATTCATGGTAAGCCAGCGTTTGGCGATTGGCGTGATATTCATTTTCGTATAGAAGGAGATGCCGTAGGTCAATTGCAAACTATCTTTTTGCGTATATGGAATAAGGTTACTCATCAAAACATTTATGGGGCAGAACTTTATCCAGGTGAAAAAGATGCTAGTTTGAATTTTAAAGGACTTCGCACTGATAAAACTCCTACTGCGGGTAAAAAATTACTAGCAGTAGTCAATAGAGAGCCCATAACGAGTCCAAAGATCATACGTGAAACTTTTTTGGAGGCTATTAATTCTGCCCACACGACTATTCAGATAATAAATCCTTACTTCACACTTAATCGAAACATAAAGAGAGCTTTAATAAAAGCGATTGAACGAGGTGTTAAGGTGGAAATTATGGTTTCTGAAAAGAGTGATATTCCTATCACTCCGCGAATTGTAGATTACAACGTTCATAAGTTAATGAAACGTGGTGCTTCTATTTATTATTATCAAGGAGGATTTCACCATAGCAAGATTCTAATGATAGATGGAAAGTATTGTTTTGCAGGTTCTGCCAATTTAAATGCTCGTTCTTTAGCATACGACTATGAATGTAACGTGATGATTATTGACCCCTATGCAACAAAGGAATTACAACAAATGTTTGACTACGACAAGAAAAAGAATTGTTTGCTGATGACCGAAGATTGGTGGAAGTCCCGTAGCAAAAGTCTTCGTACTCAGTCGTGGCTCTTCCATTTTCTCGCGCCGTTTGTATAGTTGAGAAAGAATGATTCTCGAATAAAAACGCTATCTTTGCACAGAATAAAAAGAAATGATTATGAACTTAGGCTTTGTTAAAGTGGCGACAGCCATACCAAATGTAAAAGTTGCTTCTTGCAACTATAATACTCAAAGAATAGAGAACCTGATAGCACAAGCCGAAGGGAAAAAAGTTGAAATAATCTGCTTCCCAGAGCTTTCACTCACCGCATATACTTGTCAAGATTTATTTGCACAGCAACTTTTGCTGGATGAAGCCGAAACGGCTCTTATGAAATTACTCGATTTTACTCGACCTTTGAGCATCATTGTTATTGTGGGACTACCCATTGTGTATAAAGGAACACTACTTAATTGTGCTGCGGTTATGCAAAAGGGCAAATTATTAGGAATCGTTCCAAAAACATACCTACCTAATTATAAAGAATTTTACGAACAACGATGGTTCACTTCTGCAGAATCGTTAAACAATGCGGACATCAAATTATGTGGACAAATAGCACCGCTAAGTCAACACCTTTTATTTGAAACCCCGCAGTGTACCTTTGGTATTGAAATATGCGAAGATGTATGGTCCGTTATTCCTCCTAGCTCGAACTTAGCTCTAAAGGGAGCAGAAATTGTGTTCAACCTAAGTGCAGACAATGAGTGTATAGGCAAACATACTTATTTAACACAATTACTTTCACAACAAAGCGCACGTTGTATGATGGGTTATGTGTTTTCTGGTTGCGGATATGGCGAAAGTACACAAGATATTATTTTTGGAGGTAAAGGACTTATATATGAAAATGGAACAATGCTCGCAGAAAGCAAACGTTTTAGTTTTGAAGAGCAATTGATTATAAGCGAAATTGATGTAGAACGATTAAGAACAGAGCGCCGTGTTAATACCACCTTCTCTGCTAGTATTGAACGGTTTAAGAACTTAGAAATCTGTAAAACCGTAGATGCTTCCCTTTTTGATCAACAAATAGAAGAAATAAACCTCACTCGTTCCATTTCTCCACATCCTTTTGTTCCAACCGGTACAAAACTGAATGAACGTTGTCAAGAAATTCTGATGACACAAGTGATGGGGCTCGCTAAAAGAATAGAACACACCGCTTCTAAAACGGTCATTGTTGGTATTAGTGGTGGATTAGATTCTACACTTGCCTTATTGGTTTGCGTACAAACTTTTGAACAATTAAAACTCAGCAGGAAGGGGATTATTGGTATCACGATGCCTGGCTTTGGGACAACAAGTAGAACTCATTCCAATGCACTTAAACTCATGGAAAATCTCGGTGTTACCATACGAGAAATAAATATAAAAGACGCGTGTATTCAGCATTTTAAAGATTTAGGACACGACATTAATCAGCACAACGTTACGTACGAAAACGTGCAAGCACGGGAACGAACCCAAATATTGATGAATGTAGCAAACCAAATGAATGGATTAGTGGTGGGTACAGGCGATTTAAGCGAATTAGCATTGGGCTGGGCTACTTATAATGGAGACCATATGAGTATGTATGGAGTAAATGCATCAATCCCTAAAACCTTGGTACGTCATCTCGTTACCTGGGTCGCAAATAACGAAGCCGATAGCGACAGCCGTGTCGTTTTACTCGATATCGTAGACACTCCAATAAGTCCAGAATTGATTCCCGCTGACGAAGCAGGTCTTATTGCTCAAAAAACAGAAGATTTAGTAGGTCCTTACGAGCTGCATGATTTTTTTCTTTATTATTTCCTGCGCTTTGGATTTAGTCCCTCTAAAATATACTTCTTAGCAAAAAAGGCGTTTGGTAATAGTTACTCAAACGAAGTTATAAAAAAATGGCTTACCACTTTTTGTTCTCGTTTCTTTTCTCAACAGTTTAAACGTAGTTGTTTGCCCGATGGTCCCAAAGTAGGTAGTTGCTCGCTAAGTCCTCGAGGTGATTGGCGTATGCCTAGTGATGCTTGTTCTGAAGCATGGATAGAGGAATGCAAAACGATGTAAATTCAAAATCAATCAAACTTTTTTCTCGTTTTTTAGTAAGAAAGTAAATTTAATGTATAATAGAACGCAAAAACGTCCTTACACTCTTCTTCGTTTCAAGAAAAACAATTACTTTTGTAGTCTTATGTCGTATTTTAATAGGACTGTAATGCAATAATAATATACCTAATATAAATAACAATCTAACCAAAACAAAAGATGGAAATGAAAGATTTAGAAACTATCGTTGCCCAATTTGCCATAAAGGGAACCGTTACAGGAGTTAAGCCACTAGGAGACGGGCTTATCAACGATACTTACAAAGTGAATACAGCCGAAGCCGATATGCCCGACTATGTGTTGCAACATATCAATAATGCTATTTTTCAAAATGTAGAAATGCTGATGGATAACATTATTGCGGTTACAGGGCATATGCGCAAAAAATTGGAGGCTGCAGGTGAAATCGATATTGACCGTAAAGTGCTTACATTTATTCCTGAAAAGGAAACGGGTAAGTATTATTACTTTAACGGTGAAACTTATTGGCGCATCATGATCTTTATTCCAGACGCAATAACCAAAACAGGTGTTACGGCTGAAAGCTCTTATGAAGTAGGCTATACGTTTGGCAATTTCCAAGCGTTGCTTGCTGATATTCCAGTTGAGTTGGGAGAAACTATTCCAGACTTTCATAATATGGAATTTCGCTTAAAGCAATTGCACGATGCTGTCAAAGAAAATAGAGTAGGGCGTGTTTCAGAAGTTCAGTACTTTCTTGACGAAATAGAAAAGCGTGCTGATGAAATGTGTAAAGGAGAACGCCTTCATCGTGAAGGAAAGTTACCTAAACGTATTTGTCATTGCGACACAAAGGTCGACAATATGATGTTCGATAAAGAGGGTAATGTACTTTGCGTTATAGATTTGGATACCGTAATGCCTAATTTCATCTTTTCAGACTTCGGCGATTTTCTTCGCTCCGCAGCAAACACAAGCAAAGAAGATGAAAAGGACCTTAAGGAGGTAAACTTTAATATTGAAATATTTAAAGCATTCACAAAAGGTTACTTAAAGTCGGCAAAAGTATTCCTTACACCTTTGGAAATAGAGAATTTACCTTATGCCACCGCCTTGTTCCCATATATGCAAAGCGTTCGTTTCCTTACAGACTATATAAATGGAGACACCTATTATAAGATAGCTTATTCAGAACATAACTTGGTGCGTACAAAAGCACAATTTAAACTATTACAAAGCATTGAAGCTGCAACACCCGAAATGAAAGAATTCATTAAAGAATGTTTGTAAGCAAAAGGATATAAAACTCTTACAGAATTGTCCTATAAGGAGCTGTTTTCTAAAACAAAAAAAGAGAACAGCTCCTTTCTTATTTTAGTTTTAGTACCCCTAAAAAATAAACATCCCCAAAAACGTTCTCTATGTTGCTCTTTTTCCATACCTTTGTTAGCCCATAGAACATAAAACATCTAAAGATCTAGCCTTATGACAAAAGAAATAACCATTTATTGCAAGAACACCAAAGAAACAAAACAAGTTCCTATCGGAAGTTCTCTACTTGATATTTATGCTATTTTCAAGATGAATCTGCCTTATGGCGTAACGAGTGCTAAAGTGAATAACAAGGTAGAGGGACTTCATTATATAGCCTTCAATAACAAAGATATTGAGTTTTTAGATGTTACGTCCCCCTCGGGGATGCGTACTTATACTCGATCACTCTTTTTTGTGCTTTACAAAGCAGTTGTAGACCTCTATCCTGGTTCGAGTATTAGCATAGAAGCTCCAGTAAGCAATGGTTATTATTGTAAAATAAATTTTGGGAGCGATGTTCGATTAAAAGATGTTGACGACATTCGGTTGCGAATGCAAGAAATCATAAAAGAGGGGATACCCTTCCATCGGAACTCTTGTTACACCTCTGAAGCTACCGCATTATTTCGCAGTCAAGGTATGGATAGTAAGGTAAAATTACTCGAAAGTATAAATACGCTTTACACCTATTATTATACTCTTGACGGTATCGCAGATTATTACTATAGTTCGCTTCTGATCAACACCAATCAGATCTATTTATTCGATCTTGTAAAGTATTACGATGGAGTGCTTCTCCGTTTACCGAATCCAGAAAAGCCAGATGAGTTGCGGGATATGGTGAAGCAAGAAAAAATGCTCGAAGTCTTTCAAGAGCATCATCGTTGGCAAGACATATTAGGAGTGAGTACAATAGGAGATTTCAATGATGCTTGTTCTAAAGGATATACCTATGACCTTATTAATGTGTCGGAGGCTATTCAAGAAAAGAAAATAGCCAGCATTGCAGAGGATATTCAACGTCATTCAGATCTAAAAGTCATACTTATCTCGGGGCCCTCGTCAAGTGGAAAAACAACTTTTTCCAAACGTTTGGCCATACAACTTATGGCTTGTGGACTAAAGCCTATTCCCATTTCTCTCGATAATTATTTTGTAGATCGTGATAAAACGCCCTTAGACAAAGATGGAATTTACGACTTCGAAAATATTGATGCACTCAATATATCACTGCTTGACACGCAGGTAAAGGCTCTTCTCAATGGAGAAAAAGTGGAGCTCCCAATCTTTAACTTTCAGACAGGAAAGAGTGAAAAAAGTGGAAAAACAGTTCAAGTAAATGCGAACAATCTCCTGATTTTCGAGGGCATTCATGCTCTTAATCCAATACTTTCCATGGGCATTCCAGATCAAGCCAAGTATAAAATTTACACTTCTGCTCTGACTAGTATTATGCTGGATGATCACAACTACATACCAACCACCGACAATCGTTTACTTCGTCGTATAGTTCGAGATTATAAGTATCGAGGCTATTCCGCATTGGATACCATTCGGCGTTGGCAAAGTGTTCGTTCTGGCGAGAATAAATGGATCTTCCCGTTCCAAGAAAATGCAGATGCCATCTTTAATTCTGCTCTACTCTTTGAGCTTGCCGTTATTCGCAATCAAGCAAGACCCTTGTTGGAACAAGTACCAGAAAGTGAACCAGAGTATGCAGAAGCTAGTCGGTTGCTCCATTTCCTTTCGTACTTAAATCCTATTTCTACCGAGGGGCTTCCACCCACGTCTCTTTTACGTGAATTTTTAGGAGGAAGTACTTTTCGATACTAAATAGCGGAATCTTTTTTCCTTCTGTCTTTAAGTATAGTCAATGTTTGTTTACATTGCTATACTCCGACTGTTTATGCTCTAAAATATAGGAAATGCCTGCTACAGCACCTTTTAAAAGAGCTTTAGCGAGAGAATATTCACCTCTTAAAAAAAAGACGAAGAAACGTTTTGGAACAGCAACGAAGAGCTGATAAAAATAAGACAATGATCGAGATCCTCTTTTTTCTATCGTATGATGAGCAAAAACAAAGCGATTACGGGTATGATAGAATACCTGCAATGGACTTCTAACACCAACACTAGCACTTTCCTTATGGTTTATAACAGCTGTAGGTTCATACCACACACCAAAACCGTGCTTCTTCATTTGTACATTCCAATCTAATTCTTCATAGTAAAGAAAGTAAGCATCAAACATGAGCCCATAAATATCAAGATCTTTTTTTCTTACCATCATCGCGGCACCGTGAGCAAAAGCCGTTTGTTGCGGTGTTTCATATTGCCCTTTGTCCAGAGTCGCATAGCCAATAAAATTATTTCTTAAGGTAAAAGAGCTCATTTCGCTAGCTCCAGCATACTGTATAAGCGAAGTGTTGGGATAGAACGTTATTTTAGGAGATACACAACCAATACTCGGTTTTTGTTCTAAAACAGCTACCATATTTTGCAGCACGGGTTTAGATATCTGCGTATCGTTATTGAGTATGAAGAGGTAATCACCTTTAGCATACTGTATACCTAAATTATTACCTTGAGCAAAGCCCAAATTTTTGTTACTACAAATAACCGTGTATTCTGGAAATTCTTTTTTTAAACGCTCGCCTTGTTTATCTCGAGAATTATTGTCTACTATTATGAGCTCATAAGGATAAGTTTCATACGTTTTCCATGAAGCAATAAGTTCACAAGTATCTTTGTATCCGTTGTAGTTTATTAGTATTATAGAAACCATTCAGACCATTGCCACGCCGCCTTTGGGCACGCGGCAATCCGTCCCGAGCGTGAGCACATGGGAGGAAATTTCTTTTCGTATCATAATTACATTTTCTTAAAAATACAAATCTCTATATATAATGCAAAAGCCGCATTACATATCGACAATTATTAGCTCTCATGAATATAAAACACCGTACCATGAAAGCAAACTAAATTTACATAGGAAGTAAAATATTTTACATGGGAAGTAAGTTACACTTACATAGGAAGTAAATGCAACTTACTTCCTATGTAAATTTTCAAAATCCAATAGGTGAATTTTACAAGTACTTAACTTCTGCTTTTATAAATAGCAACCATTCTGTTTAATATTAAAATGCAATTGTTGAATGCAAAAATAAGCATAAAAATTCAATTAGATAA
>JAVVVP010000035.1:0-4949 GCA_036652575.1 Bacteroidaceae bacterium
AGTTTACCGTTAGTTCCTTTATGCCTTTGAAGTTCAATAGGCGAAGGCTTTTTAAAATAACTTTTTTCATGTTTGTAAAAATTAAATTGTTATTTTTTAAAAATTAAATTTGTCTAGGTCCTTATCTATCTCCTCTCTGTCACGCATGCAGATTGTGAACGAAATGACAAAGAGGACGAAAAAGATCAATAACATCGGTATGCTGTCTGCGAATACTATCAGACAAGCGAGCGACGAAAACAGAGTCGCCACTTTTAATAAACTTTTCATTTTTATAAGGTATTTGTTTGACCCCGTGTACTGATCCGATCAGTTCATCACGGGACGGACGAAGCCATCACACGGGTTATATTTGTCGAAAACGGTACGAACGCCCAACTCGTATGCTCACTGCTCATGGACGATTAATTGCTGCGTTTTCTGCTAATTGTTTATATTTGCACAGTTCGCAAGATCCCAACCTGCTTATGTGCGTTTCTGTATTTCTGTCAGTCTGTCTTCAATGATGGAGCAACCATCACAAGACGCTGTGCCAAGATGTCAAAGAACAATTATTTTGTGCCGTAAATCAATTCGATTGCAGAACCTTATTACAGTTCATTTACGGCGGAGAGAGATCAGATTACCTTGATTTTGTTGAGAAACAGCTCGATGGAGTGTAGGTTATAGAATATCATCTTTCCATCTCGCGCAAACGACACTTTGGCATTGTCGCGAAGTTTTTGGAGGTACTTGTCAGAACATCCTAGAAACTTTTTTGCTTCGCTCGCTGACAACCAAGTTTTGGGTACGTCTTGTACGTTGGCATACTTTTTCATTGTAGATTGTTTTTGATCTTGTCTTAATTCTATTTGGTTCGCGACACTTTTATCGTGCGGTCTTCCCTGTTGGTCGATGTCGTAAAGACTCTATCCCATATCAAACCTTGCTGAGAACAAGACACTTTTATCGTTCGCAACCGCTCAACGGGAAATGTCAATTCATCGCCTACTTCCAAGTCCCTCAGAAGACCGACAACTGATTTACTTCTATTTTTCTGCATATTTATTACTGTATTAATTAATAATTATCTAACTTCATGGTGCAAAGATAAGCAATTGAATAACGCAAGCAAAGCAATTGAATAATATAATTGAACAATTAAAAATAATTAACAGATTAAAGGGCTTATGGAAACAATAAATGATAGAATGGAGATGCTTGTAAATGAAAGATTTGCAGGGAATAAAGCTGCGTTTGCGAAAAAAATAGGGTTGCCGCCTACAGGTCTGTCAAGTTACCTCGGTAAACAGAGGCGAAGTAAACCTAGCATTGATATGGTAGCAAAAATCATAACAGAAGTTGGCGTTGATGCGCTATGGCTTATTACTGGCGAAAAATCCAAGGATTCCTCCACGTCCGCCGTAGTAAATGATTCTATTTCCCCTGCATCGGAAAACCAAAGCGATTCTGTTGATGTTTATAAAAAAGAGATTGAACGGCTACAAAGTTTGCTGAACAAAAAAAGAACAACTAAGGTTGTCTTGGAGCTAGATGTAGACGATGATGAATTTATAAAAATGGGATTAAAAGATAAAGCCATCCAGATATTGAACAAATAAAAAATAGGAGTATGAAAAAGTTTATACCCATAGTAGCCGGTGTTTTCCTTTTATTCATAACATTGTCATCATTCAAAGAGTATGAAATTATCAACAATGTGGGTATTGTTGATTCCTTGGCAATATTAATAACCATTCTTATTGCTTGGAATATATATAGTGTTATAGACATCAAAGGAACATTGGAAAAATTTCGTGAAGAAATGAAAGATAGCAAATCCGAACAGAAGAAAAACGAAACAGATTTAAATGAAAAAATGGAGGAAAAACAGAAATCAATAGACAAAGAACTATCCCTCATCAAGAAGAATCTAGAAAGCGCGTCAATCAAAAACAAGAAGTATATTGATGCAAATATAAACTTAATGCAAGGAGAAGTATACCTGAGTACAAAATATTATCATACGGCATATAGAGAATATATTTTATCATGCATTATGTTTATGGAAATAGGAGAAGAAGAACTTGCAAAAAAAATAATTGATAAAGCAGGCGTAGCTATTAGAAGGATAAGAGCAGATATAAAAAACCCTGGTATTGCCATTGATTTTGATTCATATAATGATGGATTCTACGAAGGGAAAGTGGAAACTTTTAATGGGAATGCAGCGTCTCTCGCCGAAATAGGAATAAATAAAGAGATAAAAAATTACAATGAAATAGTAGGTATATTACAAACAGAAGCTTATAAAATAATGTTCAATTCTTATGCTTTTAAATTATACAAAAAGGATATTTTAATAAGAGAAAGAGACAATCCCACCATTTATATTTTGGTTGATAAAACGGAGAATATAAATAAATTCAAAATACACAAGTCATGTTTTTACGATTGTTATAAGTGCTTTGAGTCACAAATACTAATAGATCTAGAATCTAGTTATGAATACATCGCTTTGTTTTCAAATGCTGATGTTCAAAAAGTGAAGGAGTGCTACGACGAAATTAAAACAAGGAAAAATGAGAATCAGGAGGTTTTACTTATTTGGTAATCACAAAATTCATAGAATTGCGAAAGAACTCCAAAATCACAGAATAATGAATAAAAAAGAATGGGTAAAAGAATACTGGTGGTTGCTTTGTTTACTAGCAATATCGTCAGCTCCCATCATTGCATATTTTGTTGTATTTCATAATGGACTAAATAATGATTCTTCAAAATGGGGTGATTTCGGGAGTTATTTAAGTGGTTGCTTTTCAATTATAACTTCGATTATATTGCTAATAGTAACATGGAATATCAACAAAAACAATAATAGCAATTCGGAAAAAGAAAAAAGTATTGAACGTATAATTTATTTACAGAATCATCTAAATACTGTTTGGTCTGAAATGAAAGAAAGATGTCAATCAAATAATTATACCGCGTCTCTGGAATTAATAAAAGAGGTGCAAATCCTTTGTGCAACTATGGAGTTCTATGCAGGAAAACTTGCTAAACATGAGGAAAGACACAAAACGTTTAGAGATCGTTGTATAGCTCTTAAAAAAAAACCGACAAGCGAAATTGAGTTAAACTTATTAAACGAAGAATTTCAAAAACAGATACTCAATTTAAATGATACGACTAAATAATTGGGATTGGATAAAGTAACCGAGTGGTTAGAAGTGGATGAACAAAAAAGTTCGCACTCTAAATAGGGATTTGGCAAACCAAATCCCTATTCTATTATCATCGCTCTATCCCTTTCACATAATCTATTATCGCCCTGTTGGCTCTGTCCACTTTCTCCCTGTCAAATCGTATATAAATTGACGTTGTGCTACATCCTATTTCGTGACCCAACCCTGCTGCGATCGTCTCTTTTGGTATATCAAGTTCCGCAGCAATGGTAGCCCAGGTGTGACGAGCCCAATACGACGACAAGAAAGGAAACAAAGGCTCGCGCACCTTTTTACCTCCCTGACCTTTGATCTCCATTTTCCCTATCTCGCGCAAATTCTTGTTCATTCTGTTGCAAAAATCTTTGTAATTACTGTACCGATCCATTATTTTAAGCAAATAATCCTCACCCTTATACTTGTCGATAATAACCTGAGCTTCAGGTTCAACCTTTATCGAATACAATTTATTGGTTTTAGCCCGCCGATACTCCACCCTACCGTCTCTCAACTCTTTAAGGTGTAACAAGTCTATCATATTGATGCCGCATAGAAAGAAAGAAAGCATAAATATATCCCTATAAAAAATCTGATGCTCCTCGCAACCATAGTTAATTAGCGTGCGTAGATCCTCCGTGCTTAACGAGCGTTTCTCCGTCTCCTCGTTTTTTATCGAGAATCGCCTGAAAGGATAGTTAGCGGTATCCTCATTGTCTATGGCAAAATTAAACACAGCCCTGATATTGCGCAAGTGTATACTGATGGTGTTTATCCTGTTACCCTGTTCGGCCAGGTGACTTTGAAAGCGCAACAGCCACTCCTTGTTGACACTATCAAAGTCCGCCTCCTTATCAAACCCCTCTATCTTAGTTTTCGTTCCAACGTATAGTGCTTTCGTGCTGTCTTTTATTTTAGTTGCGATAAAACGATCCAGGTAGTAAAGCAGGGTCAAGGAGTTGTTCTTGACCCTGAACGCCGCGAAGAGAATGATGTCTTTAAGTTTTTTATTATTGATTTTGTTGAGCTCTCCTGTGCGATCAAGCTCTATTAAGGCATACTCTATGGCAGTGTATATCTCCCTGAGTCTGCAATTCTTTGCTTTGGAGGTTATATTTCCATTATTAAACTCGTTTTCTTCGCACGTCATTCCTGTATTAAATCTAAGTCTGTCACTGTTTCGAGTCACAACTACAATCACAGGTTTCGAGTCACTGTTATTCCTTTTATCTAAAATCACTTTTATTTTTGCCATATTGCCGAATTTTTGTTGCAGTTTTGTTGCAGTTTTGTTGCAGTTTTGTTGCAGTCAGTTCTTTTTGATGCAACAAATGTACATAAAAAGGGCTAATTATACCCCAAAATCATCCGTAAAAGTTCGCATTCATAGCTAAAAAAAGCACCTACATTTCTGTAAGTGCTTGATTTTCAATTTGTCGGGGTAGCGGGATTCGAACCCACGACCCCCTGCTCCCAAAGCAGGTGCGCTAACCGGACTGCGCTACACCCCGTAAGGATTTTATTTCCTTTTTGCGAGTGCAAAGGTATTACTTTTTTTTGAATCCACCAAATTTTTTTCGAGATAAATTTCCAAGCTTTTTTCATTGCAAGCAATCCTGCCGTCAACAAGCAAATGTAAATTTAATCGGGGTGTGAGTAAAACTCGATTTTCGATGAACTAAATTTTAATTTTTCTCTTGTCCGATTATTAATTTTGGTTTGATTTTTTCTGACACAAGCATTATTCCG
>JAVVVP010000035.1:4959-21660 GCA_036652575.1 Bacteroidaceae bacterium
GATTTTTATCTATCGAATAATTGCGTCCTTAAAAAATAGGAAATTCTAAAATAGAGGCTTAATTTGAGTGCTTACCATCCTTTTTATTGAATACGAATCACTCGAACTCCTATTTGACTTCGTTGCGTTTGCATATAAGTTCTCAGTGTTCTTGACTCTAAAACAACTTTATGATGAAGACTTGAGGCATTGAGTAAATGAATATGCCCGTTTACCCATACGGCAAAGCCTAAATGACTAACATCTAAGCCAGGTCGACGAGTTACAATAGCTATTATATCACCATCTTTTATAGGGCTTAAATCTTTTTTTCCTCCTGAAAGTTTATCAGCGGGAATATACTTGACGATGCGCCCAGTCAACCGTTGTTCTTCGATCTGAATACCCTTTACAAGATCTTTATTATTTCGTAAAGCAGGATAGGCATTTACATGGGTACTCATATAATTAATTTTTAGCTTCTGTCTAGCTATAAAAGGATTTGACAATCCATTGTCACTTATATTTACTTCATGAACAAGCATTTGTTGTTCGTTATCGTCAATCCAAGAACTAAAGTAATGCAACCTAGATAGATACCCGTCTATTCGCCCCTTATGATATCGGATTTTACGCAAAAACTTACAAAACTCTTTAAAGCTTTTTTGACCTGTACGGTTCGCTAACGTTAAGGCTGATACGGTTTCGACTAAAGTTGTGCAGTCGAATTTTTGTAAATTCACCACAAGATCCTCTCCACCACGACGTTCCAAAGATGCAGATCCATAAGGCTTTCCTATAAACTTGTTGGCAAAGAACAAGGTCTTATTTATGCCTTTTGGCAAAAGAGTAGCTTCTTTTAGTAACTTCTCTATACGTACAGAATCTGCTGTGGTATAGATGATGGATTGTGCATAAAAAGTGGTTCTGGCACACAGCACCATTAGTGAAATGAGAAAAAGTTTTTTCATTATCCTTCTATATTAAAAAGTTGTTCCCTATTATCCATTGCCCACGTAAGTACAAACGTTGGAAACATTTGATAGTTTACCATCTGATACTTCTTCCCGTTTTCATAAAGGGTACTTGTCGTAGACAATTCTCCTTTACCTTTGATTTGAAAAGGCACGATTCGGATATCATTTTGAAAATCCACATTATTTACTCCATTCATTTTGAATAAGGTTTCCTTTGCGCTCCACATTACTATATAGTATTTACGATAATCATCAACTAGTAAAGTTGTTGGAGGACTTTCCATCTCCGAAGTGAATCTATTTATTACTTTTTCGATGCGGGGTGAAAAAGTTTCAATATCAATACCAACTTCAGCGTAAGTGCTTGTTATCATTGCAACATATCCTTTTGTATGTGAAATGCTAAGTTGAATAAGAGGTGTTCCTTCTATTCTTGGTTTTCCATTCTCATTATAGGAAATGCGGAAGGCAGTTCCCATCATTTGGTGGAACAAGACTCGTGTAGCAATCCATTCTTTACATCGATGATCGGAATTAAACTGTTCTTCAGCTAGTTCTTTATATTCATATTTCAAAGTTCCAAGTAAACCATAAAGTGTTGACAAGTCTTCTTCTACTCTCCAAATGGAAAGCTCTAGATGATTTGTTTTTTTGTGAAAATAGAGAGGCATATTTATAATTAAAATCGCTTCACATTTTTATTGTAAAGCGATTTGTTTATTCGTTATTTTTATTCCCTAAAAAGGAAGATTGTCTTTTTCGGTTTTTGCGTCTTGATTCATCGTATTACTTGTTGTTACGGTTTCTTCTTTTTTAATATTTTGCATCCGATTTACCGAGCTTAGCATTTCCATTCTTTCTGCCCATATTTCAACTAATACTTTAGCATTTCCTTTTTTATCTTCATACGTTCGAGTGCGAATAGGGCCTTCAACATAGAGTTTATCGCCTTTATGTACGTATTTTTCTACGGTCTCTGCCATTCCACGCCAAAAAATGATATGATGCCATTCGGTACGCTCTGGGACTTGTGTACCATTTGGTAATTTATAAGATTTATCCGTTGTAGCTAACGAAAGTCTTGCTACAGCAACTCCATTATCAATGTATCGAACCTCTGGTTCTTTCCCTACATTTCCGATAAGCATTACTTTGTTTAATGACATTTTGTTTTTATCTAATTCTATCTGCTGCGCGAATTAGATCTTCATCTTTATGAATTGCGCGCTTTGATAAAAAGTTAAGAATCATACTCATAAAAGGTAAAATCACAGACCAATTAAAGGTTAGTGCTGCATATTGCGATAGCTGTGTTATCGTCACTAATATTACATAGAAGACAACAATGAAGAGTGTTATAATATGGATGTGGCGTATTTGTTGCATTCTTTTTTTAAAAGAACAAATGCACACTATATTTATTACAATTATAATCAGAAGCAACACACCTAGTAAAGCGGGGACTAAATGGAATGAATTTTCTACTGCACACCATCCATATTTATAGAGAGGATACGCATTGTTTCCTATCGCTAAGTTGCCTAGCGGAAAGCAAAAGCATATAACAAGGAAGAGAATGGAAAGGAGTAAGTAGATGCTCTGTATGCGCTGTATCATAAAAAAGAGTGGGTTTATAAATTTTCTTTTTCCTTTTGAGGATTACGGTAGTAAATTTTCTTTTCCTCAAATTCTTTTGCAGCGATCAGTGTTGCTTTTGGTAATTTTTCATAGTAGCGAGAGATTTCTATTTGCTCACGATTTTCATATACTTCTTCCAAATTATCGTTGACGGGTGCAAATTCTTTCAATTTTCTTGTAAGTTCTTCTTTCATCTCAGCTGAGATTTGATTTGAACGTTTCCCCATGATCGCTACGCTTTCATAGATATTACCAGTCTCTTCACAGAAATCCATTAAGTTATGGGTTACGGTGTTTGTTGGAGCTTTCGTTTTTTTGTGATCCATCTTTATATTACTTATATTTCTTAATTGCGTTCATTGATATTTCGAGCATTTTTTTGGTTTCTTTGCTGTATTTAGAATCTGAAAATTCATTGCTAAAACCGTAGCATTCATCTATTGCATTTTGATATCGTTCTTCTTTCTTTGCTTCCACACTTTGTTCGGCTAAATAGAACTTAGCACGTACTAATAAGATGGAAAATGCTTCACGTAGTGTTGTGTAAGGGTAATCTTTTAAAGCGTTTTCAGCCGTAATAATACAAGCTTGATAATTACTTCCTCCCATTGTTGAATTTCCAAAATAATCACCCAGATTATAATATAATTTCGCATTATTATATTCCTTTTGAATCAACTTATCTTGAAGTTCAAAGATAAACTTCTGTGTTTTGTCTTTTAAGCGTGTCTCGGGATAATAATCCAAGAAGTTTTGAAATTCAGTGATCGCCAGCAAAGTTTCTGTTTGATCTAGTTTGGAGTCTGGAGCGGTCCAATAAAGAGCGAGTCCTGAATAGTATCTAGCATCCTCTACATAGACACCATTCGGATAGCTATCATAATATTTTTTGAAATAATCGCTTGCTATATCATAATTATGAGCATTGTATTCACACATAGCCAACAAGAAGAGAGATTCTTCTCCTTTGTCCGTCCCTTTTAATACAGCTATAACCTCCATAAGAAGCATAGAAGCACGAGTGTATTTTTTATCTGCAAAGTATTGCTTTGCGGCATTGTACTTTTGTTCGTAATCACGGCTTTTCATCAAGGTGGTATAATTTGAGCAAGAACTCAAAAGAATGAATATGAAACCGATTATGCTTGTATTTTTGATTTTCATTATAAGAATTTGAGTTGCAAATTTAGTTATTTGCTTGCAATTGAGCAACACTTATTCCTTTTTTTGTTTAAATAAGCATACTTATAACGTTTGACCTATACTATTTCAGGTCTTATTTTCTCATTATCATCCAAAGTTGCGTAACTTTGCACCTATGCCAAAATATGATTTACAACTTACCTATCATCCAACGGGTGATCAACCAGAAGCAATTCGTCTATTGACAGAAGGTGTAGAAAAAGATTTACCAGCTCAAACGCTCCTTGGCGTAACAGGCTCGGGTAAAACATTTACAATAGCCAATGTTATACAAAACACAAACAGACCCGTATTGGTGCTTAGTCATAACAAAACGTTGGCTGCACAATTATATGGTGAGTTTAAGACGTTTTTTCCCAATAATGCGGTAGAATACTATGTGTCGTATTATGACTATTATCAACCTGAAGCTTACATAGCCTCTTCTGACACATACATAGAAAAAGATTTAGCAATCAATGAAGACATAGACAAGCTACGTCTTGCAACCGTATCGGCTTTACTTTCTGGTAGAAAGGATGTGATCGTGATATCTTCTGTTTCATGTATTTATGGAATGGGGAATCCAAATGCTTTTTACGAGAATGTGGTAGAAATTAAAAGGAATGCTTTGATTGATCGTAACGTATTGCTTTCAAAATTTGTAAGTTGCCTTTACACAAGAAATGATCTAGAGCCCAAAGCTGGAAACTTCCGTGTGAATGGAGATACGGTAGATGTGTTTTTGGCTTACGCAAACGAAATGATTCGGATTACATTTTGGGGGGATGCGATAGAATCGATAGAAGAAATTGACATTGAGACAGGGCATCGTATGGCACAGTTCGATGAATATAAAATATATCCTGCCAATCTATTCTTAACGACAAAAGAAAGCCAACAAATGGCGCTTCATTCGATTGAAGATGACTTAAAAGAACGTGTCGACTACTTCAATTCTATAGGGAAGCATCTTGAAGCCAAACGCATTTACGAACGAGTGACTTATGATATGGAAATGATTAGAGAAATAGGGCATTGCTCTGGCATTGAGAACTATTCACGTTATTTTGACGGACGAGAAGCAGGAACTCGTCCTTATTGTCTTCTTGACTTCTTTCCCGACGACTTTTTAATGGTGATCGATGAAAGTCATGTTTCAGTACCGCAAATCAGTGCTATGTACGGTGGTGATAAAAGTCGTAAAACAGCATTGGTAGAATATGGCTTTCGCTTACCCGCTGCGATGGACAACCGTCCTCTTCGCTTTGAAGAATTTAAGGAACTCGCCCATCAAGTTATTTATGTCAGTGCAACACCAGCTGACTATGAGCTAACAGAAAGTGATGGTGTTATTGTAGAACAAGTTATTCGCCCTACAGGACTATTAGACCCGATTATAGATGTGCGCCCAAGTTTACATCAGATAGATGATTTGATGGAAGAGGTACGTATGCGCAAAAAATGTAATGAAAGAACATTAGTTACAACACTAACGAAACGTATGGCGGAAGAACTTACTGAATATTTTTTAGAGAATGGCATTTGTACGAGCTATATTCATTCCGATGTTGATACGTTTGAACGCGTCAAAATAATAGAGGATTTACGTGCTGGGATTTATGATTTATTAGTAGGCGTAAACCTACTCCGTGAAGGATTAGATTTACCCGAGGTCTCACTCGTAGCAATACTGGATGCGGACAAAGAAGGATTTTTGCGTTCACATCGTTCGCTTACACAGACAGCGGGACGTGCCGCCCGTAATGTAAATGGGAAAGTTATTATGTATGCAGATCGTATTACGAATAGTATGCAGCTAACTATTAACGAAACAAACCGTCGTAGAGAAAAACAGTTAAAATACAACGAAGAAAATAACATTACTCCTACGCAAATCAAGAAGAAACTCGGTGGTAATGAATTGAGTGGATTCAAGGGCCGTACAGAAAAGCTTTATGATCTAAAACAGACAGAACAAGCAGAAATGATGGTAGCAGAACAACGGGTGACATTTGTCTCTTCAGAACCTTTAGAGACTCAAATAGCAAAAGTAAAAAAGAAGATGCAAAACGCGGCGAAAAAGCTAGACTTTGTCATGGCAGCACAGTACCGTGACGAAATGATTCGTTTAGAAAAAAGACAGAAAGAAGAAGAGTAAAAATAATAAACAAATCGCCCCAAAGAATGAAACGTTATATAACCGCCCTCTCAATTGCTGGTTCTGATCCTTCAGCAGGTGCAGGAATACAAGCAGATCTAAAAACATTCTCAGCACTCGGTGTATATGGTTTAACCATCCCGACCGTGCTCACCGTACAAAACACAATGGGCGTAAGTGCTACTTATCCCTTACCACCCGAACTAATCACAGCCCAAATAGATGCTGTAATGTGCGACATACATCCCCAGGTAGTAAAAATTGGAATGACTGGAAATTCGTTGATTATCAAAGCTATTTCAAAAGCTTTACAAAAATACAATCCAGACTTTATCCTATTAGATCCCATTATGTATTCAAGTAGTGGACATCAATTATTATCAACAGATAGTATCGAAATACTAAAGGAAGAGATTCTGCCCCTTTGTTCGTTGGTTACACCTAATTTATATGAAGCGGAAATATTAGCCTCTACTTGTAAAATCACGAATCAGGAAGACGCACAACAAGTAGGTAATACGATTTTAGCTTTTGGTTGCGATGCTGTATTAATAAAAGGTGGACATTTAGAAGGATCCCCTATTGATGTATTGGTACAACAAGGGGGGAATACGAATACTTATATGGGCAATCGTATAGAAACACAGAACACGCATGGAACAGGGTGTACACTTTCTTCCGCAATAGCTGCATTTATAGCTCAGGGAATGTTACTTCACAATGCCGTAAATGCAGCAAAATGTTATTTAACACAAGCATTACAAGCTGGTGCACAAATTCATTTAGGAGCAGGTTGTGGACCTATGAATCATTTTTTTAGCCCTAAGAAACTTCTAATTGAAGAAAAATGAGTATTTTTGCACCACTTAATAGATTTAAATAACAAATATTTATATGAACGCATACGTTTTTCCTGGTCAAGGAGCCCAATTTGTAGGAATGGGAAAAGACCTTTACGACAATGTTTCTCTTGCAAAAGAACTTTTTGAAAAAGCAAATGAAATACTCGGTTTCCGCATTACAGACATTATGTTCAACGGAACAGATGAAGATCTGAAAGAAACCAAAGTAACTCAACCCGCTGTTTTTTTACATTCGGTTATTAGTGCTCTTTGTGGCAACAATGCAGCTCGTCCCGAAATGGTGGCAGGGCATTCACTTGGTGAATTCAGTGCTTTAGTAGCTGCTGGGGCCTTAAGTTTTGAAGATGGTCTTAAGCTCGTTTATGCACGCGCAATGGCTATGCAAAAAGCTTGTGAAGCAACCCCCTCTACAATGGCTGCAATCATCGCTCTAACAGATGAAAAAGTTGAAGAAATTTGCACCGCTGTAAATACTGAAGGTTGTGTGGTTGTACCTGCTAACTACAATTGCCCTGGGCAATTAGTAATAAGTGGAAATATCGAGGCCATACATAGTACGTGCGAGAAACTTAAAGAAGCGGGAGCAAAGCGTGCTTTAGTACTCAACGTTGGAGGTGCATTCCACTCTCCTCTTATGCAACCTGCAAAAGAAGAATTAGAATCAGCTATTCGTCAAACCGAATTTCATATTCCAAATTGTCCTGTATATCAGAATGTAGACGGGAAAGCACATACAGACCCTACAGAAATAAAGGTAAACTTAATAGCACAACTCACCGCACCTGTTCGTTGGAGTCAAGAAGTTGCACAAATGGTAACAGATGGCGCGACAGACTTCGTAGAATGTGGTCCAGGAAAGGTTCTACAAGGACTTATTCTAAAAATTTGCAAAGGTAATGAAGCTGTATCGGCTCGTAGTATCGGCGAATAAGGAAACTTCATAAAGAAACGACAAGCGCCTCTACCAGTTATACCCTTCTGGCAGAGGCGTTATCTGTTTTGCCTCAAAAAAACATCGTCTATTCGATAATGGTGTTTTAAACGTAAAATGAAATGATGGAAAATAAAATGATAATTTATCAAGTATTGCCACGCCTCTTTGGCAATGCAACAGAACCGTGCGCCTCCAATGGAACCATAGAAGAAAATGGATGTGGTAAATTAAACTACTTTACAGCAAAAGCGCTAAAAGAAATAAAAAAACTTGGTGCTACACATATCTGGTACACTGGATTAATAGAGCATGCAACACAAACCGATTATACAGCGATCGGCATCAAACAAGATAATCCAATTTTAGTTAAAGGGAAAGCAGGAAGTCCTTATGCAATAAAGGACTACTATGATATAGATCCAGATCTTGCCGTTGATCCTCAAAAACGGATGCAGGAATTTGAAACGCTTGTAAATAGAACTCACAAAGCTGGATTGCAAATGATTATAGACTTTGTTCCGAACCACGTGGCTCGTCAGTACTTTTCTGATGCTCGTCCAGAAGGAATACGAGATTTTGGCGAAGATGATAATAAGAGTTGTGCCTTTTCCCCCAACAATAATTTTTACTATATACCCAATCAAAAACTAACCTGTAATTTTGCTCAAGGAACTTTTAATGTTCAGCCCTACGAAGAACTTCCTGCAAAAGCAACAGGTAATGATCTCTTTAATGCCTATCCAAGCACAAACGATTGGTACGAAACCGTGAAACTAAACTATGGTATTGATTATTACGGTGGATATATATCTAAATTTAATCCGATTCCAAACACGTGGCATAAGATGCTTCACATTCTGCTCTATTGGGCAAGCAAAAAAATTGATGGATTTCGTTGTGATATGGCGGAAATGGTTCCTTGTGCCTTTTGGCATTGGGCTATTCACAAAGTTAAAAAGCAATATCCCGATATTCTTTTTATAGCAGAAGTCTACAATCCCTCACTCTATCGCGATTATCTTCATCGTGGAGGATTTGATTATTTATATGATAAAGTAGGGCTTTACGATACTCTACGTAGCGTAACATCGGGTAATGCTTCGGCACGTTCTATTACAGAGTGCTGGCAAGCGGTAGACGACATTCAAACTTGTATGCTAAATTTTCTTGAAAATCATGACGAACAACGTATTGCATCTGATTTTTTTGCGTCAAATGGTGCTTCTGGAAAAGCCGCTCTTGTCGTAAGTGCTTGTATGAATACAAATCCTTTTATGGTATATGCGGGGCAAGAATATGGAGAACGTGGAATGGATGCTGAAGGTTTTAGTGGTAGAGATGGCAGGACTTCTATTTTTGACTATTGGAGTGTACCTACACTTCGGCAACAAGCTCTTGGCATACTAAGCGAAGAAGCCCTCTCTCTCTCCACTTATTATAAGAAAGTACTATGCTTACAAAGTAAAGAAAAAGCTTTGAGTCATGGACTTTTTTATGATCTTATGTATGTAAATCAAACAGATCGTACAATATTCGATGGGGATCGTTGTTACACATTTCTACGTAAATACGAAAATGAATTGATTTTGATTACTGCAAACTTTAGTCACGAGCCCAAAGACGTTACGATTAAGATACCAACTCATGCCTTTGAATTCTTAAAAATGCAAGAAGGTGTCTTTTCTGCTACAGACTTACTAACAGGTAAAAAAGAATCTATTTTATTACAAAAAGATGGAGCGTATACAACAACCGTATCTTCTTTTGATGCTAAGATACTGAAGATTATTTTGAAAAAGAAGGAAACAACAGAACGATCAAAGAACAAAGCAGCTCTCTTATAGAAAAGGAAAAATCATTGAATTAAATCAATCAAGAATTTATAGAAAAGAAAAATAGAACTATGAACAAAATTATCAGGAAGGAACAATTTTCAGAAAACGTATACTTGCTTGAAGTTGAAGCGCCTCTTATTGCTAAAGCTCGCAAAGCTGGACATTTTGTAATTGTACGTGTTGGAGAAAAAGGAGAACGTATGCCACTCACTATTGCAGGAGCAAACAAGGAAAAAGGCACGATAACTCTCGTCATTCAGAAAGTGGGTCTTTCGTCCACTCGCTTATGCGATCTCTCTGAAGGTGACTACATAACAGATGTTGTTGGTCCATTAGGTCAAGCAACTCACATAGAAAATTTTGGAACTGTAGTTTGTGCAGGTGGTGGTGTTGGCGTTGCTCCGATGCTTCCTATTGTCCAAGCTCTAAAAGCGGCAGGAAACCATGTTGTTACCGTACTTGCAGGAAGAACAAAAGAACTCATTATTTTAGAGAAAGAAATTCGTGAAAGCTCTGACGAAGTAATTATAATGACAGACGATGGCTCTTATGGACAAAAGGGTTTAGTGACAGAAGGTATTGAAGCTGTAATAACCCGAGAAAAAGTAAATAAATGTTTCTGTATTGGTCCAGCTATTATGATGAAGTTTGTTTGTTTACTGACAAAAAAGTACAATATTTCCACGGATGTTTCACTAAACACAATTATGGTGGATGGTACTGGAATGTGTGGCGCGTGTCGTATTACCGTAGGTGGACAAACAAAATTTGTCTGCATTGACGGCCCAGAATTTGATGGCCATCTGGTAGATTTTGACGAGATGCTAAAAAGGATGGGAGCTTTTAAAAGTGCAGAAAAAGATGAAATGCAAAAGCTCGACAACAACAATGCTGACGAACAAACGGAAACACGCGATGCAGAATGGCGAGTAAAACTTCGGAAAAGCATGAAAGCAAAAGAACGTATGGAGATAGAACGTTGTTCTATGCCTGAGTTACCAGCTAATTATCGTGCGAAAATTTTAAAAGAAGAAGTAAACCAAGGACTTTCTAAAGAGGTTGCCTTAGTAGAAGCGAAACGTTGTTTAGACTGTGCTAATCCTGGTTGTATAAATGGTTGTCCCGTAAGTATTGATATACCTCGTTTTATAAAGAATATTGAACGAGGCGATTTTCTTGAAGCGGCTGCAACACTGAAAGAGACTAGCGCCCTACCCGCTGTTTGCGGACGTGTTTGTCCACAAGAAAAACAGTGTGAAAGTCAATGCATCCATCTAAAAACAGGGAAAAAGGCTGTTGCTATCGGCTACCTAGAACGTTTTGCTGCTGACTTTGAACGGGAAAGTGGCAAGATGAAACAGCCTAAACTAGAAATGAAAAACGGTATAAAAGTAGCTGTGATTGGTTCTGGTCCTGCAGGTCTTTCTTTTTCTGGAGATATGGCAAAACGAGGTTATGATGTGACCGTTTTTGAAGCTCTTCACGAAATAGGTGGAGTTTTAAAATATGGAATACCAGAATTTCGCCTACCGAATAAAATAGTAGATGTAGAAATAGGAAACTTAGAAAAAATGGGCGTTACGTTCATTAAAGATTGCATCGTAGGAAAAACGATAAGTGTAGAAGAACTTGAAGCCGAAGGATTCCGTGGCATTTTTGTAGGTTCTGGTGCAGGACTTCCAAACTTTATGAATATTCCAGGTGAGAACTCCATCAATATAATGTCAAGCAATGAATATCTAACTCGTGTAAACCTGATGGATGCTTCATCTGAAGATAGTGATACTCCTATCTGTTTTGGAAAAAGAGTAGCAGTTGTTGGTGGTGGAAATACAGCGATGGACTCTGTGCGCACCGCCTTACGTTTAGGAGCAGAAGAAGCGATTATTGTATATCGTCGTTCTGAAAGCGAAATGCCAGCTCGTATCGAAGAAGTTAAACACGCGAAAGAAGAAGGTGTAAAATTTCTAACCCTACATAACCCTATTGAATATCATGCTGATGAAAAAGGTAATGTATGCGAAATGGTACTCCAAAAGATGGAACTTGGTGAACCTGATGCATCTGGTCGTCGAAGCCCAATTGCTATAAATGGAGCGATAGAAACATTAAATGTTGACCTCGTTATAGTCAGTGTCGGTGTTTCTCCAAACCCAATTGTTCCTAGTAGTATTAAAGGACTAAAACTCGGTCGTAAAGGAACAATTGAAGTAAACGATCAAATGCAATCATCTATTCCTACTATATATGCAGGGGGAGACATCGTTCGTGGTGGCGCAACTGTTATCTTAGCGATGGGAGATGGGCGGAAAGCCGCAGCGGCTATGGCTGAACAATTAAAATAAACAACTCCGCAGAAAGAAAAAAGAGCAGAGCGTAACGAATCAACTGTAAAATTGGTCGTTACGCTCTGTTTTTGGCTACGAGTGGTAGTTTCCTGACCGACGGTAAGGTTTTCTTAGCGTAATAGCATCCGATTAAGATTGAAGTCGTGCCCATGTGGAACGACTACAAGAATCAACTCTATACGATCTTGGCGCAGTCATCTTGCGGGCGGCTTGCTCATCAGAAGAGCACGCTTCCTCGTCTGACTGCACACCAAAAATAAAAAA
Organism: Bacteroidaceae bacterium; assembly: GCA_036652575.1. Lineage (GTDB taxonomy): Bacteria > Bacteroidota > Bacteroidia > Bacteroidales > Bacteroidaceae > Alloprevotella. Next base: position 17,141 of record JAVVVP010000035.1, read on the forward strand.
GCTTCGTATAGCGAAACTATGAAATATATTGACTAAATTTGTAACCTCTTCTGAGATATACTGGCTTGAGGTAACTCCAATCAGAAATACTACCCGAGCTAATGATAATCTGAAATAAACTATTTATAAAATCCGTCCGCATGAAAAAAAATATGACATTATTGATAGTTTGCAGTATGATGGCAATGCTATCGTGTAAAACGGCTTCAACCCAATCAGAGCTTAAGAAAGAAGTTGTTATTGACTCGTATTGTGCATGGGATGGTAAACCGTTACCTGTATATCCGCAAGAAGCACCCCGGATTACGTTGTTGCGCATCACCATTCCTCCTCACGCGAAACTCGACTGGCACAAGCACCCGATAATCAATGTGGGATATATGACCAAAGGATCACTGACGGTAACCAGTGATGATGGTTCAACAAAAACAATCAACTCCAGAGATGGCATAATAGAGCTTGTTGATCAATATCATTATGGTGAAAACAAGAGTAACAAAGAAGCCGAGATTATCGTATTTTACGTTGGGACGAAAGAAAGTCAGCTGTCGGAAGGTAGGTCGAGCGGAGTTCTATTGCCAAAAACTCAGTAATAATACTATACTATCCTTACAGATGAGGAACTATTTACAGTATCTCTGCTCTGTAAAGCCCATTAAGTTTGATTTTGTAGTCTGAGTTGAGTCAAAAAATACTGGACGTTTCTTTGGGTTAACATTTAGAAAGGAACAGTTTCCACGGTAACGCATTAAATAAAAAAGTGAATGATATTGGAGTTTAACGAAAATAGGCTACCTTTGTATCCAACGAGTTATTTGAAGGTATAGCACCGTAAATTGCAGAAATACGCACCAATTGAAAAACCGTTACCACCAACTTTTCAAAACGCTGCAAATTATTTGTCCCTCAACTGGTTAAGTCGAATAAATGATAATCTAAAATAAAGAAAGAAAGAAAATCGAGCCAATAAGTTCGTTAGCCAACAAGCTAAGAACTATAGGCTCCATTTTTATCTGTATCATCAGCATATTACGCATAAACACACTTCTATATATGCAACTCACACCCCAACAAACTCTAGAGCGTCGCGTCTATCGTTTTTTCAACAAAGGAATAACTGCTTATGGATTAATAGAAGAAGATGACCACATTCTTATCGGATTATCTGGAGGAAAAGATTCCCTTGCCCTACTTGAATTACTCTCGCAACGAGCTCAAATAACTCATCCACGCATTACCGTGGAAGCATTACATGTGAGAATGAGTAATATTGATTATAAAAGTGATACACATTACCTTGAACAATTTGCAAAAAAATGCGGTGTTACACTTCATATTCGTACTGGTAGTTTCGAAGCAGATACAAACACAAAAAGAACTCCTTGTTTTCTTTGCTCTTGGAATCGTCGAAAAATTCTATTCGAGACAGCACAAGAACTAGAATGCAATAAAATAGCATTAGGACATCACATGGATGATATTCTTCATACGATGCTATTAAACCAAACCTTTGAAGGACAATTTTCGACCATGCCTGTACTACTTCGTATGAAAAAATTTCCAATAACGATCATTCGTCCTCTTTGTCGTGTCAACGAACAAGATATTATAGAGTTCTCCATATATCATAAATACGAACGACAACTAAAAACTTGTCCTTTTGAACACGATTCAAAACGCTCTGAAATTAAGAAAATATTCAGCTCACTCGAAGAACTAAATCCAGAGGTAAGGTACAGTCTATGGAAGGCCTTAGAAAAAGAAAACAAGCTTATTGAATTATAAATAGCACCAAAAAAGCAACTAAAGTCGAAAGAAATGAGTACTTTTGACTTCATTATCAGCATTAAGACCCTTTATCACAATGAGAAAAATTATACTATTGCTATGCTATGTACTTTTTATAAGTGCAGGTTATGCACAAAAAAGAGGACAAACGATGTCCAAATCAAAAGCTCAAAATACAAGCGATGCAACAGTCGATATGTCCAAAGCTCAAATGATTGCCACTTATATCGCAGAATATAAGTTTGAACTTGCGGCTTCATTGATTCAAAAACAAATAGCAATTGATAAAAGGAAGAAATTAGCGACAGAACAAGCGGAAGAAACCTTGCGAACTTGCCGTACAGGGATGAATATGCTACACGCTACAGAAAAAATAGTTTTTATTGATTCAATCCTTGTAGATCGGAAAACATTCCTCAATGCTTATCAGCTAGGGAAAGAAGCAGGAACCATTGATACATATAACCATTTCTTCAATAAGAATGATACAACGTGGCAAATGCAAAATGCAACCATTTATGAAAATGAATTGGAAGACAAAGTTTACTTCCCTTTTCCAGACAAAAATGGATTACCCAAAATACACGCCAAATATAAAATCAACGAAAAATGGAGCGAAGCTTTTTCGCTACCTGGCATAGATAAAGGCAACGATATTCAAGGATTCCCTTTTGTCCTTTCCGATGGTATCACACTTTATTACGCGGCTCAAAGTGATGAAAGTATAGGAGGATATGATATTTTTGTTACTCGATACAACTCTGATACAAAGCAATTTTTAAAACCTGAAAATATTGGAATGCCCTTTAATTCTCTCGCAAATGATTATCTTTATGCTATAGATGAATTCAATGATCTCGGTTGGTTTGTGTCAGATCGTAATCAGCCTGCAGATAAAGTATGCATCTATATCTTCATACCAACTACACAGCGTGAAGCCTACGACTACTCAGAAACCTCTGCATCAAAGGTTAATCTTGCAGCACGAATAAACGCTATATCCGACACGTGGACGAATATAGATGTTGTAAAAGCAGCACAAACGCGCCTGAAAAGTGTTTTAAATAATGAGAAGAATAGACACGAGAAAAAAGAAGAACTACAATTCTTTATAACGGATGGAACTCTTTACACTCACTATTCTCAATTTAGAAATAGTAAGGCGCGTGCTTTAGCAAAAGAGTTCGTTGCAAAAGAAGAGAGACTCCATAAAGAAGTACTTTATTTAGAAAAACTTCGCACAGAATACGCAACAGCATCCTTACAAAGGAAAAAACAAATAACTCCAGGAATAAAACAATTGGAATCCGAGACGATATTATTACAAACAAAACTTCATGAACAAGAAAAAGAAATACGTCGACTAGAATTAGGTAAATAAGAAATCACATCTCATATTATGAAAATATTTGAAGCCTCAGAACTAATTATAAATAATGATGGTAGCGTCTTCCATCTGCATCTTCAGCCACAACAATTAGCTGATAAAATCATACTTGTAGGCGACCCTGACAGAGTCTCAACCGTTTCAACACACTTTGAAAGCATCGAATGCGAAAATAAAAGCCGTGAATTTCATTCTTGCACAGGTTTATATAAAGATAAACGCATTATGGTTGTATCTACAGGTATTGGCTGCGATAATATCGATATTGTAATAAACGAATTGGATGCTCTTGCGAACATAGATTTCAAAACACGAAAACAAAAAGACACCTTACGTAGCCTAGAGCTCGTACGCATCGGAACGTGTGGTGGATTACAAGAAGATGCGCCTATTGGCACTTTTATAGCGAGTCAAAAGAGTATCGGTTTTGATGGCCTGCTCAACTTCTACAAAGGACGTAATGAGGTTTGCGATCTTATGCTAGAACAAGCATTCACTCATCATATGAAATGGAATCCTCTACTCTGTGCTCCTTATGTTATAGACTCTAATCCAGAACTACTTCATCGCATAGCAGGAGAAGATATGATAAAAGGTATCACTATTTCATGTGGTGGTTTCTTTGGACCACAAGGACGAGAACTTCGTATTCCACTTGCCGATCCTCAACAAAACGAGAAAGTAGAAAGTTTTGATTTTAAAGGGTTAAGAATAATGAACTACGAGATGGAAAGTAGTGCGCTGCACGGACTCGCTCGCTTGCTTGGGCACAAGGCTACGACTTGTTGTATGGTCATCGCGAATCGCCGTTCCAAAGAAGCGAATGCAAATTATAAAGGCACAATAGACCATCTAATAAAACTTGTACTTGATAGAATTTAATCAAAAACGGACTTCAATTCGAAGATTTATATTATCTTTGCGTCTAAATAAATATAACTCAAAAACAATTTATCATGAAGAAAACATTTATCTTAGGAGCACTTGTAATCTGTTCCTTCATCACATTTACCTTAACTAGTTGCGGAGGATTTTCACCCACAGTTGTTGTGGAAAAGTTTGCTGCAGAAATAGTTAAACCTGATTTGACCAAAGCTATTTCTTTCTGTGATGTAAAAGAAGGATATACGAATATGAATATGACAGAGCTTGGGAAATGGTTTCAAGACGGACAAACTATCAAAGACATAAAAGTCGAGAAAGAAGAAATAAACGAAAATGGAGAGACCGCTATTGTTACTACCACCTTCACTATTGAGGATGCAGAAAAGAACGTAAAAAAGCAACCACTTCAATTACTTCTTGTAAAAGTAAACGGCATTTGGAAAATAAAGATGCTATAAAT
>JAVVVP010000036.1:0-21464 GCA_036652575.1 Bacteroidaceae bacterium
CCTCTCCCCTTCAAGAGCAGCATTGAGGAGGTTTTCTAACAAGGGGGCAAAAGCGCCCTCTTTACCAAACAGGCGCTTGCCTGCCTTTCTCTTTTCTAGAACTTGAGCGCGTACTCCTTAAAATCAAAATCGTTACTCATCATTTAAAAAACGGCGTTATAAAAATAAGTTTTATTTTTTAGTTGACACAGTTTAAATGATAGGCTCGATTTTAAGGACTTCTCAGATAAACAGATTATGAATATTCAGAAGAAAATAAATAATAGACCTCGGGAAATTCAACTTTTCTTCCCCGAAAGTTGAATTCTTCAACTTTATTTCGTAATATTGCACTTGCTGATTGACTCAGCCCTTACTCTTTAAACTGAACCTTCAAATACGATTTGAAAATCAAAAAGGATAGAAATATGAAATACGAAAAAGTAATGTTTGGGGTAAGCCCATGTAGTGAAACGGTATGCGATGTGTTGGTAGCGGTTTTAGCAGAGGTGGGATTTGATAGCTTTGTTCATACAGACAAAGGGGTGGAGGCTTATCTACCGCTGAAAAAGTATAGTAAAGAAGCCGTACAACAGGCTCTTGCTGCATTCCCAATGCCCAATGTCGAGATTGATTATCTTGCAACGGAAGCTGAAGATAAAGATTGGAATGCTGAATGGGAGAAAAACTATTTTCAACCCATTGTGATTGGCAACCGATGTGTGGTGCACAGCACGTTTCATACGGATGTGCCAAAAGCGGAATACGATATCGCCATCAATCCTAAAATGTCTTTTGGTACGGGGCATCACGCCACTACCAATCAAATCGTGGCTTATTTGCTCGATGCGGAGCTTCAAGGAAAATCGGTTCTCGATATGGGCTGCGGCACGTCTATTCTTGCCATTTTGGCATCGATGAGAGGTGCAAATCCAATTACAGCGATCGACAATGATGAATGGTGCGTAACCAATTCAAAGGAAAACTTGACGCTGAATGCCATTCAGAATATTGCGGTACGTTTGGGGGATGCGTCGAGCATAGAAGGGTGTCAATTTGATGTGATTATCGCGAATATCAATCGCAATATATTGCTTGCCGACCTCCCCGCCTATGCGGCGACAATGCACAAAGGGTCGCAAATTTATATGAGCGGTTTTTATGTGGAAGATATTCCTATTATACGGGCGCGCGCCGAAAATCTTGGACTTTCTTTTATCGAAAATACAGCACAAAATCGTTGGGCTGCGGTGCATTTTGAAAAGTAGAAGTGTCAAAACTTCTCATTTAGTAACCAATATGTTCTTTCTGATAAAATATAAGTGGAAAAAGTTGTTCTATTCGAAGATTTTTTTATATATTCGCTAGACCTAAAATAAAAGCAATATGAAAACAATGATTACGAACGAATTAATTGGCACTTATGCCGGAATTGTATGGAATGTATTGGATACTTGTGGAGAGGAGTTTACCATTACAGAATTGACTAAGAAGACAACACTCACAAAGGAACAGGTCAATTTGGCTATCGGTTGGCTTGCTCGTGAAGATAAAATAAATTTTTGCGAAATCAACGACGAGGTTTGCGTTTATCTTAGTCATACAGATTTCTATTTTTAAACAAAAACAAAAACAAAGAAGTGAGGTACCGGGCTTTATCGCTTGGGTGCCTCACTTCTTTAGGTGTATCAACTGCCTCCATGTTCCTTAGCGTACTTAATGTTGCGAGGGTGATGTAGTAGTATTTCTTCTCGTAAACGAGAACGATCAATGTGCGTATAAATTTCAGTCGTCGCGATACTTTCGTGTCCGAGCATCGCCTGAATGGCGCGAAGGTTTGCACCGCCTTCGAGTAAATGGGTGGCAAAGGAATGCCGAAAGGTATGTGGACTAATGGACTTTTGGATTCCGGCTTTTAGGGCAAGTTCTTTCACGAGGTGAAACACCATAATTCTTCCGATGTTTTTCGTTTTTCGCTTGACGGTTATAAAAACGAAGTCTTGGTAAAGAGGCTCTATTTCCCATCCGGCGCGATCTGAAAAGTACAGTTGTAATTCCTTGATAGCTTTGGGCGAAATGGGTACCAAGCGTTCTTTCCGCCCTTTCCCGAGTACTTTAATAAAGCCTTCTTCTAGGTAGAGATCTGTCAATTTTAACTGGCACAATTCACTCACGCGTAGTCCGCAGCTATACAGTGTTTCAATCAAGGCGCGGTTGCGTTGCCCCTCTTTTTTACTTACGTCGATAGCCGCTATCAGGCTGTCTATTTCTTCTACGGTGAGCACGTCTGGCAGATGAATCCCTATTTTGGGCGATTCTAGTAATTCTGTAGGGTCTGCTGCAATCACGTCCTCTAATAAAAGGAATTGATAGAACGAACGAATGCCCGATAGAATACGTGCTTGAGAACGGGGATGAATGCCTATATCGTGAAGTCCTGCTGCAAAGCGATGCAAATCGTCCAATTTCACTTCTTCGGGTTTTAAACCTTCCGCCGTGAGAAATCGAAGCAATTTGGCAAGGTCATCGCTGTAGGCATCTAGCGTATTTGGCGACATGGATTTCTCAAGCCGTAAATACAAATAGTATCGATCGATGAGTGTGTCGGTGTTTCGTTTCATCGCGTGTTAAAGGCGGGGATTATGCATCTTCGTCTTCTATTTGGTCTTCTATGGTGTTGGCGTGATCTATGGCACTTGAATTCTGGCGTTTCATCACCGATTCTACGGCCTCTGTCACCATCGGCTTGTTTTCGAAGCGATGAGAATAGCCTGTGTAGTCTGGGCGTGTGCGCTGGTACGTGGTGTCGTTGAAAAGGGGACTAGAGATGATATGGTCTGCGGTAGAACGGTTGCAGCAGAACACAATATTCTCTACGCCAGCCAAGCGAGTTAGGGCTTTCACATCCGTGTCGTGAGGCTGCAAGGTCATGGGGTCAGTAAAGAAAAACAAGTAGTCTATATTGCCATCCACGATTCGTGAACCCATTTGTTGGTCTCCGCCAAGGGGACCCGATTTCAGGATGCTAAAGTCCCATTCTATGTTGGGATGTTTCTTTTTGAGTGCTTCCAATATCAACGTACCCGTTGTACCTGTACAATAGAATTTATGCCCGATGAGTCTTTCTGAATTCCAAAGAACCCATTCGATGAGGTCTTTCTTCATACCATCGTGTGCTACAAGTCCAATGCTGCGAATTAATTTGTTTTCCATCTTTTCTATCTTTTATATGTTGCTTTACGGGGCGCAAGTTACGTCTTTTTGTATAGATGTAAAGCACAAGACCTGTTAATTTCTTGTTACAACTTGGTTGTAGCCTCTTTTTCTGCTGTTTTTAGTTCGTTGAAAGGGATAAAGGGTTGCGGGGGAATGTTGTAAGTACTCATTTTGCAATCCATGACGACTAAATCAATCCATCGTCCTAATTTATACCCTGTCTTTTCCCATTTTCCAACGGTGGCAAAGCCAAAGCGCTGGTGCATTTTGATGCTTATCGTATTGGTGGCATCAATGAGTGCATAGAGTGTTTGAACGTTTTGCTGGCGGAGCAGCTCGATGAGTTTTTGGTATAACGCTTGTCCTATGCCTTGGTGATGCCAAGAAGGAGCTATATAAACCGACAATTCGGCATTCCATTGAAAGGCGGGTCGTTCGTGAAAAGCATGAGCATAACAATAACCTACGATTTCGTGGTCTATCGTGGCTACGAGGTAGGGATAATTTTGTTGTATTCGTTTGAAGTCGAGGGCTATTTGCTCGCTACTGGGCGTATTGTAATCGAACGTGATGGTCGTATGCTTGACGTAGTATTGATAAATTTGATGCACCGCTTCGGCATCGGCTTCTTTCGCAGCTCTAATGGTAAACGTTTTCATCTCCCTTCTTTTGTTCTGTTCTCGTTTTAGTTGATGCGGAAGCGAAAGGTCGAGGTGGGCAGTCCTGCTTCGTTGACAAGGTTGGCGCGAGTAAAGGGTTGCCAGCCATAGCGCAACTCGAGTGGTTCCTGTATTTCTTTCGGGGTTTCCACATATACGCGATTGTTTTTGATACTTGCTTTTGCGGGATAAAAAATACCCTCGATGCCTGCCACTTCGAATGTTCGGAGTTCTTTGTGATCTGAGGTGTGCAGACCTTTGGCGTTGTCAAAGTAGAGTGAAATACCCGAAAGGCTACGTTGGGCATCTCGGATCTGTGGACCTGCGGGCACGAGGTCTTTGTGTCCATATACTTGGCAGAGCGCTAAGCGTGTCAAGCGTTCGCCTATTTCCCGTTTTTGAGTGGGGTGAACGTTTAGCGAGTCGCCTAAATCCGATGAAACCGCCATATACACCTTCTCTAGAGTGTTGGCCATTCGTCTTTGACTATCGCGGAACCAGCACCATGAAGGTCGGTCGATGCTTGAAAGTTGCACCAAGAGGAAGGGCATTTTGGGTGTGCCCAAGTGAGTGCGCCAGCTGTTTACGAGCATTGGAAAGAGCCGTTCGTGCAGCTCTATGTTGTGAGCGTTCGATTCTCCTTGATACCATACCACTCCTTTTAAGGTGTAGCTTTCAAGAGGTAGAATGCCTGCTTCATAGAGGTAGCAAGGCTCATAAGGGTGACGTTGCAACGGATGGGTGGCTTTTTTGATGTTGAGGGCTGCGCGTTCTCTCGCCCAATCCATAATATGGTCGTTGTGAAGCCAGTTGGTAAGCATATCGGGAAATTCAAATTCGAGCGTATGGCGGTCTATCCACGATTCTGTGGTGGAACCGCCTACGGCGTTGCATATCAATCCAACGGGAACTTTTAAACTATCGGCAAGCGCTACGCCAAAGCGGTAGGCAATGGCGGAAAAGTTCGCTACGCTTTGTGCGTTGCAACCAGTCCAGCAAGTGGGTTGATAGTGCTCTAAGCGGTTGAGCGCAGCGAGTGCCGTGCTGTCCCATTGTATCGCATTGGTTTCCCAGCGTGGTTTTTGATGGTAGAGGCGCACGTGGTGTTGACTTGTAGCATTGGTTATATCTTCTCGGGCTGTGGCACTTTGCTTTACCATAAAGGCCATATTCGATTGCCCAGAGCACAACCATACTTCTCCTGCTAGGACTCCGTTGTATTCTATCTTTTGTTTTTTCGATGAAATGGCTAATTTATAAGGTCCACCTGCTTTTAATGGGCGGAGCGTTACCTGCCAAATGCCACGATCGTTGGCGGTAGCACGTAGCGTTTGCCCCGCGATGGAAACGCGGATCGGTGCTCCTGCATCGGCTTGTCCACGGAGTGTCAAAGCACTGTCTCGCTGCAACACCATCGAGTCGGAATAAATCTCTGGCATACGCAGACCGCCATAGTCGCCCGTGATGGCTCCGTAAACGGTACGTGCTAAAATGCCCGCACCCTCTGCATTGGGGTGCAACGCATCTGGAAATAAGTCTGGGCGACGGTGTAGGGGTGTATAGAAATCAAGGAGTGGAAGTCCTGTGCTCGTTGCGATTTGCTCAATGGCTTCTTGTATTTGTGCGTGCCAATCGCGTGTACCCGAGCGAAAACGAGCATGGCGATGGCCAATGGGGGTCATTTCACAGATCCATATTTTTGCTTTCGGATTGGCAACTTTAAACGAATCAATCAGGGCTCTGTAGTTGGGTATAAAGTCATCGCGGTAGTTTGGCCATGCTCTAGGGTCGGTATCGTTGAGTCCCAAATGAATCACAACGAGGTCGGCGGCAAAGTGGAGGGCATTGCGAAATTCTTCTTGCGCCACGTAGGGGCGAAAGGCTTTTACAAGTAAGGTCGCACCAGGTTTTCCAAAATTGCGTACTTCGTAGGATTTTCCGAGCAGTTGTTGCAGTTGTACGGGGTAAGCAAAATGCTCACGGTCCGAAATGCCTGTTCCATAGGTTACACTATTGCCCACGCAAGCTACTTTTATCTTTTGTGCGGCACAGCTAATGCTTAGCAAGACGCTAAGGCTTATTATAAGGTGTTTCATTTTTCGCTTTTGTTTTAAACACGACGTTCTCTATAACCCTACTTTTTCCTTCCGCTCGTGGAACGGGTCGTTTTATGTGAAGTTCTTGTGTATTTGCGCTGCGATACCTTTAAATTCTTCCTCGGTGAAGGAAAGCTTGGGGTTGGTAAAGAGCATATCCCGCTCGCTTTGCATCGGTATGAGATGTATGTGCGCGTGTGGCACTTCGAGCCCAAGCACACATTCCCCTACTTTGAGGCAAGGGAATGTTTTTTTTATAGCGATGGCTACGTGTTTTGCGAAAATTTGCATCTCGCCTATTTCTTCGTCTGTGAGGTCAAAAAAATAGTCCACTTCTCGTTTTGGAATAACTAAGGTGTGCCCTTTAGTGAGAGGGTTAATGTCGAGGAAAGCATAGAAATGCTTACTTTCTGCACATTTGTAACTGGGTATTTCGCCCGCTACTATTTTGCTAAATAGAGTTGCCATAGCTCTTTGTTTCGTTTAAGAGATACTGATGTTCAATATTTCTAGTTGAATCTCGCCGTGAGGTATCTTGATGGTGGTCACATCGCCCACTTTTTTCCCAAACAAGCCTTGCGCGATAGGTGTTTGCGATGATATTTTACCCGCCCGCAGGTTTGCTTCAGATTCGCTAACGATGGTATATTTCATCACCATCCCCGTTTTGACGTTTTTCATTTCAACGGTAGAGAGTATCTGCACGCTATCGGTTGACAGTTTACTGACGTCTATAATTTTGGCGTCGGCTATAATATTCTTAATGTTGTTGATTTTCATTTCGATCATACCTTGCGCCTCTTTTGCTGCATCGTACTCGCTGTTTTCGGAGAGGTCGCCTTTATCGCGTGCTTCTGCAATAGATGCTGAAGCTGCAGGGCGCTCTACCGATTCTAAATGTTTCAGTTGCGCTACCAAATTGTCGTAGCCTTCTTGTGACATATAAGCCATAATTTTCTCCTTTCTTTAATTTAATAGAATTAAGTTCTTTCCATAACAAAAATAGAAAGAATCCCGCAACCGTTGCCGCTTTCAGAATCCCTTCAATTATAGTATGAGTAGGCAAAGATAGGACTTAAATATTACATTACAAAGTTTTTAGCAAAGATTATGGACTCAAATTCGTTCTCTTGAGCGTTAAGAATTGGTTTCGTCGTTTTTGTTCCTCTTGTTTTGTTTCTTTCTGCGCTGAGAAAAGGGGTGGACGTCTATTTTTCGTGCGCATTCCTCTTGCCCAAAAGCGTTTTTTGTTTTCTACGCTGTGGTTTCGCTCCGTGCACGGGGTTGTACGCACCCAGAAGGAAGGGCGCAAGGTCGTCGTTTTTTTGTGTGCTACGGTTTTGCGGTAGCGGGTTATCGCTTCAGTAGCTTCTTCCAGAGTTGCGGAAAGTCGTGGTAGAGGCAGTGGGCAAGGAAGGCGAGTAGGAGCAGCGTGTTGACGCACATCCGCAGCCAAGGCGACCACGTTGTGGGGAGAAACATGATAATGGCGGTAAACAAGGCGGTGATTGCCACGTAAAGTGCCATGCTGCCGAGCGGGTAGGCGATGGGGTATTTACGCTGTCCCACTACGTAGGAAAGCAACATGGCCGTGCCATAGCCCGCCACGCCCGCCCAAGCGCACGCCATATAGCCATAGCGCGGCACAAAGAGAATGTTAAGCGTCAGTAGTACGAGACATCCCGCACCCGAGAACCACGCGCCCCAAATGGTTTTGTCGATAATCTTATACCAAAACGAGAGGTTGAAGTAGATCCCCATCATAATCTCTGCCACCATGACGATGGGTACCACGCGCAACCCGTCCCAATAGTCGCGCCCCACGAGGTGCCGGAGCAAGTCCATATAGCTCATCACAACGAGGAAGGCAAAGAGGGTGAAGATGAGGAAGTACTTCATTGCTTTGGCGTACGTATCTCGGTTGTCTTTGTCCTTTACCTTGCCAAACACAAAGGGTTCGTAGGCGTAGCGAAACGCCTGTGTGATCATCGCCATAATCATGGCAATCTTGACGCAACCGCCATAAATGCTGAGTTGCACTTGTCCTTCGTGCCCAGGATAGAGTATCGGGAAGATGATTTTATCGATGGTTTGATTGAGGATGCCTGCAATGCCGAGCAGCAGGAGGGGCCACGAGTAGCCAAGCATTTTGCGTGCGATGGCTTTGTCGAACACGTAGCGAAAGCCCGTCAGTTCCTTGTAGAAGCATGGCGTGATGAGCAGCGTGCAAAACAAGTTGATGGCAAAGGCATACCCCACGTCGATGCGCAGCCCGATGGTGGACGGCAGCACCAAGAAAAACAAGAGGTTGAGCACGATGTTTATCGTGATGAAGGCGAGTTTGAGCGTTGCAAACTTGATGGGGCGCTTCTGATAGCGAAGGTAAGCAAAGGGGATGCACTGAAAGGCATCAACGGCAACACAGCAAAACATCATTGCCACGTATTCGGGATGCTCGGCATAGCCCATTGCGGTGGCGATGGGTGTGAGACAGAGCAGGATAAGGGCAATGAATGCGAGGGCTACGCTGCCCACGAGGCATAGGGTGGTGGAATAGACGCGTGAGAGGTTCAGTTCGCTACGATTTGCGAAGCGGAAGAAGGTGGTTTCCATTCCGAAGGTCAGGATCACGAGCAGTAGGGCGGTGTAGCCATAGAGGTTGGTCATCACTCCGTAGCCTCCAGAGGCTGCGGCAAGTTTGGCGGTATAAAGAGGTACTAACAGGTAGTTGAGGAAACGTCCTACAATGCTACTCATGCCGTAGATGGCGGTGTCTTTTAAGAGTGATTTTAAATGAGCCATTCGTTATGCTTTAATTTTCTAATACGTGAAGGATTCGATGGCGGGATTGGATTAGCCAAAGAAGAAGTAGCAAATACTGATGGCGGCGATCACGCCTGCCAAGTCAGCGAGTAAGCCGCACGCCACGGCATGGCGCGTGTAGCGAATGCCCACGCTGCCAAAGTAGACGGCAAGGATGTAAAAGGTGGTGTCGGTGCTTCCTTGAAACACGCAGCTCAGTCGTCCCACGAGCGAGTCGGCACCATAGGTCGACATACAGTCCACCATCATTCCGCGCGCCCCGCTTCCGCTCAGGGGTTTCATCAGAGCGGTAGGCAGTGCCCCCACCCAGTCGGAACGAAAGCCAGAGGCTTCTACGGTCCAACAGATGCCGTTGATAAGCCAATCCATTGCGCCCGAAGCGCGAAACACGCCAATGCCCACCAATACTGCGATAAGGTAAGGGATGATGCGTATGGCGGTGTCAAAGCCCCCTTTTGCGCCTTCTATAAACGCATCGTACACGTTGATGTGTTTGCGAATGCCTGCCAAGATAAAGCCGATCACGATGAGGAAGAGCAGGACGTTGGCACTGGTGGTGCCCACGATGCCCATGGCCTCTTTGTTCAGTTGTGCAAAGCCCCAGATTAGTGCCGACACAAAGAGACAGATGCCTCCGAAGGTGAGCAGTAGGGTGCGATTGAAGAGGTTGATGTGTTGATAGAGACTGGTCGCGATGATGCCCGCCAGGGTGGAGGCGCAGGTGGCGAGAAGAATAGGGATAAAGATGTCGGTGGGTTGTGCCGCTCCGAGTTGGGCACGATAGACCATAATGCTGACGGGAATAAGGGTCAGTCCTGAGGTGTTGAGCACGAGGAACATAATCATCGGATTGCTGGCGGTCTCTTTTTTCGGGTTGAGCTCTTGAAGTCCTTCCATGGCTTTCAGCCCTAGTGGTGTGGCGGCATTGTCGAGCCCAAGCATATTGGCGGCGATGTTCATAAAGATGTTGCCAATCACGGGGTGTCCTTTGGGAATGTCGGGGAAGAGTTTCGAAAACACGGGACCGAGCCCGCGCGCCAAGGCATTGACGAGCCCGCCCTTTTCACCGATTTTCATAATGCCGAGCCACAGCGATAGCACGCCAGTAAGTCCGAGCGAGATTTCAAAAGCGGTTTTTGCCGATTCGAACGTGGAGTTCATAATAGCAGGGAAAACCTCCACATCACCAAAGAAAAGAAGTTTGATGGCTGCGATCCCGAATGCGATGAGGAAGAATGCGATCCAAATGTAATTTAGTACCATAGGTGCAAAGTTAAGAAATAGGTTCTTTCGGCGACACGTTTTGTGCGTCTTTTTTTGTAGAATTATTTTTGCTCGAGCTCTTGTAAGTTTTCCATTTTTTTCGACTCCAGGAATTCATAAATGCCGCAGAGGTGCTCGCGCACCTGTTGATGCCCGAACTCATAGACTTTGGTGACCAATCCATCGAGGAAGTCGCGGTCGTGGCTCACCACAATCAAGGTGCCATCAAAGTCGATTAGCGCTTGTTTTAGGATGTCTTTCGTTTTGAGGTCAAGGTGGTTGGTGGGCTCATCGAGAATCAGTAGGTTGACGGGCTCTAGCAGCAATTTAATCATGGCGAGTCGTGTGCGCTCGCCTCCCGACAATACTTTTACTTTTTTCGTGCTCGCTTCTCCTCCAAACATAAACGCTCCGAGCAAGTCGCGTATCTTGTTGCGTACCTCTCCGCGCGCCACATCGTCGATGGTTTGGAACACGGTGAGGTTGTCGTCCAAGAGCGAGGCTTGATTTTGGGCAAAGTAGCCAATCTGCACGTTGTGTCCCAGTGTCAAGGTGCCCTCGTGGTCTATCTCGTTGAGGATACACTTGACCAGCGTACTTTTTCCCTCTCCGTTGCGCCCCACGAAAGCCAGTTTGTCGCCTCGTTCCACCATCAGGCTTGCATGCTGAAAAATAACTTTTTCGTCGTATTTCTTGCCCACGTCTTCCATGATGACGGGATAGGTGCCACTGCGAGGAGAGGCGGGGAATTTGAGGCGGAGGGCAGAACTATCCTCTTCGTCCACTTGAATGATGTCGAGTTTTTCGAGCATCTTCACGCGGCTTTGCACTTGACAGGTTTTGCTATACGTGCCCTTGAAGCGATCGATAAAGTCTTGGTTGTCCTGAATCATCTTTTGTTGTTCCTCGAATTGCTTTTGCTGCTGTTCGCGTCTTTCCTTTCGTAGCACGAGGTATTGTGAATAGTTCACCTTGTAGTCGTAAATGCGTCCCATGGTGATTTCGAGGGTACGGGTGGTGATGTTGTCAACAAACTTGCGGTCGTGGCTAATGAGGACCACGGCCTTACCGTTGTTGATGAGGAAGTCTTCGAGCCATCCGATACTCTCAATGTCGAGGTGGTTGGTCGGCTCATCGAGGAGGAGCACATCGGGCTTTTTGAGGAGCATTTTTGCCAATTCAATCCGCATCCGCCATCCTCCGCTAAACTCGTTCGTTTGGCGGTCGAAGTCGGCGCGCTGGAAGCCTAAGCCGAGCAAGGTTTTTTCGATGTCTTCCTCAAAGTGGGTGAGGTCGATAGAATAGAACTTTTCGCTCATGGCAGACACTTGTTCAATGAGTGCCATATAGTCGTCGCTTTCGTAGTCGGTACGGGTGGAGAGCTCGTTGTTCACGCGCTCGATGTCTGCTTCCATTTCGTGTAGATGGGAAAAAGCCTGCGAAGCTTCTTCGAACACGGTGCGCCCGTCCTCTGTCATTAGGTGCTGCGGAAGGTACGCAATCACCGCCTCTTTGGGAGCCGACACTTGTCCCCGTGTGGCTTCGCGCACTCCTGCGAGAATTTTGAGTAAGGTACTTTTACCTGCGCCATTCTTGCCCATTAAAGCGATGCGGTCTTTCTCGTTGATGACAAAAGAAAGGTCACTGAAAAGAGCGCTACCCCCAAATTCTACTGCTAAGCCGTCTACTGAAACCATATATACATTTTATTATTTAAGGGTGCAAAGATAGCGCAAATAAGCGAAATGAGAAACTCTTGGGTATTCGAATGTGTCGCGTTGAAGAGAAAGACAATTGTTTTCATAAGAAATCCTACGAAATGTATCCCTAACTTGAAAAGAAGTTTTAAATTTGCGGTGGTAAATAGATATAGAAAGGTATCTGCGGTGGAGGAGAAAAGACGGTTCGCCTTTTTAGAACACATCGTGAATCCATAAATGAACGTAAAACAGATAAAAATGAGAAAGATTGTAACCCTCTTATTTGGGGCATTTGTGACGCTCTCCGTAACTGCAGATCCCATAGATTTAAATCAAGCCAAGCATGTGGCACAGTATTTTTTGCAAGGTAAAGCGAAGCAACGCAAGGCGGTGACCGCTGAGTTGAAATTGGTATGGTCCGATGCGTTCTTTTCTTCGAAGACGAGAGCTATCAACGAAGCACCAACCTATTACGTATTCAACACAACAGATGCGCCTGGCTTTGTGGTGGTGTCGGGGGACGATGCCGCTTATCCCATCCTCGCCTATAGCACCACACAATTATTTCAGGCAGACGAAATGCCCGAGAACGTGCAAACTTGGTTGAACGGGTATCAGCAGCAAATCATGTGGGTGCGCGAAAACCCCGCTGCGGTTTCGGACGAGGTGAAAAACGCATGGGAAAGGGTTCGTCAAGGTACTTTAACTCCTCAAGCCGCAGAAATAGAACTCAAAACCGCTTTGTGGAATCAAGGAGAACCCTTTAATTATTTATGTCCTGTTTTCAATGAGAAAAGAAGTCCTGCGGGTTGTGGTGCGGTGACTATGGCGATCGTGATGAAATATCATCAGTGGCCAGATAAGGGAGAAGGAAGTGAGTCGTATGTAACCTCCACCCATCAGTGCCCCTTGTCGGTGGTCTATAATACGCCTTATGATTGGACGCAAATGCCCTCTGAATACATTTATGGAGAGGCTACCGATGCGCAGATCAAGAACGTTTCCACCCTGATGTTCCATTGTGGTGTGGCGGCTCAAATGAATTATGACATTTCGGGAAGTGGTACGAACACGGCGAAGACGGTCATCGGGATGATCCAGCATTTCAAATACGACAAAGGTGCGCAATATTTATCGAAAGTCAGTCATACAGAGGCGGAATGGAATGCCTTGTTGCAGAAAGAAATACAAGAAAATCGTCCCATTATTTATTCGGGACAGCAAGCGAACAATGGATCGCATTTGTTTATCCTAGACGGATATAATGAAAATAAGTATTACCATGTAAATTGGGGTTGGGGAGGCGTAGACAATGGCTATTACTTGTTGGATGCACTCAACCTAAGTAATGGATGGACGTACAACCTAGGACAAGAAGCGATCATCGGCATACGCCCCTCCATGCCAGACTCGAAATATTGCGACAATTTAGGTTTCAAATATGTGATTTATGAAGGGGTGGAATATAAAGGACTCTCTTCTACGGTAAACACGATTCAGCGCGATAAAAAGTTTTATGTAAACATTGGTTTTATCTCTAATTTAAGTCTTCGTGAATGGACAACACAGTTAATGGTTGCCCTCTTTGATAAAGACGGGAAGCAGAAACAAATTATTTCTGGTCCTATCGATAAAACGTTTAAAGTAGCAACGCTTTCTGCCTTAAAATCCGAGCCTTGTAAGATTACGACAGACCTCGCGCCAGGCGACCGCATTCGTTTGATCTACAAAAACATAGAAACGGGAGAATGGAAATGGGTAAAAGGCGGTGGAAAGGCACCAGGCGAGATACTTGTGGACGACCCTACCGCGATGGAGCGGGTGGAGAACAACGCCAACCTCGTTCTCTCCTTTGATACAAAAGATCTGTTGCAACTTCGTTCTTTAGAAACGATCGAGACGGTGGCTCTCTATGCTCTAAATGGCGGGAAAGCGATACCTGAGCAAAGGGTTCACGCCACAGAAACCACGCTCTCTCTTCGTTCACTTGCCACTGGCACCTATATTCTAAAGGTAACCACCGCAAACGGTTCTCGTCGTTATAAAATTCATAAAAAATAAAGAAGCGATGAAACGAAACCGATTTTTCCCTCTTGTCGGCCTCTTGCTGCTCACCTGCTCGATGAGTGCCTCTCCAGTGGACGTGTCGCAAGCGAAAGCGGCTGCACAGCATTTTTTGCACGGTGTTTACCCCTCTACAAACGTAACGCGTGCCACCACTTCCGATTTGGCACTCGTGTATACCGATGCGTCGACTGCGTCGAAGACGAGAACTGCCAACGCACCTGCCACCTACTACGTGTTTAACACCACGTGCACGCCTGGTTTCGTGGTGGTGGCCGGAGACGATGCGGCTTCCCCCATCTTGGGCTATAGCACAGAGCAAGGCTTTCAGGTAGGCGAAATGCCCGAGAATGTACAACATTGGTTGAACGGGTATCAAGCTCAAATTAGATGGGCGCGGGAACATCCTGCTGCGGTATCGACCGAAGCGGCGACGGCATGGCAAACACTGCGCGAGGGTACGTTCGAATGGAACTCGGACAGCGTGCAGTTGGAAACCGCGTGGTGGGGACAACAAACACCTTACAATGAGTTATGCCCCACGATAAAAGGGGAAAAAACGGTGACAGGCTGTACCGCTACGGCGATGGCGATGATTATGAACTACCATCAATGGCCCGAGATGGGAGAGGGCGACTATTCGTACACCACGAGGAAATACAAGCTTAAACTTTCTACCACGTTTGATGTGCCTTATGCGTGGAAAGATTTGCGGTTGACCTATAAAAAAGGGGAATACACTCCCGCGCAAGCCACGCAGGTGGCGACTCTGATGTATCATTGTGGTGTGGCAACTCAAATGAATTACGGCATACCCGAAGAAGGAGGGAGTGACGCGTATAGCTACGATGCGCTGAGGGGGCTGATTCATCATTTGAAATACGATAAGGCGGCGCGGTTGTTAAAGCGCAATTTCTATACAACGACAGAATGGCATGCCCTGATGCAGGACGAGTTGAAGGGCAAGCGTCCTATCTTCTATGCAGGTTACAATAACGAGGGTGGACATTCCTTTATTTTGGATGGGTACAAGGCAAACGACTATTATCATGTGAATTGGGGAGCAAACGGAAACTATAACGGCTATTTTCTTTTAGAGGCTTTGAATTTGAGCAATGGCTTGACGTATAATTTAAATCAAGAGGCTGGGGTAGGCATTCGCCCCGTTGTCCCTAATTCTACGTACCGCAACCTTTTATACTATCAAGCAGGACAAGTAAATGGAGCGCCATTTAAAGGCATCTCTACCACGGAACCGAAGCTTGAAATTCATCAAGAATTTGTGGTCAAAGTGGGTCTTTTGGTCAATTATGGACTTTCTGATTTCAAGGGTCGTTACGGGGTCGCTTTGTTGGATAAAGACGGCAATCGAAAAGAGTTTATCTCTGAATTACATAACGCTACATTTAGTGGCTATACGTCCGATTCTTTTACGTGTACCATCACAAAGGACTTGGCTCCTGGCGATCGTCTTCGTTTGCTTTACCAAAGTTCCGATGCTCAAGAATGGGATTGGGTGAAAGGAAACCAACAAACGGTAGAAGAAATCGTGATCAATAACCCCACAGCAATAGAACGTGTAGAACCAATGGAAAACGCTACCGTGACATTAGAGCAGCTGGACAACACGGTGCAAATCCGTTCTACGGAACCCATGAAGCAGATCGCCCTTTATCCGATAACGGGTGGACCGTGCGTGCAACAGCAAACGGTGTCTACGACAGTCGCGACGCTCTCCCTTTCGGAACTTCCCGCAGGTCTCTATCTCCTGAACGTGACCACCGCAAAGGGAAGTCGTCGTTATAAAATCAGTAAGAAATAAGACGAACCCCCTCTTTTCAAGAAAACGCGGAGCTCTGTAGCGCGCGTTTTCCCTTTAAAACGACGGAAGAAAAGCCTTCTTAGCGCTCTCGAAAGACCTCAAAAAGAGGTGGGGGAAGCACGCTAAGAAGGTTCTTTATTTTCTTAAATATTCATAAATAATAGACTTTCGCGATACGCTCCTTTTGCTATCTCGCTAATTATGACTATCTTTGCACCCGAAACGCGAAATGGAGCTTTTGCACACTACGTATTTCCCTAGTTTATTTTCGTGTCGAGAACACGTGTGGGGAAACGGCAAGACAGACGCAAGAACAAGAAATAAAACAACACAAGCCGTCGCTCCTTTCCTTAAAACAACTAAATGAGAAAAATTCGTTTGACAGCAACAATGGTATGCCTTTTCATCTTTACCGCTATCGCAATGGCACAAGAGGTGGGGAATGCTACTTATTATGCAAACAAATTCCACGGACGTCGCACCAGTGATGGCTCCGTGTATCACAAAGACAGTATGACGTGTGCCAACAAGCATTACCCTTTTGGCACGATCCTCAAAGTACGTAATCAGAAGACGGGTAAAGAAGTTTTCGTGAAAGTGACAGATCGCGGTCCTTTTAGACGCGACAGAATTATCGACCTCTCGTACGAGGCTGCTAAGCAACTCGGCATTATCGGTGCAGGTATTGCAAAAGTAGAAATAACACAAGCAGAACAGCTGCGTGTTCCGTTCTTAGACACCCGGGAAATCTCGTTGCCGAATCTACAACTTGAAGATCCAAAAACAGGCGAGTATTACACGTTGCCTGAATGGAAAACAAAAATGCAGCAGACAAAAGCAGGTCGCGCAATGGCTCGCAGTTTTCCGAAGAAAATCTCTAAACCCGTATTCAAGAACGTAAAGGGAAACTCGAAAGATACCCTGCCTCGTTGGCGCGTTGTAGAAGGAAAACTTTCTGCAAAAGCAATGCAAGACGACTTGGAAGGATTGGTGAGATAAACCCGAAAGCGTGAAGTTTACAAAAAGAGTTGGCACAACCTAAAGGGTGCCAACTCTTTTTGCATCAAAAGCGGTAGCTTTTCCATTTTCTGGGACCGTGGAATAGTAGGGATGTCTATTTAGATTGATTTATACAAAAAGAGTAGGAACGTGTCTACTCTTTTTCTATTTATGTGCTTTTGTAGAAATAGCGACTCATTCTGTGGGGTTAGGAATCGTTGCAAAATTCGAGCGTGCTAGATTTCAACATTGAAGGCGCTCCATTTTTGATTCGAGCGCCTTCAACTTTTTTGGGTCAGCCTATTTTATCGGTGGATGAGCATCGGAATTTGGGGACACCCGTAAAACTTGTGATTCAGCAAACATAGGTTTTTACTGGTGCCCCGAATAGCACTGTCTGGTTTCGGTGTCGTATCCAAACAAACTCTTTTGGAAGTCTCAAAAGAACGAGGCCGTTATAAAATCACTTCGTCTTCCATACCTTTTCTCCTTCTTATTAATCCTCCATTTTGTTTGTCGTAGGGCGAACGGGTGGCGAGGTATGTATGTAGTTCGTTGCGTAGGGCGAGGGCTTTCCCCGATGTAAGGGTGTTGAGTAAATTCCAAAAATCAGCGCTATGGTTCAGATGGCGTGTATGACACAGTTCATGCAGCAGAACATAGTCCACGAGGTGGGAGGGGAGTAGAATGAGGTAGAGCGATAAGTTGATATTGTGAAGCGAGGAGCAACTTCCCCAAATGGTATGTACTCGTTTAATGGTTATCGTATGATACGTAAATCCGTGTAACGTGGCGAGGGCATGCAGTTGAGCTGGAAGGTAGAGCTGTGCTTTTGTGCGCAGAATAGAATTTGCGAGGTACGCGTGCATGAAGGCTTGTATGCGTTTGGAAGTAAAATCAAGATGAGGCGGGCAGATAATGGATAGTTTGCCTGCTTGTACGTAGACAGAAAGCGTAGGTTTTAAACCTTTCTTTAAGTCGAGCTCTAAAAGTTCTGTTGAAATACGAAAATCCCAGTCTATATGTCTCATAGGTTGCAAAGGTAACCATTTGTCCTAAATTATTTTGAATCGATCGATTAAAAAGCGACCTTTTTCGCAGCTTAAATCTGTAGAAGAGGATTAAATCCTTAAAAACAAGCTGCAAAAAGCACTAAATTTTAGAATCGGTTGGTGCTGTTTCTTCAAAAAGAGCGCGCACCCTAAGGGCATAAAGTGGAGACCTCTGTCGATGGAAACGGAGGGGTACAACTCTATGCGCGCGAGTTCATGGTTTGGTATTTCAAACCTCCGTTGGGGAACAAAATGATAACGTATTTCCATATTACGTGTACTCACGTGTCTGAAGGACGCTTTGCGCGAGGCGAAGTGACGCTTTTCCGTATAGAATGGAGCTCCCGCTTTTTCAATGAAAAAGTGCTTTCTCGTACTTCTCCTTCCGCATAAAATTCCTACCTTTGTAGGCCGCTTACGCGGGAAAGGGAAGCTCTGAGGGGTTCTTTAGAACCTAGGCGAACGAACTACAACTTATAAAAAGAAGAAAACCATGGCACATTCTCATACTCATTCTAACTCCAACACAACAAAGAACCTTTCGGTAGCCTTTTTTCTGAATGCGTTTTTTGTAATGGTTGAATTAATCGGTGGACTACTGACCAACAGTATTGCGATCCTGTCGGATGCGTTGCATGATTTTGGCGATTGTCTGTCGTTGGCTGTTGCGTGGATTTTGCAGAAAAAGTCCACAAAAGGGCGCGATCTGAAATATTCTTATGGCTACAAACGTTTTTCGTTACTAGGTTCCGTTTTCCTTTCGGGCGTATTGAGTATCAGTTCCGTCTTTGTGGTTGTCGAAGCCGTGAAGCGGATTGCCGCTCCACAAGAGGTGGATGCTCACGGTATGCTGTGGCTTGCGGTGGTGGGTGTTTGTATCAATGGTGCTGCTGCGTTTCGTCTCAAAAAAGGACCCTCGTTGAACGAGCGTGCGGTGTTTCTGCATATCATGGAAGATGTGTTAGGTTGGATTGCGGTCTTGTTTGTCAGTATCGTGATGCTGTTTGTTCATTTGCCGATACTCGACCCTCTGTTGTCCATCGCCATTAGTTTATGGGTACTGAGTCATGTGTATAAAAACCTGCGCGACACGTTTCGCGTCTTTTTGCAGGCCACTCCCGACAAGATCGACCTAAAAGAGTTGCAAACGAAAATAGAGCAATTGCCCGGTGTCGACTCCATTCACGATTTGCATGTATGGACAATGGATGGAATGACGCATGTGATGACACTCCACGTGGTGAGTACAGAACGGAATGCCTCTTTTGTAAAGCAGGAAGTGCTGACTCTTGGAAAAGCGTACCACATCGACCATGTGACCATTGAACTGGAAGCTTCGAATGCTGAATGCCTCCATCGTTGTGATTAACCCTCTTATGGAAGAAAAAATGAAAAATCAATATTCTCTTTTTACGCTCCTTCTCAGTTTCTGCCTCTTTCGTTCCGTTCTGGCGTTTGGCGTAGAAATACCGCAGAACGTTATCGGAATGTGGCAGCAGGAGCAGACGGGACGTTTAACGTATGGCTTTTTTGAACAATTTGCCGTGGTGGAGGGCGCGTTTTGGACGTACGAAACCATGGTGCCGCGTAAAGGTGGGGTAGAGGTGTCGTTAAAGGATGCGGCAGGAAGAAAACGGTTGAACTTGAAACTTCAGGCCATGTCCGATACCGTTCTTTCTATCACATCGGAAGCGGACGGAACACAACTTTTCGTTTCAAACGCCACTCCCTCAACCTCTCAAGTACCGAAAGAAACGCGCGATTTCATCAGCAATGGCTACCAGCGAGATACCGTGACGATTGTGGGTTACCTCCGCCATCTAAAAGGCAAAAAGACGTTCGAGATTAGCTATTACAATTTCTTTGATGATTCTTTTGGTGCGAAATGTTGTGCAGAACTGGATTCGCTGGGGCGTTTCCGGATACAAATCCCAATACTCAATACGACCGAAATCTATTTAGATGGGCAGCGAACGAATGTCAAAACGGTGGTTGAACCTGGAGAAGAACTCTTTCTGTATGCCGATCATGAGAAAGGCTCTTTCGATAAGTACGTTGCCCGCGAGGTTCGTTTTATGGGAAAGAATGCACTGTTCCATACCGAAATGGCGCATTTCCTTCTGCCCCTAAATCTTAATCTACCTTACGCCTCCGATTTAAAAGGTAGTCAGGAGGAATATTTGAAAATATGCCAGGCAAAAACAACGGCGCGCGAAGCCTATTTAGACAGCGTTGTCGCTTCTCGTCCGTGGCTCCCCGCTCGTTTCATCGATTTTCAGAAAAAGAGTTTAACGTACGATCTGCTGTCTCATGTAACGCAACGATTGGACCAGACCTCTCTGAAAATCGTAGAGGAGGCCGTACAAAATCTTCCGCCTTCTGTTTTTACCTTTCGAGAGATCGGTACTTTCATGAACGCTTATTTGCGGTATAAGAAGGTTGAACCACAAGCGGCTTCAACGGCGCCAGAGGACGAAGCAAACAAACAAATAAACGAGATGGCGCGGCTCAAAGCGCTGCTGATGGACCAACATGTAGCACAAAGCTATTGGGACATAGCCTTTGCGAAATACTATACAGATCAAACCCGTTTAGATCACAAGGAGATGCCTCCGAAAGCGTATGACTATCTGCTTTCACAGCTCCGTTCTCCCGCCTTTAAAGAGGTGCTACAAGAGAAAAACGATTACTACAAGAGTCTCGTTACGATGGCCCTCGATAATCCCGCCTCTCTTAAAAACTCGGAACCTTTTAAAGACTTCAAAGAGGCTGAGGCGCTCTTCCATGCTCTCCTCGACCCCTATAAAGGGTCTGTTGTGTATCTTGATTTCTGGGGCACATGGTGTGGTCCGTGTGTGATGGCGTTGAAAAAAATGCCTGCATTCATAGAACGATTCAAAGGGAAAAACGTTGTCTTCCTCTTCCTTGCAAACAATTCACCCCAAAAAAGATGGGAAAACCTGATAAAAGAATACAAGTTGACGGGTAAAAACATCGTACACTACAACTTGCCGAGAGTACAACAAACGCTGTTGGAACAAAGAATGCACCTGTCGTCCTTCCCCTCTACCTTCTTGCTCGATACGTCAGGAACCGTGGTTCGTTCTCAACTCATAAGCCCAGACGATGTAGACCAATTCGCAACAGAGATCAAAACGTCTGCGGAATAACGAGCCCTCTCTTTTCGTTGAACCAAAGCGTCTTTGCCAAGATGAACCCGCGAGGATTCGGGGCACTCCTTCCACGTTGTTCGTTAGAAGAAAGAGCGTGATTTGTATAAAAAGGACAAAGAACTCTCAATCTTTCTCTCTTTTTCGGTCATCGCCAATCGCTGAGAATCGCGTGAACATCACCGCCGCCTCCCGCGAGTGGCCAGAAAAGAGCAACGATCCCTGGACTTTTTTAAAATAGATGCCGCTTTTTAAAACCTACCCCAGGACTTGTTCGTTTTTTCCCAGCTTTGCAAACGCGCTTTTTCGAGCAAAAACGCACAAATAGCACCGCGAATTGTGAATAAAACAAACAAAACTACCGTCCAAGACGACTAAAAACTTAAAGTTCCTTTTTTCGCTTTGCCTGTCTTATTCCCGAATTCCTTTTTCTTTGCCTTTTTTGAGCTAGTTGCAACGTGAAAGCCCTTCAAAAAAATCCCCTTTCGAGCGTTCTTTTCTTAGACTTTTTTTACACATCCGTTTCGTAAGCAGAACTGCTAGATTTCGACACCATCCCTAAAATGGTAGCACATCAGTACGGAAAAGAGATTTCAGGTAAAAGGGTGCGTTGTTTTTACG
>JAVVVP010000037.1:0-21425 GCA_036652575.1 Bacteroidaceae bacterium
TGCAAAGTAACGAAAAAAGAAGGAGTAAAAGAAACTTTTGATCTGCTTTTTTTAAGGAAACTTGTTTGTTTTGTGTACTTGCTTGTTCTCTTTCTGTTTTTGTCTCTCGTCATTGCGAGCCGAAGGTGAAGCAATCCAGAAACACTAAATGAAACACTACCAAAAAGAAGAATCAGATACTATAAAGAATTCCCATAGATTTCATACATCTATGGGAATTCTTTTTTGAAGTTACACACGTCTATGGGTCTAGAACTTAATGCTCGTTCCTATCATCAGTTTGGCTGCCGCCTCGAAAGGATGGCTCTGGTTCTCCCCGATACGTTTGCTTAAAACCGTTATGGTTGGTTCTAGAAAGAGACTAATTGTTTCGGTAATAGAGATATCGGCTTGCACGCTGGCTACGAGTCCTGGTGCAAAACGAGGAGAACGATCTTGTTGTAAAGCCGCGTTTCCACTTACACCTAAGGCGGCAATCCATTGGATGGCAGCTCCTGAAGGTTTTCCTCCATTGAGCAACGCATTGAGGTTGAGTAAATAGTCCGCGTGAAGGCTGAGCCAACTCTTATTATGCGTGAAATGCTTTTGTATAAATTCATTGCTAATGCCGAAACGCATACCCGATACCTTGTTTACCCAACGTCCATAAGAAGCATCCACATCAAATACCCATTTTCGATGGAAGGGGTTATTGTGTACGTTTTCTGAATTTAGTCCCAAACCTCCTGCTATCGAAACAAACTGTTCGCCAACGGTATTTCTAGGTTTTTGATGACTTGGCTGCATACGATAATTTAGCCCTAGCAAAAGAGCCGCGTCTACATGATTAGAACGGGACCCATTTGTACGCACCAACGTTTTGGACAGTTGTGGTTCTAGGAATAACTCCACTTGTTTCGACACGCGAACCCCCATTTGCCCACCCACACGAAGTAACGGTGTGAGGTAGATGTTTTGCCGATGATAGTCTAGACCAATGCTAGCTCCTCCAAAGGCGCGAAGACTGACAGCACGCTGTGGGTTGTAGCCATAGGCAAGCGTGGTAAGATCGAGCAGATAGTCCGCGGTAACCGCGCCACGTGCGATACGCGACCCCGTCTCTTTCCATTCTGATCCAGAAGCACTCAGTCGCCATGCGCTGAGAGGCGTAAACCAACGTCCAATACCAATGCTACTCACGACACCATAATAATCATGATTGTGGTATTGATAGGGTTTCATTTGGAACCCTCCCGCCATGTAAGCGAACGAGTTGGCATCGTTCTTTCCAAACGCTTCACGACTCTTCTTTGCATCATAGCCATTCAGGTTCAGACGGATACCCGCCATCAACGCGCCCAACGCATCCAGTTTAAAAAGTCCACAAGAACCAGGGGCAAAATTGTTAGCATATAGGCGTAGTTGTGGCTCTAGGTAGAGCGAAGTCATAGAATTGAGATTCCAAAGAGCTTGAGCTCCGATGTTGGCTCCTAAGAACACACGATCCCGATTAGAATGTGTAGCAAGGTTGGCTCCTACTACGCCAATCAATTCAAAATGTCGATTGGGAACGTAACCATTCACGGCGTTCGAAATGTTCCATAAATAGTCTAAACTACCTCCAAACAAGTTGTTTGTTCCAAAAGCGGGGTGTTTGTATTTAGAGAACTCGAAAGAAAGTCGCACCCCCGATGTGGCATTCAACCAACGTCCCGCTCCCAACTGCACACATGGTCCAAGATAAGAACGAGGTTCACTGGGCAGCGATGACACGCATAAACTATTCAGCCCACCCGCGCCTTCTATAAACCAATGATTATACACCTTAGGTTGTGGATAGGTTAAGTTTGCAACACGTGGCTTCACAGAAGAAGGAGCGCGCAGAAGCGTGAAACCTGCCATCACAGAGGCGGTAGCATCCACCGTGGAAGCCGAATTATATCCTTCTATGTATTTGCGACCATTGACATCAATGCGTGGCTCCACAAAAAAGGAAAACGTATGATTGCGATTCAGAAAGAAATTTGCTTGGAAACCAGCACCGATAGCAGGAGAATATTGACGTTCTGCGCCCCCGCTTGTATAGTTAAGTCCAACGCCTGCAATACCATACAAATCCACCCAACGATCGGGACAATACCCTGCAAAAAGATTGTTGAAATTGAGCATATAATCTAGTTGACCACCAACGCCCTTCATTTTGGATTTTCCATTGCGTTGAAACGTTTCAACCTTTGCGGTTAAACGTATCGCCGAATAAGGGTCGAACCATTTACCAAGACTTGCTTGTGCTCGTACGCCTTTGAAATCCTTCATCGTATGAAGGTCCGAGAACATCAACGCGCCTCCACCCAGAGCCCCCGATACAAACAAGCCATCCAGAAAGTCATCGTAAGGAGAATCAAAATGATGACGAGCCTCACCCGTAATCAAATTGTACCCGATGCCTGCCAAAACGGATGCTGCGGGACGATACTTACGCCAAGTTGAACGATGGCTAATATGGTCAGAATAAAGTCCAATACGCGGTTCTAAAAACAGATGCAAACAATCGCCTATACGAGCGTTTGCTTGAAGTCCGAAACGCATTCCCATCACATTCTCTGCTACGCCTTCGTTATGCGAAGATTGATATTCAGCTCCTGCGATACCATAGAGTTCAAACTTGCGAGGGGTTGTATAGACAGGCGATGCTAAAGCCGTAAGGTTCATCATATAGTCGAGCGACACGCCCACAAATTTAGCTTTCACCTCCCCAGACTTATAAAATCCGCCATTCAGACCTAAGCGCAAGCCATGTTCGGGTGTTATCCAATCTCCGATCATCAGATTGGCTTGCACTGCGGGGGTATTTATTTTGAGGAAATGATCGTTACCACCAAAGGTCATCGTTGGCCCAAAACCCGCTTGTAGAAAAAGATGATCTCCCAAAACCTTCTTTTCAAACGTTTTGACGACCTTTGGTTTTTGAAGCATATAATCAAGCGCACTTTTAGGTAGTTCGCTTTGAGCAAACGAAGAAAGCTGGAAAGTGAGCAACAGCGTTGCCATACTTATCTTTATTTTTATCATAGAAATTACTTATTGAGTTCTAAATTATCTTTTGGCAAAAGGTCGTTTACATCGCCATCTACTTGTGCGATCTTGAGCAATGAAGGATCTAACTCCAACGCGCGTTTCAAATTATCCGAAGCTTCACTCACTTGATCAAGACGATTTTGGCATACCGCACGAATATAATAAGTAAGGGCTTCGTTTTCAGGTAAACGAGCGGTTTCTATCAGGGCTTCTTTATTGCGTTTCATGGCAAGAAGCATCAATACTTCGTTCCGCTTACCCGTAGCAGCTATTATAGGATAGTTTTCTTGGTACTTTCCGTTCAAAGCATGTGTAATCGCCAATAACAAACGTGTGTTTTCTGTTTCGGGAATATACATAGAAATCGAGTCGGCTCTCGAATAACGTCCATTGTCGAGCAAGGCTATTGCGTGGTTCATATTCACTTCTTTAGGCGCGCTCTCCCCTGCAAAACGTTCGAGTAAATCAGGGTCTCCCTGACCGCGCGAAATGCGGCACACGGCTAAATCATTGGCAGCCATCATAAACGAGGGATAGCACTCGATGGCTTGAACGCACATTTTTTCGCGAAGTTTCTTGTCGGTTTGCGCGGAATACAATCGCCAAAATTCAAAGCGAGAAAGTTGTTTATAATCTTTAGAGTAGAGCGTTTGTATTTCTTGGAGAGTCAGTTCGCGATAGATGGTATAAGTGTAATTATATTCAGCTTTGCGTAGGCGTGGTAAATAAGTCTTGCTGAGTAAATCATAAAAAGGAAGACGCTTTATATAGGCATACGTATGTTTGGGGTTACCACTATATTTACGCAACAGAGCTTCCACTTGGTCGGCTTCTGCTTGAAGCGAGTCTTTACGCAACAACTCTGCTAAATCAGTCCAGGATGCTACCTTGGCATCGGAACTTACTTTCATCTTTTCCCGAGAAGCTGGAGATAAGGTGGATAAAATCAAGTCAAGAGAGGTATTCATACGCGCTCTTGCCAAGCGTTCATTTATGGCGATAGAACCATCGGGGGACGCGGATCCTATTATATGAAAATCACGCAACGAGGTATTGTCGGTTGTTTCAACAGCTCTCAATCGCTTCCCTAGAGTTTCCAATTCTTTCACGTTTATCGGGTTAGACAAATCTAAAAAGCTCTTGCCAATCGGAAATAAAAAGTTTATTTCGCCCATTCCATCTCGGAGTTGTACTTCTGCCTTAGGAAAAAAAGCAGAATCGGTAATCGCATTTGCGGCAAAACGATAATCAAGGAAACGAAGTGGATTGATCGTTCCTTTTGCGATCGTGACCGTATCGCTATAAACAAGACGCTGATAATTTTCAATCGCCATAAAAACATCGCAAGTAAAATCGTGCTTTACATTGGGTACATAGATGGAATCGGAATAAGGCAAAATGTCTCCACCTTTCTTGTTTCGAGTACTATCATCTCGAACCACTATGTATTTTGACAAAGAATCGCCTTTTAAATCAAAGTCGTACATTCGTTGCTGTGTTTGATTGTATTCTTTTCCATCGAACACAAGCGGTTTCATATTGGTTTGCGTTCCCTTTGTTACATCGTGAAGAATCGGCTGTACAACTAAACGAGAATTAGAGTGAAACATCTCATCAGGAACTCGTACACGGGTCTTCACATGAAAAAAGTTTCCTTTGACTTCGATGGAAGTAGGCTCTGGCTGTACTTTGTTGACAATTCGTTTTGCTCTGACTCCTGCTGCGCCAAGACTAACGGCATCCGTAGTAAGAACTATTTGGAGAGAGGTCCGACCTTTCACTTTTACGCTCTCTTTGTTATAACCTATAAAAGAGGCCTCTAATTTGCCATCACTCATAACGTTGATTGCAAATTTACCATCTTCATCCGTTACGGCCAGCACACGTTCCCCTTTTTCGTCAGAGATTTTAGCTCCCTGCATCGGTGTGTGTTTTTCATCCACAACGGTACCTATGACTCGGATTACTTGTGCTTCTATTCTTGTAACCGTAAAGAAAAGCGTTAGAAGTATCAATCCGCGTAAAGAATGTATCGATTTAATTGTAAATAAGTTATTCATAAAGAGTATGTTATTTTAAAATATAGGCAATAGAAATACTCGCTTTAATAGGCGCTAACGTGGTCTTTGAATTATTGGCGGAAACGGGTTTGAGGGACCCAACAGACCATTTATAGTCTCGCAAATGAACAAGCCCTAGACCAATCGAACCTTCTAAGTTCCATCGTTTTCCCATAGGCATTGCATAACCATAGGTAAAACCTCCTGCCAAGGCATCACCATAATGATTTGTATTCTTCAACTGCATATCGTGACTTTCAAGAGCGACCATGGCACCCACAAAATGACGTGCCATAGGACGACTAAACCAATAACGAACTTCGCCCTCGGCTCCTATAAATTGAGGCTTGTAAGATCCTATTTTACAAACATTACCCACAAGGCCCATACCCACCGTGAAATGTTGAGAGAGACGCAACTCTGCGCCTATATTGGGCGATAAGGTAGCCCAATAGAGCGCATTGGTTTTAAACGCAACTCGTTGGGCATGAACAAAGGTGGTGGTTATCGTTCCAAGAAGAACGCCCAAAAGAAGCATATAAATAGGCTTCCTGATACTTAAAAAGTGATTGTATGTTTTTTCCATAATTTTAATTTGTTGAATAGATTAAAATGGTCTTGATATTATATCGATCCCTTTAAATAAGAAGGCCTCATGAAGAGGTCTTTCGTCGTTTCTGCATCGGATTTTTCTTTTAAATCAAAGCTACTATTTTCATAAAATAAATAGATCGAGTAACACGAAAAAGAAGCCTCGTCACTTCTCTTTCTTTCGTTTATTAACCTTCTTGATTTATTTCTTTTCATAAAGCTGTATAAATATAAGCTGTGCAAATGTAAGAATAAAAATCGAAAGAATAGGATTGTCAGCAAAAAAAGGAAAGGGAACGCTCCTACATCGTATAAAAACTTTAAAAAGCGGGACGTATTCCTCCTAAACAAAAGCGTGGAGAGGGGGCATCTTTCTGTCGTACGGAGCTACAGTCGCTATTTTAGGGGGAGGACTTTCTAGGTAAACACGAGGTTTCTCCGCCTACTGCCATGTCTTTCTTTCTAGGTATAAATAGAGTGCACCGACAACAAGATATCGGTGCACTCTTTCTATATCGCCGTCTGTTATATCGACTTATTTCACTTGTACCTTTTGACCATTTATGATATAAATGTCCTTTGGTAAATTCTTCAAAGTTCCATTTGTTTTCACCTCTATACCACTCATCGTATAAATAGTAGAAGGAATATCCTTCTTGTCTATGGGTAGTTTCTCAATCGAGGAGGGATCCTCTGCTCCGAACGTTACTTTTACGATCTGATGCATTGTTTCCAAATTAATGTCAATAGAAGCAATGAGCTTGTTTCCTTTTGATTTTGCACTAAGCTCAACGGGTACGTCACCTAACATAGGTCCCATCGCATTAGGATCAGAAGAAGTGATGCGAATCGTTTGCGTTGTTTTGTACACAATCGTATCATTTGTTCCAGCGGTCATCTCTACGTTTGGTAATATGATGTCGCCAATATTCATAACGTCGGTTCCCATATACATCTGAAAGTTATTGAGGGATAAAGTACAAGTGTTACTGGTGATCGCACTTTTCTTTATGTCTTTCCTTTGTGCTGGCGCACTCACGCCGTTAATTGTTACAATCAAATTGTCTGTGAACGTTTCTTCCGAAGCTGATGGTGTAAAATGAATTTTGTACGTCTTGTAATTGTCTGCATTGACAGAGATGTCTTCCCCTTTTACTTGTAGCGTGTAGCATCCTGTTGCACGATCATACGAATCAATGGTTGTTGCACCTATGCCGTCTTTTTCGAACGTGACGCAACCATCTTGATAGGCTTGGGCTACGGTGTAGTCGTATTTGTTCTTTTGGAAATCGACAATTGCGGTTCCTCCTACTTTAAGGCTAGAAAGAGCTGAATTATAGATAAAGACCACGTTGTCTAAGCAAAGAGAGTCGCCTGCGGTAGCACCAGGAATAGGATTCGTAGTAAACGAAGCAAGCATATAACGAGACGTTTCAGAAGTTGCAGTTGTGGCGTATGTAAAGGGTTTAGACATACGTGTCCATTCACTACAAGCAGGAATAGTCACTTGTGCTTGTGCTACTTTATAAGCCGCTTCATTCTCAGCGGTCTCGTGTGGATCTTTATAATCGATGTCACCATGTAAAATAAAGTTACCTTGTCCTTCCACCGTTTTAGCACTAGGGAAAAACTTTGCATAGAAAACCACACTGTCAGGACGACCCGCAAAAAGACAACTATGAGCTGGATCATCACGTTTTGTGAAATTGTAATTTTTGGCATCTGTTGGCTTAGACGAGCCCATATTGATGATACCAGTCGTTAAATTGCCATTGGCATTGGTCTTCGCGATCTTTATAAACATTGATTTCAAATTTACTGCGGTAGCGCTGTTGTTGTAACCACTGCTTAATTTTGTAGTAGTAGGGGCACTTAGGCCTTTTGCGAATCCTGCGAAGGTGCCTGTTGCAGAAGGAAAGCTATTCCATCCATTTCCTGGTTCATTTATGCCTATCCAAGTTGTTTCAAAATCACTGTTCCCAATTTGGAATTTTCCTTGTGCCATACTTGTTATGGCGAGTAGCATTGCCACTCCTGTGAGTAATTTTTTCTTCATAATTTTTTCTATTTAATAAATACTATTTTAATAAGCCAAAGCGATTCCTACGGTCATAAAGATGGGATACATTGTAAAATCAATGGTTTCAAAACCATTTCTAAAGATTCCGTTCATCCCCCAATCGATTTGCCCAAATATAGACATTTTCTTCATCACTTTCCAGTCTGCACCCACCTCTACGCCCCAAAGCGTTTTACGCATCTCCTTTGCAAAATCATAAACAGCAGGATTGTTCGCCGATATTTCTATTTTTTGCCCCGTAGGGGTGTTTTCTCGTAAATAACCATTGTAGACACTCCCCTCGAATGTGCGATCCAGAAGCAGCTGAAAATACGGACCGCCCCGTAAAGTTAAACGAGGCGTAACACGGTACATCACTTCGATGGGAATGGTTAGAGCAAGTAGCGAAACGTTGTTCTTGTTGGTACCTGTGTAATAACCTGTTAAATAATTATTATCCTGTGTGATGCCGATATGATAATTCTTTACATCTGCTTTTGTCTTCATCCCTTCGGGACTGATATGAGCGCCAATCAGAATGCCCCAATATTTATCTAGCATTTTGAAGCCATCTAAGCCAAACATCAAACCTCCATCAGGCGTAAACGTAGAGATTCTACGTATTTCGCTGGGTATCGGCAAAGGGGCGGTACCACCAAGGACGTAACCGATACGTGCATAGTAACCGAAACCACTCTTGTTCTTTGGACCCCAATCATCGTAGGCATCACCACTTGCACTGGTGATTGCGAATGTCAGGAACATCCAGATAAGACACGCTTTATTCTTCATCTTTATTACATATCAACGTTACTTCATCAATAAGAAGGGTACTGCCTATGGCACCACAAAAAAGATTTCCCTTGATACTAGATGAAAATACAATGGCTAAACTATAACCGCGATTTTTCAAACGTGCTACATCGATCTGGTTATCCAGATAATGGAAAGGCAAATTAAATTCTCGCCACTCGGTCGGTGTCCCTGCATTCTCTATACGTGCTACCGAGACAATATACGGGCTTGTAAGAATGTCATTCCCATTCAGTACAATATTGTTGCCGCGTTCATCGGTGTTGCGATAGAAGACCGCGTAGATGTCGAGACTATCCGTCTTGTCTGCTAAAATACGTCCGTCACGATCTTGATAATTTTTTCCCGGTGTGTACTTGTAATAACCTTTTAAACGAATCGGAACTTGCGTAAAGGGTTTCCCAAAACAAGTGGCAAGCATTGCGTCCTTCAGAGCTTGCGATACATCGAAGGATCCAACAAACACATTTCCTGCTGCTAACCGCATATTGACCATCACGCCAAAGCCTCCCGTACTTCGTGTTGTGAGCTGTAGACAGTTTCCAGAAACGCCCTCGCGTAATGGTATGCTAGGATATTCATCGGGCAACGCACTACTACGGCTCCTACTAAAACCTGGATTTCCAGTAGCCCAATAGTTTTTGTTTCCCTCCTCTAACCAATAATAGTATTTAGCCTCTGCTGGTTCTAATGCAAATTCTTCGAAACCAAACGTATAAGACACTCGGTCGGCAACTATCGTGTCGGTTTTTATAGGACTTACTTTTACTTTATAGGTCCTACTCCACCGTCCGTCTTGTGCATGTACCGTATAGTGCACAGAACCTTTACTAAAGTCATGAAGGCTACCGCTG
The DNA here is from genome assembly GCA_036652575.1 of Bacteroidaceae bacterium. GTDB lineage: Bacteria > Bacteroidota > Bacteroidia > Bacteroidales > Bacteroidaceae > Alloprevotella. Next base: position 9,435 of record JAVVVP010000037.1, read on the forward strand.
GCTGGCGTGATGGTAGCTCCCTCGGTGAGTTGAAATTGAGGCGATAAAGCGGTTACATCTGCACCCAGTCGTACTTCGAAATTGATAACGCTATCTGCCGACGTTACCGTTTGAACAGAATCGGCTTGCGAATAAAAAAAATCAATTGGATTTTGAACGCGTAGCAGTGCTCGCTGTATATCACACTCCGCATTGGGGGCTTCATCCTGTATACACGAAGCAAAAGTTCCGCATATCAGTAAAATAAAAAACAAGGAATACTTTTGCATGGTAAACTACGCTCTTATATGATTTTAGATTTGCAAAAGTACGGAAAGATAGCCACAACGAAAAATCTAATTTCAAAAAAAGTTTTTATTGCTCTGTTATTTAATCTTTACCAAAGATGCTTTTCTTATTTTTACATCTTCTATCGGGCGATCGTTTCGGTCTGTTTTTACTTTTTGAATGGCTTTAATCAGGTGAAGCCCTTCTACCACTTCGCCGAATACTGTATATTGCCCATCCAAATGAGGCGTGCCTCCACGTGTCTCGTAATCAACACATTGATCGGGCGTTAGTCTGATTTCGCCCGCTGTCATTTGATCTAATTGAGCCTGAGCTTCTGCGATCGTCCGTTGTGAAAACGTTTTACCCCATACGATATAAAACTGTGATCCACTAGACCGCCTCTCAGGGTTCACGTCATCGCCTTCGCGAGCTGCTGCCAAAGCGCCACGATGATGATAGAGTTCGGGCACGTGAATTTCAGCGGGTAACGTGTAATTGGGTCCTCCCTCGCCTAGGCGTTTGTTGGTTGGTGCCTCTTTTGAATCAGGGTCTCCCCCTTGTATCATAAAGTCTTCGATCACTCGATGGAAGAGTAAACCATCAAAAAAGCCTTCTTGTGTGAGCTTGATAAAGTTATCGCGATGAAGCGGTGTTAAATCACTAAGGGCTACTACAATTGTCCCTTTATTGGTTTCTAACGCCACGCGCTGGCGTGTGTCCTTTTTCTTTGCATCCATTTGTAGGGGGATAAGGATTAATAATAAGTAAAGTAGGTAACGCATCATTCTTTATAGCGGTATTTGTTTTATTCTTTAAAGTCGAACGTTAATGAGTTGTCGTCTCCAAGCAAGTTGAACGTTCTACGATGGTAGGGTGACACACCGCATTGCTCTATCCCCAAGCGATGCGCTTTCGTAGGATAACCCATATTCTTATTCCACGCATAACAAGGGTAAGACTCGTGGAGGGCTTTCATATAATCATCACGATAGGTCTTTGCTAAAATGCTAGCGGCGGCGATACTTAGGTATTTGCCATCCCCTTTTACGAGGGTGATAGCAGGTAATGCTTTATATGGCTTAAAGCGATTTCCATCAATGAGAAGGGCTTCTGGCTTTATTTTCAATTGGTCAATGGCGCGGTGCATGGCAAGAATAGACGCGTTCAGAATGTTTATTTGATCTATTTCTGCTGCTGTGACGATTCCCACAGCCCAAGCAATGGCATCCCGCTCTATTTCGGGACGAAGTGCATAGCGTTTCTTTTCTGAAAGTTGTTTGGAGTCATTGAGTTGCTCGTTCTGATAATCTTTTGGCAAAATAACTGCCGCCGCATATACGCTACCCGCCAAACAGCCTCGTCCAGCCTCATCGCATCCTGCTTCTATAAGCTCTTTATGATAATAGGGAAGTAGCATCTTTTATTTTTTTCTTTGATAGAACCGTTTTTGGAATCACGAGAGGAGAGATTAAAACATTTTACGCACTTTCTCGATGCCCGCAACGAGGAGGTCTATTTCTTCTTTCGTGGAATAGAGCGCAAACGAAGCACGCACCGTGCCTTCTATACCGAGACGTTGCATCAAGGGTTGTGCGCAATGATGTCCCGTACGTACGGCAATACCGAGACGGTCCAAAAGTGTTCCCATATCCAAAGGATGTATCTTTCCGACCAGAAAGGAGACGACCGCATCTTTGCCACTTGTTTCACCAAAGAGACGTAGATCGTCTATTTTTGCCATTTGCTGCATGGCGTAACGGGTAAGCTCTTGCTCGTGAGCTGCGATGGTATCCATACCGAGAGCCGACACATAGTGGAGCGCGGTGGCGAGGGCGTGTGTACCAACATAATCGGGTGTGCCTGCTTCAAACTTATAAGGCAGCCCCTCATAAGTCGTTTTTTCAAAACTTACCGTTGAAATCATTTCGCCACCTCCCTGATAAGGAGGTAGTTTCTCGAGCCACGCTTCCTTTCCGTAAAGTACGCCGATACCTGTTGGCGCATAAATTTTATGACCACTAAACACAAGGAAATCGCAATCAAGGTCTTGCACATCTACCGCAAAATGAGGCACACTCTGTGCGCCATCCACCAAGACTGGCACACCGTGAGCGTGAGCAATAACGGCCATGTCCTTGACGGGGTTCACCGTACCGAGCACATTGCTTACGTGTGTGAAGCAAGCCATACGGGTACGTTTGTTGAAGAGCTTTTCGTATTCCTCTTGTACGAGTTCTCCCTGATCCGTCATCGGTATGATACGCAGTACAATACCTTTGCGATCGCGAAGCATCTGCCAAGGCACGATGTTGGAATGGTGCTCCATCGTAGAAAGGATAATCTCATCGCCCTCTTGCAGGCTTTCGCCAAACGTTGTCGCAACAAGGTTCAAGCTTTCCGTTGTACCACGCGTAAAAACAATTTCATTGGTAGATTTCGCTCCGATAAAGTGACGCACGGTTTCACGAGCATTTTCGTGAAGTTCCGTAGCTTGTTGTGAAAGGAAGTGGACACCACGATGTACGTTCGCATTCACCGAATAGTATTCATCTACCATTGCATCGATCACACAACGAGGCTTTTGGGTTGTGGCAGCGTTGTCTAAATAGACCAAAGGCTTACCATATATTTTCCTACTTAAGATCGGAAAATCTTGTCTTATTTGGGTTATGTCGTACATTTCTTCTTTTCTTTATTTACACATTCCGCACCCTTTGCATTTCTCCAATTCTCCTCGAAAACGCATCTCTACTAAATGGCTCAGTCGTTCGCGAAGAGGTGCTAACGCCACGAGCCGAATCACTTCGTTTACGAAGGCATGTTGTAAAAGTAATCGAGCTTCGCCCAACGGAATGCCTCGTTGACGCATATAGAATAAAGCGGAGTCGTTGAGTTGACCAACCGTGCTACCATGGTTGCATTTCACGTCGTCAGCATAGATTTCGAGCATCGGTTGCGTGAACATTCTTGCATCTGGCGAAGCACAAATATTGGCATTTGTTTCTTGACTTTCAGTATGTTGTGCATCTTTACGCACCAACACGTGTCCCGCAAAGGCTCCCACCGCTTTGTCATCCAGCACATATTTATAGAGCACGTGACTCTTGCCTCCGCCTTTTTGATGGTCTATCAGCGCGTTGTTGTCCACGTGCTGTTTTTTATCGGCTACTACGCAACCATACACCGCGGTTTGAACATTTTCGCCCTTTATGACAACGTCCGTACGGTTACGCGTTACGCCATTGTGCAACGTGATCGTATTCATTTCTAATGTACTATTGTCTGCTTGCTCTAGATAGGTATTGGCAAAGCGCGTGTTCTTGACATGCGTTTCCTCTATGGAGTAGAGTTGGAGTTGCGCTCCTTTTCCCACAAACACTTCGGCTACCTGAGTCGTCAGAAAGTTATGGTTATCTACCGCGTGGTCACAAAAGAGCAAAGACACCTCGGCTTCTTCTTCCAATACGATAAGCACTCGACGATTCGCCATTAGATCGAAGTCTGCACGCAGAATATTCACAATCTGCAAGGTGCGATCAACCTTTATGCCTTTGGGTATATAAACAAACAGTCCGTCTTGTGCCAGCATCGTGTTTAGAGCCGTGATGGCATCCTCTGCACTGTTCGCTTGTTGACCATAATATTTGCCCACGAGTTGTGGCATACGTTGAGCGGCTTCACGAAGAGAGCATACTTGTACGCCTTGGGGAAGGGAGGCGATGGGTAGCGCTTTATCGTAAAAAGCATCGTTTACTACAAAATAGAGTGACGTACTCATATTGGGCACATTGCACCGAAACACATCGTTCGGGTTCGCGGGTATATCGAGACGCTTTAGGTTTACTCCGTAGTCGGGTGCAAAAGCAGCCTTGACATCCGTGTATTTGTAACGCTCCACTCGCCGTGTCGGGAAACCCAACCGACAAAAATCCGCACAAGCAGCCTTGCGCGGAGCATTGAGTACCTCTGCGCTCTGCGCGTTGATAAGTGCAGCATTGTTTTGAAAGAGGTCTATATATTGTTGTTCACTTGCCATTCTGATGGATTGTTATGCGTTCAATTCTGCTTTGACCCAGTCGAAGCCCCGACTTTCTATTTCTTTGGCAAGTTCTGGACCTCCTGTTTTAACAATGCGGCCGTCTATCAGAACATGCACCACATCGGGCTTTAGATAGTCGAGCATCCGCTGATAATGCGTAATGACAATGGCGCTCGTTTCGGGCGCACGCAGCATATTAAAACCATCTGCCACAATGCGTAAGGCATCTACATCAAGCCCTGAATCCGTTTCGTCCAGAATGCTTAGTGTGGGTTCGAGCATTGCCATTTGGAAGATCTCGTTCCGCTTTTTCTCGCCACCACTAAATCCCTCATTCACACTACGATTCGCCAATTTAGAGTCCAGTTCTACCACTTTTCGTTTCTCGCGCATCAGTTTCAGAAATTCGCCCGCACTCATCGGTTCTTGCCCATGATATTTTCGTTTGGCATTGATCGCAGCTCGCAGAAAGTTCACCATACTTACACCTGGTATCTCAATCGGTGTTTGAAACGACAAGAAGATACCCTCGTGCGAACGGTCTTCGGGTGCTAGGTCAAGAAGGTTTTTACCATTAAACGTGACCGTGCCATCGGTTACGGTATAGGAAGGGTGCCCTACAAGTACATTGCTAAGCGTGCTCTTTCCTGAGCCGTTTGGCCCCATTATTGCGTGAACTTCACCATCGGCAATCGTTAAATTAATGCCTTTTAGTATTTGCTTGCCCTCTATGGAGGCACATAAATTCTTTATTTCTAACATAATGATATATGTAGGTTTTTCTTGTTCTTAAGAGTGCAAAGGAAACTCTTTTTTTCCAATTTAGCTCCATCTCTTTGCTAAAACTTGAGGAAACAGACTCAACACCTCCTAAATAGAAGCAGAACCATCTACATAGATAGTTCCGCTTCTTTTAAATCAATAGGAAGAAGTTTTATTCCTCACCGTATTGTTCGGCATATTCCATTTCGCCTTGAACAATAAAGAGTACTTCTTCGGGTAAAAAGGTACCCATCTTTTCATCCCTTGCTTTCATTACTACATAAGCGGTAATGGCTTCTGCATCAATATCTATGTAGCCATTTTTATCGGGCGTTGCATCCAACACTCCACTTGTAGCATAGTATTCCACAATAACATCAAGGATATAGTAAATTTGGTCTTCCGAGAATTTCTCTTTTAGTTCTTGTGGCAAATAGTTCTGAATAAACGCTACGGTTTTAGCATCGTCTTCAGCATCTTTCAGGAGTTCGTCGTCAAGGTTACTCATGATAACATACTTTTAAGTTTGTCTTCAAACGTGCTCTTAGGAGCAGCACCAACCGCTTTATCAACAATTTCTCCATTCTTTATAAACAGTACGGTTGGCACACTGCGTATACCGAATTTTACAGACAATTCGTTGTTCTCATCTACATCACACTTACCAACAATGACTTGTTCTGCATACTCATTAGATAACTCTTCGATAAAAGGTCCTATCTTTTTGCAAGGACCACACCATGTAGCAAAAAAATCTAACACAATTGGTTTGCCTTCTGCTACAATGCTCTCGTAATTTTGGTCTGTAATTTCTCTTTCCATAGGGTTATAGGGATTATTCGTTCTTATTTGATACAAATATACTAATTTATTTTATACTCTAATGCAGAATTCTCTTTAAGATATGCGATTAATGATTTTTTAACGGAAACCTTTTTCGTCCTTGAACGTAAAGCTACGGTCATTTGCTTTTCTATATCAATTGCATTTATATAGAGTTCTGTGCTGCCTGGACTTTCGCAAATAACAGTAGCTAGTTCTGTTGAGAGTTTTGCATCGAGCGAATCTAGACGAATGTTGATAGTGAGTTTTTTGACAATATGGTCCTTCACATCATTCAGAAACTCAATTTTAGCTATGTGCAAATCGAACTTCGAGGGGTCCCATCGGCGCGCTTCTACATGCGCTGTAATAAACAGACTATTCCCGATGACCATATAGTTTCGCCAAGCGGCCCAATCCTGCCCCAACAAGAATATTTCGCCAGAACCTTCGTAGTCTTCTATGGTGACAACACCAAAAGGACTTCCTTTACGCGTTTGCCCCTCGCGCAAGGAGGTAACGATTCCTCCTAACGTGACATCGCGATTTGCCAACGGTTCCAAATCATTTAGATTTGCCACCCGCATACTGCATACATTTTCTACCACCACCGAATATTCATCTAAAGGATGTGCCGATATATAAATGCCTACAAGGTCACGCTCTTTATTGAGCCTTACCAGGTCGCTCCAAGGTTCGTAGTATTTAGAGGCTTCGGGCTTTGCAATCTCAACCGCTTCATCATCTCCAAATAGAGAGGTCTGAGCATTTAAGATGTCGTACTGAAAGCGGGTGCCGTAACGATAGATTTGTTCTATAAAGTTTTCCCCTTTGGTGTTTTCTGCAAAGAATTGCTCTCTACATAGTTCCTTAAAACCATCAAAGGCTCCCGCAAGCACAAGGTTTTCAAGGCTTTTCTTGTTGCAGGCACTCAAGTTAACGCGTTCCACAAAATTATAGATGCTGGTAAATGGTCCCTTTTCTTTGCGCTCTTTGATAATGGCAAGTACCGCCGCCTCGCCCACGCCCTTCACTGCACCCAGTCCAAAGCGAATATTCCCCGAGTGGTTTACACCAAATTTGAGCACGCTCTCGTTCACGTCGGGTCCAAGCGTATTGATGTTCATCGCCTTGCATTCGTCCATCAGTTTCGTAATGTCGGTAATGTTTGCTAAACTTCGGCTCATCACGGCGGCCATATACTGAGCAGGATAGTTCGCTTTCAAATAGGCCGTTTGGTACGCCACCCACGAATAGCATGTCGCGTGACTCTTGTTGAACGCATACGAGGCAAACGCGCGCCAGTCATTCCATATTTTTTCGAGGGTTTTCTCATCGTGCCCATTGGCTTTACCACCTGCCACAAACTTGGGGTACATATGGTTCAACTTGTCTATCAGTTTCTTTCCCATCGCTTTGCGCAACGTGTCGCTCTCACCGCGTGTAAAGTTGGCGATTTCACGAGACAGAAGCATCACTTGCTCTTGATACACGGTGATGCCATACGTATCTTTCAGGTACTTCTCCATGCAGTCCAAGTCGTAGGTAATGGGCTCTCTACCATGCTTTCGAGCGATGAAACTCGGAATATACGCCATCGGTCCTGGACGATACAGTGCATTCATCGCGATAAGGTCCTCAAACGTAGAGGGCTGCAACTCTCGCAAATACTTTTGCATACCTGCACTTTCAAACTGAAACGTACCGATGGTCAATCCGTCACAATAAAGCTGAAAGGTGGCGGAGTCTTCTATATCAATCTTCTCGATGTCTATTTTCAAACCTAAGCTTTCGTTGATATTGATCAACGCTTCTTTGATGATGGACAAGGTCTTCAATCCCAAAAAGTCCATTTTGATAAGTCCCGTTTCTTCGATCACACTACCTTCGTATTGCGTACACCGGAGTTTTTCACCGCTTTCCTTGTCATCGGCAGTGCTCACGGGGACGTGGTCGGAAATTTCGTCTTTACAAATAATAAAGCCACAAGCGTGCACCCCCGTATTTCGTACGTTGCCTTCTAGCATTTTAGCGTATTTGATGGTGTCGGATAAGAGAATGCTATTCGAGGTCTCGGCTTCGCGCAATTCGGGTATGGCTTGAATGGCATTGAGGAGGTTCATTTTTGGCGACTTTCCATTCACCTCTGGCAATCTGTCGGGAATCAGTTTGCAAAGTCGGTTGCTTTCGTCCAATGGCAACTTTTCGACTCGTGCCACGTCTTTTATGGCAAGTTTCGTTGCCATCGTGCCATACGTAATGATGTGCGCCACCTTTTCTGCACCATACTTATCGGTTACCCATTTCAGCACTTTCCCGCGCCCGTCATCATCGAAGTCCACATCTATATCGGGGAGTGAGATACGGTCTGGGTTTAAGAAACGTTCGAACAGCAAATCGTATTTAATAGGGTCAACGAGCGTGATACCTAAACAATAAGCCACCACCGAACCTGCCGCCGATCCACGCCCTGGACCTACCGATACACCCAATTCTTCACGGGCGGCATTGATATAATCCTGCACAATCAAAAAATAACCAGGGAAACCCATCGTTTTCATCACGTGCAATTCAAAGCGGATACGGTCGTCCACCTCCTTACTCAACGGCTTGCCGTAACGTAGCTCCGCTCCTTTGTAAGCTAACATCGCTAAATAGTCGGCTTCTAGCTTTATGCGATAGAGTTTTTCGTATCCTCCGAGTTTCTTTATTTTGGAAAGAGCGGTCTCTTCGTCCACCACGACCCGTCCATTTTCGTCTTGCGTAAACTCGTCGAAAAGCTCTTTTTCGGTATAGCTCTGTTTATAGGTTTCCTCTGTACCAAAATGCACAGGAATATCAAAGTTCGGCATAATAGGACCGTGGTCTATGCTATACGTTTCCACACGGTCGCAAATGTCACACGTATTACTTAATGCTTCTGGCACATCGGAGAACACGACATTCATTTCTTCACGCGTCTTAAACCACTCTTGTTTTGAATAAAGCATACGCGTGGGGTCGGTCAAATCCCTACCCGTAGAGAGACAGATGAGGCGGTCGTGGCCTTCTGCGTTTTCTTCATCCACAAAATGCGAATCGTTCGTGCAAATAAGTTTCACTTGATACTTCTTTGACAGTTCTAAAAGAACCGTGTTCACACGTTGTTGCAAGGGGAAGGTTTCTCTATTGGCACGTTCTGCGGTAGGAGGTACTTCGTGTCGTTGCAGCTCTAAATAATAATTATCGCCAAACGTCTTTTTATACCATTTCACCGCCTCTTCTGCGTCTTCTATTTGTCCAGCAAGTATTTTTTTGGGAACTTCTCCACCGATACAAGCAGAACTAATGATAAGCCCTTCCTTATATTTCTCTAGTTGTGCACGCTCCGTACGTGGACGCATATAGAAGCCATCTGTCCAAGCGTTCGACACTAGTTTAATAAGATTGTGATAACCCACTTCGTTTTGCGCGAGCACCACAAGGTGCCATCCTCCTTGATCGGGCTTTCCCTCGCGATCCTTCATGGTGCGACGAGCCACGTACATTTCGCAACCAAAGATTGGTTTAAAGTCCATCACCCGTTGATTTTCATCAATGGCTCTTTGGCATTCCTCAAGTAGTTGTTCTTTTGTTTTTCCGCTATCAGGGTCTTTTCCGTTTTTATCCAGAACGGGTGTATAGGCATTTGCTTCAAGAGCAGCGCGTTTCGCGATAAATTTTTTCAATTCATCTTTTGCTTTCCCTTTCACCTTATTTGTATAGTTGAAGAACTCCTTGATACCCATCATATTTCCATGATCGGTAATCGCCATACCTTTCATGCCATTTCTCAAGGCTTTGTCCACAAGGCGTGAAACGCTTGCTTGTCCATCCAGAATGGAATATTGTGTATGTACGTGTAGGTGTACGAAATCTTGCATAGCTTTATTATTAGAGGTACAAAGATACGAGGAAGTGAGCGCAATAGCAAATTAAAAAGCTCGTCTTTTTAAAATTTGAAATTGCCGAGCGTGAGTATCTTATTTAAAGATACGAGGAAGTGAGCGCAATAGCAAATTAAAAAGCTCGTCTTTTTAAAATTTGAAATTGCCGAGCGTGAGTATCTTATTTAAAGATACGAGGAAGTGAGCGCAATAGCAAATTAAAAAGCGTGTGATCAGCGAACTAAATTTTAGCCCTACTTTAACACAGCATAGATGCGATGTGGCTGGCCCTTTAAGGATTCAAATTTTTGAAATACTACGTGGATACTGAAACCCGTCAGACCAAAGGAGGAGAAGACTGAAGGGTTACAGCACTTTCTTAAATATTACTAACAAAATACACCTTCTTCGAGAACCTTTTTGCGTTGTCTTCCAGCTGCAACGAGCGAAAAAAAGACGGAGAAAAAGAATTTTTGAAACGACAAAGCGGAAATGCAAAAACAAACTTTAAGATATAAACCCCTTAAGATGGTGCTTTCTTTTAGTTTGTTTACATTCTCACGCTCTAGTTGCGCTTTTTGGCTCGAAAATGCGCATTCGCGAAGCAGCAAAAAAGTGAACAAGTCCTGGGATCGTTTTCAAAAAGCGGCATCTAATTAAAAAAAGTCCAGGGATAGTTATCCTTCTCTTGCTGCTCGAGGGAGATAGCGGTGAACTTCACGCGATTCTCAGCGATTGGCAACGAGCAGAAAAGAGAGAAAATTTGAGATTGCTTTATTCTTTTTAAGCAAATAACATTCCACAACAACCTAAAAGAGACCTGCGAAAGTGTATTATCCTGATAGTGGATTAGAGCGCTTTAGAAACACAACGTTGTCGCCATAAAAAAGAAAGAGTCTCAAAGAGAAATGGTCCTCTTACGCGAGGTAGAAAAAGGAAGCGGGACAAACGGGATGGGGTAACCAGATAAAAAAAGCATCCTTTTAGAATAGTCAAGACCGATGGGAGGTCTCCACTCCTTTTCTACTGCCCCGTTTCTTCTTCCTTTATCATATCGGCCACGCGTTCAAAGTTTCCATCCGTTTGTGCAGGTTCTATATTTAATAGATAGGCCAGAAGCGAATACACATCTATATTCAGAAAACCCGCAGAGCGATAACCCTTTTTGAAATCAGGTCCACACGCACAAAAAGGCACTTGCATATCCGTATTCCAAGGATAATAGCCATGCTCCCCTTTCGTTTTGTAGTCCTGCTCTTTGCTAGAACACAAAGCACCCTTGGCATCACGCTTGCGATAAGTATCGATAAACAGCCAACCCAAATCGGGAGCAACAACAATGTTTCCGACACGAGAATTCATACCATAGTGCAAAGAAATGGGAAGGTGGTTTCTGCGCCAAACATGGAGGTGAGGTGCCGCTCGCAAAGCCGTTTCAATGCTATCGGCACAGTGAGGCTTTGCATAAATAAAAGTAGGCGAATGACCCACGGAACGCTCTATCCAACGCGCTGGCACATATTCATCTAAGTATATTCTTCGCGCTCCCGACACCTTCGTCATTCCATGATCGGACAGAATAATCAAGTTTACGTTTTTAGCAAACGGAAGTTTCTTGATACCTGCGCGCAATTTTCCCACCATACTATCGCAATAATGCGTTACAGCGCCTGTCACCTCATGATGAGGTCCGTACTGATGACCTGCAACATCGGGTTGCTCCATATAAAGCATCAAGAGACGCGGACGTTCTCGTTCTGGCTTGGCAAGTAGTTTTAAAGCGTAGTCCACGCGCGCGTCCATTTTCATTCGTTTTTTCGAGATCCATTTTAGATGATACGCTTTCAGGCTATCGGGCGTATTCAATCCGCCTCCTACCCAATAAAGAGTAGCGGTTTTCAAGCCCTGCCGCTCCGCTGTATTCCAAATCGGTTCACCACCATAATAGGCAGGATTGTTGCGAGTCAGCGTATCCATATACGAAAAAAGAGTATCCGTTTTCTTGTCCCAAAACGTATTGCTCACAATACCATGATGGTCAGGATACAACCCCGTTGCAATAGAATAATGGTTGGGATACGTAGAAGCGGGATAGCAAGGCTTCATTCGTGCACTCACCCCATCGCGCGCAATGGCATCAAGTTGTGGCATCGCATAAAGCAATGGGTAATCCCACCGCAATCCATCAAGCGA